>CBFGSN010000071.1:0-13405 GCA_965651435.1 uncultured bacterium | reverse complement strand
TTTTTAGCAGCGGCTTTCGGAGCAGCCTTCTTAGCAGCGGCTTTCGGAGCAGCTTTTTTAGCGGCAGCCTTCGGTGCAGCTTTTTTAGCAGCAGCTTTCGGAGCAGCTTTCTTAGCAGCCGTCTTCGGCGCGGCTTTCTTTGCCGCAGCTTTCGGTGCGGCCTTCTTTGCGGTTGCGGCTTTCGCCTTCGGCGCCGCCTTTTTTGCGGTCGCAGTTGTTTTCTTTGCAGTTGCCATATTTAGTTTCCTGAATATTCCTAAAGTTAGTTTTGGTAAAGCTTTCGTAACCGTTACTTAACGTATCACAAAAACATATTTTAGTGCTATTTTTTTTTAAGGTTTTAGAAAAAAGTTTTAAAAATTTTCCGAAGCTTTTCTCAAAAAATAATTTCTCTTCTAAAAGTTTTTCTATAAAATGGCGCGGGACAAAAAAGTTCAGCGCGTTGAGCTTTGCATTTTTGCGCGTGGCCGCAAACGGAGAAGTAATTATGAGAACTGAAATTTTGATCGTCGGTGCCGGACCGACCGGACTCGCGCTCGCGTGTCAACTTGCGCGTTTTGGGATCGAGTTTGTTGCGATCGAAAAGAGGGAAACGACAACTCCGTTTTCGAAAGCGATCGGTGTTCAGGCGCGCACGCTGGAGATCTACGAACAGATCGGCATTGCGCAAAAACTTATCGATGCCGGAGCCAAAGCGAACGGCGTTCGGCTTGTTGAGGACGGCCGCGTCTGCGGTGAGATCGACCTGACCAATTTTGGCCGAGGGCTCTCTCCATACCCATTTTTATTGGTTGCGGAGCAAGGTAAGCACGAACAGATACTTTACGATCGTCTGCGATCTTACGGAAAGGACATTCGATGGAACACGACGCTCGACGAATTTTCGTATGATGAGAACGGCGTTACGGCAATCGTCACGAATGGCGACGGAACCAAAGAAACCATCGAAGCGAAATACATTGTCGGATGCGACGGCTCTCACAGCATCGTGCGCAAAACGCTCGGCATCGAACTCAGCGGCAGCACATTCGAACGTCTTTTTTATGTCGCCGATGTAAAGATCGATTGGGAATATTCGTCCGATTGGCTTCACGTAAATCTCGGCAAAAATACATTGACGGCATTCTTTCCGATGGTCGGCGAAAAGAATTGGCGCGCCGTCGGAACTTTTCCCGAGGACGTTGAAAAAGACGAAGGCGAAATTCTTTACGAAGAGATCGAAGAACAAATTCGAAACGATACGAATTTAGTTTTTGATATCACACAGGTAAATTGGTTTTCGGTTTACAAAGTTCATTCGCGCGCGGTCGGCGCATTTTCGCGCGGTCCGTGTTTCCTCGCCGGCGATTCCGCGCACATTCACACACCTGCCGGAGCGCAGGGAATGAACACAGGAATTCAGGACGGATACAACCTCGCGTGGAAATTCGCGGCCATTTTGAAACACGGAGCAGATCCAAAATTACTCGACACGTATAACGAAGAACGCCTGCCGAACGCGCGTTCGCTGCTCGACACCACCGACCGAATGTTCGACATTGCCGCAAGCGATGAATGGTACATGACCTTCTTTCGTCTGCACATTCTGCCGCATATTGCGAGCTATATCACTAACATCGATGCGTTTCGTAAATTTATATTTCCACTGATATCGCAGATCGGCATCAGCTATGACAAAAGTTCGTTAAGCAAGGCGGATGGAAGTTTTGATGTAGATGCCGGCGCGCGTATGCCATGGTTCGAGATCGACGGAAAAAGCATTTACGAAAATTTTCACGAACCGAAGTTTCACGCAGCATTCTTTACTAACGCGAACGTTGAGACGCGCGAAATATCGCCGTTCGCCGATGTGCATTCATTTCCGCTGAATGAGAACGTCGCCGAAATTTTCGGCACCGATCAACCGTTTCAGATCGTCCTTCGCCCGGACAATTACATCGGCCTGATCGCCGAGGGAACCGATCCGGAAAAAGCCGCCGCATATCTTCGCGAAATCATCGACGGCTGATCATTTCCGCAGCGATATAATGATGGCGTCGCCGACCTTTCGTTCGCCTTCTTTGTCCGACGGCCGGTTCACGACCTTGCCGTCCAGATACATCGTCGAAGAACCGCCGCCGTCAAGGTTCATTGCATCGACCGCACCGAGTTCCAGAAGATACGCCGCGAGGTCTTTGAGTCCGATGCCGCCGCTCGTTTCGCTTCTGCCATCGGCAACAATGAACAAAAGTTTTCCGTCCTTCAGTTTCGCAACCGCCGTTCGCGGATGCCGCGTTTCGACAAAGGCACGCGAAGACCCTTCCTGTTCCCATGTGACCGCGATCTTTCCGTTCGCGATAAGGCGCGGAACACCGGCGACAATGTCTTCGACTTTTTCATCGATCGTTTCGCCGGTCACGGCATCGAAAAGCTCCGTTCGCGTCGTTACCGATGCACCGATCTTCGCATGCGGAAGAACTTTTTCTCGCATTATGCCCGAGAGGGAAATGACGAAGCCGTCCGGCGGAATAAAACTGCTTCCTATTCCGTCACGAACCGCGGCGATCTTCCCATTCCGAACAATTATCTCCGCGCCGTCCGGATGTGTCAGCGTCGTTCTGTGAAACATCGGCGTGTATCGGATCACTTCGTCCTGCTTCCTTTCGCGGTCGATGCCGGAAAGCGCAAATGTTTCGCCGCCTAGGATAATTTCAACGGATGTTTTGATGTGGCCAAATTTCAGCGACGTTCGATCTCCGCGATTTGAAAGCAAAAGCGCGATGCGGCCGTTCGTGCTTTCGCTGATGAGTTCGCGGTCGATCATCAGCACGCCGACGTCTTCGCCGGCAAAAATGCTTCGGTCGAGCCGAAAGAATCCGGCATTAACTGCGGCAACCGCGCCGTTTCGTTTCGCGATCGAAGATGTCTTTTCCACGCCGATCGACGTATCCATCGCCCGCACGACATCGATCCGCACTTTTGCCGGATCAAGCCGCAAAAGACTTATCCGTACGTTCATTCCGCTGATCATCCTATCGGCCTGTGCGAACTCCACGCCCGGATGAACCACCGCGAATTCCTGGCCGTAGGCCGTCACAGAGAATAATGCGATGACGCAGAAAATTATCAAAAGTATCTTTTTCATAAGTCTCAGCGATAGATTTTCCGAATATCTTTCGCGTTATTTGTGTCGGACATTGTTCCGAAATTTATACGTCAGGAGTTTTATTAATGATAAATCATATTTCTATTGCTGTGGAAGATCCGACGCAAACGGCCGAATTTATTGCCAAGCTTTGGGACGGGATGGTGCTGCCGTTTCCGCCTGCCGAAGGTGCGTTCATTGTACTTGCGAACGACGGAAAAGGTTCCGGAGTCGAAGTTCTGCCGGCCAATACGATCCTGAAACCGGGCGAAGGTTTGCCGGACGAAGAAAATTTCAGTATCGAGACGCCGACCGAACACAACGAAGCGCGTTTCCTTCGAACCGAAGTGAGCGAAGACTTCGGACCTGTTCATTTGAACATCAGCACGCATCTTTCGGCCAATGAAGTTCGCGAACTCGCTGATCGACAAGGCTGGCGCAACCTGGTGTGTAACCGTGACAACGGGTTGTTCCAACTTATCGAAGTTTGGGTCGACGGCCGCTTTATGCTTGAGGTAATGACCGAGGAACAGACGGCGCGTTACCGCGAAATTACCGATCCGGCGTTCATCGCGGCGGCGTTCGGTGCGGCTTTGCCGAAACCGGCAGAAAGCGGTCTCGGGCTTCGTGCGTAGTTACATTTTCGGCGGAATGCCGTCGGCATAAATAAAGACATGGAAGCAGGCATTGATGCCGTATTCGATCAGCGCGTCAAGCCTGCCTTCTCTTTCCATTTCCGCAAGTTTCTGCATCACGAAATTTTGCTCTTCGGTGGTCATGTGCTTTCGCGCGAGGTCGAAAGCACAGCCCGATGTATGCGGCGGCAATGCGGCTGCGCTTCGGACATTGAATGAATTCGCGTTTCCTTTGTTGAGAAGCACCTGGTAATCCATTGAACGCGTCAGCGACGTTACGCGAAGCGGCCGTCCGAATTTTTGATGATATGCGTCGGCAAGTTCCTGCAGAATTCCTTTTGCGCGCGGCTGGAACATTCTTAACAGGCGCATGCGCATTTGCTTACGATCGGCCGGGTTGTTCAGATCGTATTTTTGTCCGGCGAAATTATCCGCGAGCGTTGAAAGGTACTGATATTTCTCCATGCCCGGAACGATCTCCTGCGGCGGTTGGTTAAACACGAAAGTAGTGAACGGCAGATTCGTTGCGCTTCCGCCGACATCCAGATAAAAGCTTTGTTTCGCCATCGGCATTTCGATAAGCGTTCGGTCAAGCCGCATTTTCGCCAGATCGCCGAAATCAAGCGGCTGCTGGTAGCCCGCGGCTTTCATCTCGCGCAGTTTCGCTTTTTGCTTAATGACACCGTCACCCCGAAGTTCCGCCGGCACGTTCAAACCCGCAGGTCGAATTCCGGTCGGGCCGTTCCGCGGTTCCATGGCCTTTCGCTGTTGTTCGGCTAGAAACTCTGACGTCACATTAAGTTCCGCGATCTCGGCATCGGCCGAATCAACATTGATATCGGCGACATTCGACGCGTCGATCTCGGCTTCCGCCGTTTCCCACGAAGCGATCAGGTCGTCGACATCATTAGAAATGTCTTCGTCACCGAGCGGATCGATCACACGAACCGGAATGAGCGTCGCGATCGGCGGATCCGGAAGCGAGATCGGCCCGGTCTGTTTAGGCCGCAGTAAAAAATATAACGCCGCCGCAAGCAGAATGAATGCGAACGTCATGAAACCGGACGCCACCAGAACCATCGGCGAAACCTTGCTCCGGCGTTTGGGCTGAGTTTGTTTTGCGGCAGGTTCCGCAGCAGGGGTTTGGGTGGATGCGGCCGCGGCCTGAACGACGTCCTCTTTTGGCTGTTCCGCGGCCGGTTTGCGTGCCGTTCCGCCGCCGATCCGGACACGGATCTCGACGTAACTTCCAATTTTTATGACATCGCCGTCATGAACGACCTCCGGGCGAATTCCGGCTTTTACGCCATTTACGAAGGTTCCGTTCAGCGAGGATTCGTCCACGACAAGAAGTTCGTTGCCGTCGATAAAAAACGTCGTGTTTTTTCGTGAAAGTCCCGGGTCGTCTATGACGATCTGCGAAAGGTCAGTGCGCCCGATAGTCACCTCGTCATCGACCGCGACCTCGCGCGGCCCATCGGGTTCATTGATGTGAAGAATTGCTTTCACTTTTACGGATCAATGGTGGTGGTCGTCTTCGGATATTTCTTTCAGTTTCGATACGTCCATTATGCGTGTGAAATCGTCAAAATGGAACATCGAATCGTCCTTACAATTTTCGCAGAACCATGTCACGTCCTCGCCCAAATACATATCTTTTAGGTGATATGCAATAAAACATCCGTAGCAGCGTTGTATGCGTTTACCGAATTCGGCAAGCACGGCGGCTCTGTCCTTCTCTTCAATTTCCGTCATTGAATTATAGTCTACTTTTTATTTAACCACGCCGCGTTTCGAAGTTTCAATGAAATCGACAAGTATGTCCACCTCGGCGCAGTCCCTGATCTCTTCTTTGATCCGCTCAACGGCCTGCGACGTATTGAGTTTTGATGAGAGCAGGAGGTGGAACGCGCGGCCCAGATCTCTGATCGTTTCTTCGGAATAACCGCGGCGTTTCATCCCGATGCGGTTGAGTCCATAACATTTTGCATGATTGCCCTGAATTATCGCGTACGGCGGAGCGTCTTTAACGACGGTCGAATATCCGCCGATGAAAGCTTCGACGCCGACGCGGCAGAATTGATGAACGCCTGAAAATGCGCCGACGCTTGCCCGGTCGGCCACCTCGACGTGTCCGGCCAGAGTCGCCGCATTCGCCATTATAACGCCGTCGCCAACCCGGCAATCGTGGGCGATGTGCGATTGAGCCATCAAAAGGTTTCCGCTGCCGATCTTTGTAAGGCCGCCGCCGCCGGCAGTGCCGCGGTGGATCGTTACGAATTCGCGTATCTGATTATTTTCGCCGATCTCGGTCGCCGTCGCTTCGCCCGCGAACTTCAGATCTTGCGGCGCGAGGCCGATCGATACGAACGGGAATACGTGCGTTCCGGCGCCGATCGACGTATCGCCGTCGATCACCACATGCGAATCGACGACCACATTTTTCGCCAAGCGAACTCCGGCGCCGATGATCGAATATGGGCCTACGCTGCAGCCTTCGCCGATCTCGGCGTCGTCGTCGATGATCGCTGTTTTATGTATGGATGTGGGCATATCAGAAACCGCCGTCGTTGGCCGAACCGCTTTCGGCCTTCGGACGATGCCTAAGGATCAGCCAGACGAAAAGTATCACCGCCGGTATTGCGAGAAATATTCCCGCAAGAGCTCCGCCGATCGTCGAAATGACCAACCCTGCGAGCCCAAGCAAAGCGCGCCGCTTGAAGATACCTAGCAGGAGCGGAATGACGCCGATCACGGCACCAAAGATGGCGTTGTAAAGAATGATCTGCTGAGCTGAAGTTTGAAAGTCTCCCATTTTACACTTCCCCTTTTTCCTTTGGGCGGTCACCGATAACGCACATTATCTCGGCTTCGGCCGTAACGTTTCCGTCAACAGTTGCGACGCCTTTCATTTTCTGCACTTTACTGCCGGAACGCAAGGCCGTAACCTCCAACACGAGCGTATCGCCGGGAACGACCGGGCGGCGAAAGCGGCAATCCTGGATGCCGCTGAAGAACGGGATCTTCGAATCGCGGTCTTCGAATTCGCGCAGCGCAAGGATCGCACCGACCTGTGCGAGAGCTTCGATCTGCAGTACGCCGGGCATTACCGGAGCTCCGGGAAAATGGCCGACAAAGAACTGTTCGTTTGCGGTCACCTGCTTGATCCCGACAATGCGGACGCGCGGTTCGAGTTCGATGACCTTGTCAACCAAAAGAAAAGGATAACGATGCGGCAATATCTCTTGTATTGCCTGAGAATCGTAGATCGTCATAGGGTGTCGAAAAACGAAAAAGTCAGAAACCAGCAGAAGATAACTTCAACCGACCACTGACTTTTCCGATCAAGAGCGTAAAAGGTTATTACGGCTTCGAAGCGGTTGCCGAAGGCGCCGGACGGGCGTTATAAAACTTTATGAAATCGTCCGTGACATCAGCCTTTTTATCAAAACCGATCAGCATATTCTGTTCTTCGAGTTTTGCGCCGTCGAGTATCGCGGCATAGCCGTTCTTTGTCGCATATTCTGATACAGCGTTGTATATGTCAGCCATTACCGGCCCGAGGATCACCTGTGAGCGTTTGTCGTATTTTACTTTTAGGTCTTCTTGCTCACGTTTGATCTGAAGTTCCAACTGCTGAAATTCGTCGATCTTGGCCTGAAGCGCTTTTTCGTCGATCGGCACGGCGGAATTGGTCTTGCGCGCGTTTTGGATCTCGGTTCCAAGCGACTGATACTTCGTTGCCATGGTCTTGATCTTGGCGGTTGCCGGCTCGAATTCTTTCTCGAGGGCTTTCAGGGCGTTCTTGTATCTGGTTATCCCGCCTTTGTCATCAGCAAAAGCATACGTATTGATCAACCCGAACTTTCCGCCGGCGGCCGGAGCCTGGGCATGTGCGGCAAACGCGAAAATCGCCGTAAAAATAAAAGCAACGGCAATTAAACTAATTCTTTTCATTTTCTTTGTAATACTCCTTGGGCTTGCTCAGCACAAGCTTACTAAACTTTGTAATATCTTTGAACCTAAAACTCACTAATATGTTGCCTACATATCCGCGGAAAGGTAAAAGAACGACAATATTATGTTACCAGAAAGACGATGTCAACGCCTTTATGAGCCATTAGAACGTACGGCCGACGGTAAATCTTAAACCGCTTCGCTTTCCTGGCAGATAGATGCCGGGAAGTTCCTCGGTGAAACCGAACTTGCCGTTCGGGTTGTAGTAATAGATCAAACGGAACGGAACGTTGACCACAGGAACCTGTACGCGAAGCTCCAAACCGACGCTTGAGCGAAAATCACCTATCTTGCCGAATGTCGCATCCGGAACACGAAGAAGTGAATTTTGCTGAACCTCGCCGCGAAGGTAGAGCTGTTGGATCTCGGGCGAAAGGCTTGTCGGACAACCGAGCCGGTTGCCGCGGCAGAATTCGTTGATGTAATCCGTTCTGGTCATGATGCGTCCGCGGTAATAAAGCAGGCTGCCGAAGCTGCTTTCCAGAACAGGCGTATTTATCAGCCCGAGGGCCGTCAATCTTTTACCGCCGAGAAAAACATCGTCCTGAAGAAATTCGCTGTTGATGATCTGAGTATCGGTTTTTCGGAGGTTGAAAACGCTGCCCACGTCGGCAAAGACCGCGAGCGAAGCCGGGCCGAAGATCGGAATGCGGTATTCGAAATTTCCAAGTATCTGCGTATCGCCGCCGATGAAGCGGTAATTGCGCGAAAAGATCGCGGGGTTTGCTCCTTCATAACCTGTCAGTTGGCCGATGGTCATGATCTCATCAAGCCGCTCCTGCGGGATGTTCGTCGGTGCAATGGGAGTTCCCGTCGGGTTAGTTGCCACGGAAACATTCCGCGTCGTCACATACGTGTCGAATGGCGCGATAGGCCCGATGGCCCGATATTGGTATCCGCGAAGGTCGTTCTCGCTGCCCAGATAGTAGCGTTCGTACGCCGGGACTCCGCCAATGAACGTGATCGAATTTGCATTTCTGATCTTATCGGACATCGCGTAGGCGCCGATCGTGCCGGCCTGTATCCTAAAAGCGAACACTTCCGGATTTTTCGAATCCTTTCTTCGGACCGGGATGAATTTCGAATATGAAATATCCGGGCGGTAGGTGCGAACATCGCCGCCGAGTCCGGCCAAGGCGAAGGAGAACGAAAGCTGCGATCCGCCGTTCGTATCGATCCCGTTCGCTGCGGGCTGCCGCGTATCATACACGAAAGAACCGATCAGACGGCTGGTCAAAATACCGGGCTGTTCGTAGATCACGGGGATCCTCGATGCCGGATCATCGGATTGGTTTATCTCCGGATCTTGGATCGACGTTGACGATAACTGGTATGTAAGGCCGATACGGGAAAATGTCGTAAATCTGCGTTTCCGAAAGAAGAGCTCCGAAAGCGGTGCGGTCGCAAAGATATTCACACCGTAGGTCGATTGCGTAAACAGATTTGACGAATCCGTGGTTACCGACGCATATGGATTATAAAGAAGATCTTCGATCAGATCGGTGTTTTGTGTAAGGAACGTTCCTTCGCCAAAGAATCGGTACCGGGACGCAAACAATGTGACGCCGACAGATATTGGCCTGTTGCGGAAATACGGTTCCTGATATGTGATCGATAAATTTTGCTGACGGTTACCCGCGCCGGCCGCTATTGACAGAACCTCGCCGCGTCCTGCAAGGTTGTTCGTCGAATATTGAAGCCCGAAGAACGATCCGCCCAAACCTGACAGGCCGCCGTTAAATGAGATCTGCTGGCGTCCTTTTTCGTGAACTTTTACATTTAGATCGACGTCCGCATTTTCTTCATCGGTGCGCGTTTCGACGTCCAGGTCTTTGTCGATCGGGTCAAAATACTGCGTTTGGTTAATGCGTGCGATCGAATATTCAAGCAGATTTTGATTATAAATATCACCTTCGTTGATCAGAAATTCACGACGAAGCACGTTATCGCGCGTAAAGGTATTCCCCGTGAATTCAAGTCTGTGAAGTTCGAATTGCCGGCCTTCCGTGATGTTGATCGTGATATCAACTATGCCTTCGTCCGGGTTTGTCGGGTTGTCCTTGAATTCGGGTTCGAAATCCGCGACATAGTTCACGAATCCCTGCGAACCGTAAAGTTTCTTGAGGTTTTCATAAACCGCTTCTTGCAGCCTTTTTCCGTCCGCTATCTCGCCCGGTTTTAGGCCTACGACACCGAGGATCTGCTGTTCCGAAAATATGGAATTGCCCTCGACCGTTAACGAGCCGACACGGAAAACTTTTCCCTCGCTTACCGGAACCGTTATCTTGAGCGTATCGTCCGTCGATGAAAGGAACGGAAGCGGGATCGGAAGATATCCTGTGCGCTTTACACCAAGACCCTCGACCGTGGGTTCACCGATGCGCGCCTGAAAATATCCCTCAGAGAACATGTATGAACGAACGTTTTTCTGCAGGTCGTATTCGAGTTTTTCAAGGTGTAGAATGTCCGTTCCCTTAAAGCGGGCGATCAAACCGGTCGGCTGCACGAGCTGAAGCGCTCCGCGAAGTTCACTGTCCTTAAAATGTTCATTGCCTTCGAATTCGATCTTCACGATGCGTGAACGGTTCCCCTGATCGATATCGAACGTAACCGCGATCGAGGTTGCGGAAACTTCCTCTTCCTTGATGTTTATTTTTGCATTCGGATATCCTTTTTCGGCAAGCAGTTCGCGGAGAATTCGTGAGGCGTTCCGGGCTTTTACCGGATCGTAAACCGCTTCTTTCGAAATGCCGGCACGTTTCTCGCGAAAAGCTTTCAGAATATCCGATTCGGGCAGCGATTTGTTTCCTTCGAATTGCAGATCACGAATGATCGGCCATTCGCGGACCTCAAAAATTACGTTGACGCCGCCGCGGACGCCCGGCTCCGTAAAAACTCTGGTCGCGGATTTATCGAAAAAGTTTAGTGAGAGAAGCTCCTTAAGGTCACGTTCGAGCGTTGCCTGGTCGTAAACGTCACCGGCGCGTGTCTTAATGTAAAAGAATAGGTCCTCATCTCGTAATCGGCGGTTTCCCTGGATATCGACGGATTCGACGATCTGCTGTGCCGCGGCGGCCCGCACACTTGCGGACACGGCCGCTTTTGTCGGTACCTGCAGCCCAAAAAACGCAAGGCTAAATAAAGCAAGTCCTGCTGCGCTGAATTTAAACATAGATGATTTCCTATTAATACCGGCGTCAGATCCGCCAAACAAATGATCCCGAAACCGCTCGAACATAATAAAACGTAAGAATAAATAATATACGGCGGCCTTTCAAATGTAGATTTTTACTCAATCTTTGATTCTTACAAAGATATCGAGGTTGCCCAAAGCCCTAGTGCCGTAAACTTACGAATTATACAGCTAAAGGCCCAAAAGCAAAAAGCCGAACATACCGAAAATCCATATTTTTCAGGACGTTGGGTTATTCGCTGAAGGGTTTCCGTTTGATCAATTTGACGGTTTTTTCGAGCGCCTCGTCAAACGCATTTTCATCTCTTTGCGGAGAACAGGAAACACCGCGGTCGTCGATGAACGCCATCGCACGCGGTTTCCCCTGGCCGATATAAACGTCCGTGTACGGGAATTTGTGTTTTTCCAGCCAATCTATGACACGTATCCTCATTTGCCCCGGTGTCAGTTCGACCATGTCGGGGTCGGTCCCGGCATCGTGCGAACAGCGCGACGTAAAAATAACTATATCCGCGTGTTTCGCAAGCTTTTTGGCGAATTTGAGCGCGCCCGGAATCGGTTCGCCGATGTGGTCGAGCCCCTTCCATGTCGTATATTTTGCGAGAACGCCGTCCAGGTCCAGGCATACGCGCGGTTTCGGCGAACCGCGCTGTTTTCCTTTCTTTTGAACGACCGGTTTCGGTTCCGGCTTAAAATCCGGCAGCGGTCCGGGACGTATCGCCAGCATCGCTTCGATGGCGTCGCCCCCTTCGAGCCACTGAAATTCGCCGAGCGGATCGAAATTCCAAACACGCGAATAATGATGCCGCGTGTGATGCCTGCCCGGCAGCCGCAGCCCGTAGGGCAGGTCGCCGGGTTTAACTTCGCGTTTCGGCGGAAAGATCTCCGGCTTTCGCTCCAGCCCGAATTTATGCCAATCCGAACGGATCGCGTCGGCAAGGTCATAGACCGGCGCGATCGGATATGCTTCGTCCAGCAACACCCACAAATGAAAACCGCCGGCTCCGTTGCTGTCGAATAAAAGCGGGTCGAGTCCCATTCCGCGGACGCGTTCGGCCCATGCGGTCACGGCATCGAGATTCGCACGTGCGATCTCGTCCGCATTTGGGACGTTTTCGTCATGAAGATCAACGTCGATCGCGAACCATTTCGCCGTTCCGGTGTCGCTGATGGAATGAAGCCCGATCAGATCCGAAACCGAACGTCCTGCAAAATGCCGCTGCAGTTTTTGGATCGTCACCATATCGGTGCCGCTCGCCCGCCGTTCTTTTATCGGCAGCATCACAACGCGGACCTCGCCGCCGCTCAGTGTATATTGGCTCCAGACGTCACGGCGGTTAACCAGCCGCTCCATCGCCCATTCGGCGAGCCGTTCGGAATAATCCTGCCATTCGCGTGCGATCCAAAGCAGCCGTTTGTTTCCGGCAAATTCGATAAAAGGTTGAGCCATAATTATTTACCGGCTTTTTCCCAACCTCCGATAAAATTCTTTTCCGCCATTTCATCGAACAATCGGCGGGCGTTCTTTTCGTCGTTCGCGATGCGTATATCGCGCTCGAGCGGTGTTTTTCTGTTCGGGCTGAAATCCGTCAGATAAATGACGAACGCCGGAAATTCGCCTGTTTCTTCTTTGTTCGTTTTCCACAACAGGAGCTTTCGCACCATTGTGTTTCCTTTCATTTCTTTTGTGTAAACGACGCGTTCGAGCACTTCGCTCGGCGGCGATTCGTCCTCACGCGCAGGTTTTTTCGTGTCGGAAACGTTCGCGAGATCCGTGATCTGACGGATGTTCGCATCGTCGATACTCGCTTCTTTATCGTCGCGAACCCGGACGAACTGCGGCGAGATCACGCTAACCAGCGGCATACGCGAAAGCGGCACGTATCGTTTGCCGTCCCAATCCAGCACCATTCGTTTGACCGGATCGCCTTTGCTCGTCTGCGGCACCAGATCCAGGCACGAAAGTTCGATCACCGGCCCGGGCTTGACCATTTCATAGGCGACGTAATCATTATTGACGGCGACATAATCCGACGGCACGACCGTTTTCTTGAGCTTCGTAACTATAGCCCGCCGGTCTTCGTCCGAATATCCGCCGCCGACACGCGCGAATTCGTGAAACGTTCCGTCGTCGCGGACGAGCGCAACCAACAGGTCGTGGAGCATTCCTTTTCTGTCGTCGATGCCTTCGGAAAAACCGATTATCGCGGCATCGATATTATGGCGGAGTTTTACTTTGTACCAACCGGCGCGGTCGTGCCGCACGACGATGCCTTCGGCTCCTTCGCCGATGACCCAATCGGTAAATGCTTCGAGAATGTCGGAATCTTTGTCCGCAACGACGGTTTCGACAGGTTTTACGAGCTTGCCTTTGTCGAACCATTTTTTCAGAAGGTCGGTCGTTTCTTCGGCGGTATCGACGGCCTTTTCATTTAC
>CBFGSN010000070.1:0-13439 GCA_965651435.1 uncultured bacterium | reverse complement strand
TTATCGAAGTTCGAGAACGCTGACCGCTCCGCCGCGAACGACGGTCACGCTTTTCGCGCTGAACCTTCCCCGGATCTCGGTTTGGCCTTTTATCCGTGTTTCGCCGATCGCCCGAATAACATCGCCTTTCTTTACGCCGGCGCGTTCCGCGATGCTTCCGCTTTTTACATCGTCCGCCGACCAATCACCCGAAGCCGCCTGTTTTGCCGCGATGCCGATCTGCGAAAGAACATCCGCGACCTTGAACGAACCTTTCTCCATATTCACCGGCGGCGTACTTGCGGCCAGCGGGTTCGGTATTCCGCGCGGCATTATCGAATCGCGCGGGTCGCTGCTGGCCGAATCGTACGACCCGCCGTCGGAATCGGCGTCCTGCCGAAGTATCTCGGTTTTTGTGTTTGCCTTGGCTAGCTCGCCCGTTGTTCCGGGCGAATTTGAATTAGAAATGATTTCGTCCGAAGTTTCGATCGCGGCAAAGTCCGGCTTCGACGCATCGTCCGTCGTCTGTTCCACGGGTAACGCCATTTCGTTCGCAGCGACAGGCGGCACCGCGGCCGCATCGTACATCAGGTTTGTCTGAACAAAGATGAACGCGCCGAAAAGCACAAGCGCGGCAACAGGGGCCGCGTATTTAAGAAAAGTAAGCACGCCGCTGCTCGATTGAGCCGGTCGGCCTGACGCGATACGCGCCTTCACGCGAAATGCAAAATCCGGCGGTGCGTCGATCTTTTCCAATCCGCGTAATAATCCTGAAATTTTTTCGTCTTCGTTCATCTAAAACCTATTCCAGAGCGGGAAATTGCCCTTCCAGCTTTGCCCTCAATAAACCCCTTGCACGGCTGATCCGCGATTTTGTTGTGCCCAGCCCGAGCCCAAGTATATTCGCGACCTCTTCGTAACTGTGTTCCTGCACGTCGCGTAAAATTATCGGCAGCCTGTATTTTTCCGGCAGCGACGCGATCGCGCTTTCTATCATTTTGCCGCGTTCCTCGGCCTCGAACCCTTCGTCCTGGAGTTGCCGTTCGTCAGCTATTTCAAATTCCTTTGCCTCGTCCGCGTCGCTTTGAAAAAGACCGGTCAGCGACAACAGCTTTCGCCTTTTCCGCTTTCGCGTTTCCGTTATCGCAAGGTTCGTCGCGATCCGGTAAATATACGTCGAAAAAGCATAATCCGTGTTGTACCGATCGACGGCATAATAAACCCGAACAAACGTTTCCTGAGCCAGATCGACGGCTTCTTCGCGGTCGTTCAAAAACCGGTAAAGATAGTTCGTGATCGGACTGCTGTACCGGCGCATGATCTCTTCAAACGCCGATTCGTCGCCGTTCTTTGTGGCGGCGATGAGTTCGTGGTCCGTCGGTCGATTTTCAGACATTTGATCTCAGCAAACCTCCTTTGCCGAAATCCGTCCGGTCTTTTCTCGCTCCATACACTCATACGTTTTACAACAGTTGCCCTTTTCTAACAACAGCCGCCTTTACGTTGAATCACGCAAAGGCGGCCGAAAAGTTGCAAATTGTGTGTAAACGTTAGGATCGTCCGATCAGTTTAAGCTCAACAGACCGTCAATCAGGAAAAGGAAACCATTCGTGTTCAAGCTCGCCGCAGTAGATCGTCCATCGGGCATTGTTTGCAAACTCGATGTCGTGAACAACTAAATCATCGTCATCCAAATAGACTTCATCAAGCAGCCAATCGCCGTGACCGTTCCCCGGGTTTACCGGGTATTTTAGAGGCTCGTTACTAAGCACATATTCCCGAACATCATGATAGGTAATTGTAAATATTCCATCATGGTAGGCACCCAGAAATTTTGCCTTTATAAGCAAATTTCGTTTAGAACCCGCCGGTTCGATGGATTCTTCTGTTATCTCAAGCTTCTCAAGCCACGCATCGTGAGGACATCTCGGATCTTCCCCGTTCCAGTGCCAAGCGGCAGTCGCAAACTCAAAAGCCCGCGGCGGGAAAACGTCCTTCATTCGGTCCAAATAGTTCCAATACACATCGAAGCACCTTCGTTGCTCCGCAAGCGATGTCGATGAATCGTAGGTCAGGAATTTTTTGCTCATCTGCCGAGACTAGCTTTCCCTTCGAGCAAACAGCGTCTCTTCGACCTTTTGACCGAACACGATCGAATTAACCTCGATCTCTTCGACGATCTTGTCATCTACATAAAGGACACTGTGGTAGGGAACGAGTGTTCCTTGTGCGTAGTTGTAATCGTAGAATTTTCTTAGATATTTGGTACCGCCGTCCTCATATTCGAGCATCATTATGCGAAAGCTTTTAACGCTCACCAAAAACCGCGTTTTTCGGCCCTGTTTATCCGTGACGTCGATCTGGTAAAATTCGACGCCGAGCCGTTTCTCACGTCCCGCGAGTTCGAGCGTCGAACCGTTCTCTTTGTACCGAAGATATGCCTCAATGCCGTGGACAGTGCGGTTTTCAAAAGCTTTTACGGCATCTTCGCGCGGAACAAAAACCGAATTGTTGTATATACCGAAAACACCTTTCTCATCGCTGACAAGCGAATAAGTTGCGGTCGGATATTGCTGGTCGAGCCGGATCTTTTCCGATGCCGAATTTTCACCGCGGATCGCCCAAAGCAGATATGAAGCCGTATCAAACTTCCCTTCGGCGTTTATCATCTTTAGCTTTCCGCGTTCGGATGTCGTTTTGCGAATTTGATCGAGTCGGGCGCGTCCGCCGGGAAATGCGTAAACAAAAATGCTCTGTTCGACGATCTGTTCCGCCGTGAAATTCCCCTGACCTTCTTTCGAACCGTTTTCCGCCGTCAGCGGAGCGGGCGTGGGGGTCGCTTTAACTTCGGCCTGTTCGCCATCGTCGGACTGGGCCGTCGCGAACGCCGCCAACGACAGCACGAAAAAAGCAGTGAATATCAAATATTTTGAACGCAAAGACACAAATGATCCTCTCCTTAGGGAAATCGCAAAATTCGCAATAGCGGATTGTAACATAATGAATACTTATCGGCATTAAAATGCGAAGCATTTCAACATTAGTTGATGTTTTTCCGAACGCAAAAGATGCATGCAGTGATTTTGTGCTGAGGATGCCGGAAAGATAGAATCATCCTTGGAAATGCTTCACATCGCGCTGTTCGAACCGGAAATTCCGCCTAACACCGGCAACATCGCGCGGCTTTGCGCCGCGACCGGGACGGCTCTGCACGTCGTCGGCCCGACCGGTTTTCGAATGGATGACCGGACGCTGAAACGTGCCGGGCTCGATTATTGGAACGAGGTGAAACTCTCGCGCCACATTGATCTTGATTCGCTTTACGCCGCTCTGCCCGAGTCGCGTTTTGTTTATCTGACGACAAAAGCACAAAGACCTTATACCGAGTGGCGTTTTGCGGACGGCGATTGCCTCGTTTTCGGGCCGGAAACTCGCGGCCTGCCGACGGAACTCCTGGACGCAAATCCGAACGAATGCCTGACGATACCTATGCCGAACCCGAATGTCCGCAGCCTGAACCTCGCAACTAGCGCAGGCATCGTTCTTTACGAGGCGATACGCCAGTTTTCCGTATAAAAATTGAGAAAATTTGCATCCTTTTTTTCGCTTTTTCCATCCAATGAATGTCGGGCGAAATAACCCGATATTGCCTGTTGTGGAGGCGTAGAAATGAAATTATTCAGCAAAAAAATCGTACTTTTGGCGGCTGTTTTGGCCGTCTCGTTCATTGGCGCGAATGCGCAGTCAAATTCAAATGACCCGCGGCCGCTTTCGGTTCAGATCGAAAAGAAGATCCTGAACATGCCGTATTATGAGGTATTTGACCACATTTCGTTCGATATTCAGGGAAACACCGTTTATCTGAACGGCAAGGTGCTTAACGGCATGAACAAAAGCATGGCCGAAAACATTGTCGAAGACCTGCCTGGTGTGGAAAACGTTGTGAACAACATCGAGATCCTTCCGGCCAGCGGCCTAGATAATTCGATCAGACGCGAACTGCTTCGTTCGATCGTGAACCGCGGCGGACTCGCACGTTACGTTAGTTCGAGCAGGCCATCCGTCAGGATCATCGTTGACCGCGGTCAGGTTTCGCTTGAGGGATATGTAGCCAGGCGGGCCGATGCGGATGCGTTGAACGTCCTTGCCAACGGGACGTCAGGAGCATTCGGCGTAACGAACAACCTAGTCGTGAACAAGGAAAAACTATAGAGGTCAAACAAAGCCGGGACGCAAAATGCCCGGCTTTTTCTTTTGGATTTGACAACACTGATATAATTTTTTTGGAAAATTTCTACTGAAATATTCACGTCAATATTAAATTTTTATTCTAGGAGGAACGATGAACTCGCATATTTCACGCATTGCGGCTGCGGCGGTGCTTGCCTTCTCCGCATTATTGTTGATAACACTTAGCGACGATCAGACCCACGCAAATGAGATCATCTCCGAACCCGCACAATGTACGTCGGGAGCAATGACCGCAAACCTAACCGGTTGGACGCTGAACAATGTTTTTCCGAAAGGTGAGGCCGTTTTCAACGCAAAGACAAAACAACTTAAAGTTAAAGTTTCCTCGGTAAAGCTGGATGACGGAACTTCGCTGAAGGTCGAAGCCGACGGCGACGAAGCCGGTTCGCTTCCCGCATTGAAAGACGGAGCGGCCGAGATGTCATTTACTATCAGTAAATCTTTGGACGAAGGTGACCGCGTCCGTGTCGTAGATGATGAGCGTCCGATCGTATCCGGCGATCTCGTGTGTTCGAAAGCTCCGGCACCTACACCCGAGCCGAGTGCCGAGCCTGAACCGACGGCAGCTCCGAACGCAAGCCCGTCGCCCGAAACTTCGCCTGCTGCGTAACCTAACAAAATTCCAAACAACGGCCGTTCGCATTTTGCGCGGCCTTTTTTTATTTAAAGCATTGCGTTTTGCCTCCCAATCCGTCATTATTTTCGTTTGCTTATTGGACGGAGATCGAAATGGTAACGAACGAAAAGATCAGAAACATCGCCATCATTGCCCACGTTGACCACGGCAAAACCACGCTCGTGGACGCGATGCTGCGGCAATCGGGAACTTTCCGCGATAATGAGGCAGTCGTCGAACGCGTAATGGATTCGATGGATCTGGAACGCGAACGCGGCATCACCATCATGGCGAAAAATACGGCGGTGCGTTACGGCGATTACAAAATAAACATCGTCGATACGCCCGGCCACGCCGATTTCGGCGGTGAGGTCGAACGCGTCCTGAAAATGGTTGACGGCATCGTTCTGCTGGTCGATTCGGCCGAAGGCTGCCTGCCGCAAACGCGTTTTGTTCTTCGCAAAGCGCTCGAGCTTCGTCTGCCGTGCATCGCATTGGTCAACAAGATCGACCGCCAGGACGCACGCCCTGACGAAGTGGTCAACGAGATATACGACCTTTTCATCGACCTAGGCGCCGACGACGAACAGATCGAATTCCCGATACTTTACTCGATCTCGCGTGACGGCATCGCCAAAAAAGAACTCACCGACGAAAGCAAAAACCTCAGCCCGCTATTTGACCAGGTAATAGAGACGATCCCGGCACCAACGGAACTTCGCGAAAATTCGCTGCAGCTTCTGGTCGCAAATATCGATTACAACGCATTCGTCGGCCGGCTCGCGATCGGCCGTATGTTCTCCGGCGAGATCAGTAAAAATCAGGAAGTCGCTGTTTCGAAACGCGACGGTTCCATCCAAAAGACACGCGTGAAAGAGCTTTTCGTTTTCGAAGGCCTCGAACGCGTCAGCGTGGATTCGGCCGGCGTCGGCGAGATCGTCGCTCTTGCCGGATTTGACGATATCAACATAGGCGAAACGATCACGCTTGCCGACGACCCGCAGCCGCTGCCGGTCATCGCCGTCGATGAACCGACGATCTCCATGATCTTCGGCGTTAATACGTCGCCGTTTTCCGGCATCGACGGAAAATTCGTGACCTCGCGTCAGATCAAAGAACGGCTCGAACGCGAGCTGCTCGGCAACGTCGCTCTTCGCGTCACACCGACCGATTCGCCCGACCAATTCAAAGTATCGGGCCGCGGCGAACTCCAGCTCGCGATCCTTATCGAAATGATGCGCCGCGAAAATTACGAGGTGCAGGTTTCCAAACCCGAGGTCATCACGCAAAAGGACGAAACGACCGGTGAAACGCTTGAACCCTTTGAACAGGTCGTCATCGACGTGCCCGAAGAATTCATCGGCGTCGTGACCGAAGCGCTCGGCCGCCGCAAGGGTCAAATGACAAAAATGATCAACAACGGTTCGGGCCGCGTAAGGCTCGAATACGAAGTTCCGTCGCGCGGCCTGATCGGTTTTCGCGGCGAATTTTTGACCGAAACAAAGGGCACCGGACTTTTGAACACGATATTCCTGCGTTTCGATAAATGGTCGGGCGAATTGAAGAACCGTTCGACAGGTTCGCTGGTCGCCGACCGCATGGGCGAATCGACGACCTATTCACTTTATAACCTGCAGGAACGCGGAACGCTGTTCATCGGACCGGGGACAAAAGTTTACGAAGGAATGATAGTCGGCGAAAATGCCCGTGCCGTCGATCTGGACGTCAACGCCATTAAGGAGAAAAAACTCACGAATATGCGCACGACGTCCGCCGACGAAGCCATGCGGCTCGTGCCGTTCCGCAATATGTCGCTCGAACGCGCGCTCGAATTCATCGCTGATGACGAACTCATCGAAGCCACGCCGAAAGCGATCCGCCTCAGAAAACGCGTTCTGAAAGCCAACGAACGCCCGAAGCGGTAAGAGGCAATAGAAAAGACGACGCCGAGTGCGCCGTCTTTTTCCTTTAAACACAATTTCGAATTAAGCTGTATATTCGCGTTCTATCACTATCGCCGAATCCATAAAAGCATACGAGGGTTTTTGCGGTTTCGGCTTCGGTTTTTCAGGCTTGCCGGGCTTTACGACCGGCGGCGAAGGCTTTGGCGGCGGCTTCTGAGGTTTTTTCTGTGCCGACGCCGCAACCGACAGTCCAAGGACCGCGATCATCGCTAACAAAGAATTTCTTAAAACTTTCATCTCTATATCCATACCTTCCTTTTATTCCATAACGCATCGGGGAAGAAGGAAAGTGCGTCACTTTACATAATAGGCAAAACGGGTGCCACGAATTCTATCGGTCAAAATGCTCGGAAACCCTAAAAATACAGCATATTTTCGGCTAAACCTGTTCTCCGAATACCCTTTTACGTGCATCTCGCACGAAAACGTTTACCACCAAGGAACCGAAACGCAAAAGCCTGATATAATTGGCCTATGTCAGAAACCGGATCACGAACGGAATTAACTCGGGCCATCCTTGTGATACTCGCGACCATCGGCATGCTGGTCGTAAACTTTATGGCAGCCACAGGCCGCCTGGGCGTTTCCGTCGCCGCAGTTTCCAACATATATCCGACGCCGATAACACCCGCCGGGTTCGCTTTTAGTATTTGGTCGCTGATCTACTTAGGGCTGCTGGTTTTCAGCATTTATCAGGCCGTCGGTAATAATCTAACACATTTTCGCTCATACCGCTCACTTTACATTTTTAGCTGTGTGCTGAACTGCGGCTGGCTCTTCTTTTGGATCAGAGGGCGAACCGGCGTCGCACTGATAATTATCGCTCTGCTCTGGGTGACGCTTTTCCTTCTGGACCTTAGGTCGCGAGACACACGTTCTGCCGGCGATTATGCTGCCGCACGGGCGCCTTTCGGATTATATTTGGGTTGGATAACGGCCGCGATGCTCGTAAATCTTGCGATATATTTCGCCAGCATCGGATCACCTATCTCGAATACCGTCGGAGCCATCCTGATCCTGATCGCCAGTGCGGCCGGGGTTTTCTTTCGCGTCGTTTTTGCAGATTATTTTTTCCCGGCCGGCATCGCCTGGGCCGCGATCGCCATCGCGGTCGAACAGGGCGGCGACACTCGTGTGATAGTTGCGTGTGCGGTCGCGGTTGTTGCCTGCATGATCTCCGCGTTCAGCTTCATCCCAAAACTCCCGACCCGGGAAGAGAAACTTAACCGATCAAATCTATGAACAACGGCAAGGTATGTATATCCGCCGCGGCAAATAGTGTCGGAGAAATGCTCGGAAAGATCCGCGCGGCTGAGTCTGTGGCGGACATCATCGAGGTAAGAGCCGATTCGCTTCCGCCCGCGGAACTGCCGGAGCTCTTCGAAAAACTCGCTTCAAACAAAACTCTGCTGCTGACGCTGCGTCCGGTTTCCGAAGGCGGTCAGGCCGAAGTCGAACTGCGCCAGCGGATAGGTTTCTGGATGGCCGTTTTCACTCAGTATCCGCACGAACCCGAAGATGTTTGGTACGACAACGAATTCGACCTTATCCCGGCGCTCGAATGGCCGCCGTCGTGCAACATCATAAGGTCGCATCATGACTTTGCGGCCGTGCCCGGAAATTTGGACGGCTTATATTCCACTGCTTCGGCTGATGAAATATTAAAGATCGCATACAAAGCGGATGACATAACCGACGCGATACCCGCGTTCCAACTGCTCGACAAAGCCGCGGCGGACGGACGCCGCGTTATCGCGATCGCGATGGGCGAGTCCGGGAAAATTACACGGATACTCGGCGGAGCATACGGTTCACCACTAACTTACGCGGCGTTTGGCGAAGGCGAGGAAACGGCCCCGGGACAGCTCTCTGCCGAAGACCTTGTGTCGCTTTACCGCGTGAAGGAACTCGACCGAAAAACCGATGTTTACGGTGTGATAGCCGGCGACACGAGCTATTCTATGTCGCCGCGGCTGCACAATTCGGCATTCGCGAACGACAAGGCGAACGCTGTTTTCGTGCCGCTTCAGATCCGCGACCTCGACTCATTTATCGAACAGATGGTGCAGAAAGATACGCGGAAGATAGATCTGAATTTCGAGGGTTTTGCCGTGACGAATCCGCACAAACAGAGCATTCTGAAACATATCGACGGCCTCGACGAAACCGCACGGCAGATCGGCGCGGTCAATACGGTTCGCATTGAAATTGACGGAACGCTTTCCGGATTCAATACCGACGCCGAGGGCTTCATCACGCCGCTGAAAAATGCTGTCACCGACCTCAGCGAAAAACGCGTCGCGGTCATCGGCGCAGGTGGTGCCGCACGGGCGTGTGTTTATGCATTACTCAAAGAAAACGCGGAAGTGACAGTTTTCGCACGCGACGAGCAAAAAGCTGCGGCGTTCGGTTCGGAAATTGGGATCGATGGCCGGGTATTAGACGCCGACACGAATTTTGGCTCGTTCGACATTTTGGTAAATGCGACGCCGCTCGGCACAAAGGGCGAAATGGAAGATCTCTCGCCCGTTTCGAAAAAATCTCTTTCGGGCGTCGGTATCGTTTACGACTTGACCTACAACCCTAAGCAAACCTTGCTAATGAAATACGCCGAAGAAAGCGGCGCAAATACGATCGGAGGACTGGAAATGCTGGTCGCGCAAGCCGCGGCACAATACAAGATCTGGACGTCGCGAACCGCTCCGGTCGATGTTATGAAGGCGGCCGCGGTCCGCCATTTGAAACTATGAAGATCCAAGCATTAAATTGCCCGAATTGCGGCAGCGGCGTTTCGAGCGATAAAACGCAGTGTGAATACTGCAGATCGCGCCTGAAAACCATCGGCTGCGAAAAATGTCTGAATCTGATGTTCATCGGCAACAAATTTTGCGGACATTGCGGAGCTCCGGCGATGCCGGTCGCGGGCTCAAATGATATAGCCGCCGGAAGCTGTCCGCGATGTAAGATCGATCTGGAATTCCTGACTATCGGGTCGAACAGTATTCGCGAATGTACAAAATGCGGCGGATTTTGGACGAGCTCGGCGACATTCGAAAATATCTGCGCAAGCCGCGAAGAACAATCGGCCGTCCTCACATTCATCCGCAGCGACGCTCATCCGAGCGTTCATCCGTCATCTATCAGTTACGTGCCGTGTCCGGACTGTTCACAGTTGATGAACCGCAGCAATTTTGCCAGAAGTTCAGGCGTGATCATCGATATGTGCCGCGACCACGGCGTTTGGTTCGACGCCGACGAACTTCCAAAAATTATCGATTTCATCAACAAAGGCGGCCTGACGCTTCAACGTGAAAAAGAAAAGATCGCTCTCGAGGACGAACGAAGAAAACTCCGCGACGACCAACGCCGAATGGCACGTATGGAAAGTCGCTCCGGCGGCGGACGTTTCGAAAACGGCGATTCAAGTTCGGTGCTCGGTGGTATTCTAAAGATATTCTTTGAGTGAAGCATTGACATTTGTTGACAACAGTTGGCATTTTGATAATCTGTAAATGGGGTGAAACTATGGCAACTGCAACAATAAATATCTCCATACCAGACTCGCTCAAATTAAAGGTCGAAGAAGTTGTTGCGTCCGAAGGCTATGGAAATACGAGCGAATTCTTCAGAGATCTTGTTCGTGATTACCTTCAGAAACGGCAACAACAGAAGTTGGAAGCTTTGCTTTTGGAGGGATTAGAGAGCGGAGACGCCACGCCGCTTACAAGGGACGACTTTGAGGAAATTAAGAAACGTGGGCTTGAACGAATAAAGAATAAGAAGAAAAAATGAGCTTTCGTATTTTCCGACGTCCACAGGCTTTGAGGGACCTTGAGGAATGTTTTGTCTTCATCGCAGAAGAGGACTTTGACGCAGGCTCAGCTTTTCTTGCTTCGGTTGAAGCGAGTTTAGAGCGGATCGCCGGTTTTCCTGAGATCGGTGCAACAAGAGATTTTGCGGATCCAAAATTTAAGAATCTTAGAATGTGGCCCGTAGCTCATTACGAAAGATATTTGATCTTCTATGATGTTGATCTCCGTAGCGGAAGAATAGAATTTATAAGGCTTCTGCACAGTTCGCGCGACATTCTTTCACTATTCGAAGAATAATTAATGTCAGAAATAGAACGCTATAACCGCCAGACGCTTTTTCAGCCGATCGGACGCGATGGCCAGGAAAAGCTGCGTGACGCGCGCGTTGTATTGATCGGCTGCGGAGCTCTCGGCGCGGCGCATGCGGAGGCATTGGCCCGCGCGGGAATCGGGTTTCTGCGAATAGTGGACCGGGATTTTGTCGAGATGTCGAATCTGCACCGGCAGACGCTTTTTGACGAATCGGACGCAAATTTCCGCGTGCCGAAAGCTGCCGCCGCAAAGCGTCGTTTGTCCGAGATAAATTCTTCCATAACGGTCGAAGCGGTCATCGAGGACGTGAACAATTCGAATGTCGAGTCGATCATTGACGGCTGCGACATTGTCCTGGACGGCACCGACAACTTTCAGATCCGCTATTTGGTGAATGATGCCTGTGTCAAACACAAAAAGCCGTGGATATACGGCGCGGCGGTTTCGAGCTACGGAACGACAATGACCGTCTTTCCGGGTGAAACGCCGTGTCTTCGATGCGTTTTCGAAGAAATACCTGCGGCCGGTTCCGCACCGACCTGCGACACTGCCGGCGTTATATTGCCGATAATCACGTCGATCTCGGCGATCCAGGTCACGGAAGCATTGAAATTTTTGACCGGCAACCGCCCGGCGATGCACCGGTCACTGATCCAGATCGACGTTTGGGAAAACACCCACACGAGAATTCCCCTCGGCGAACGGGAACCGGACTGCATTGCATGCGGCCGCGGCCTTTACGAATTTCTCGACGCCGAACGGAGCGAATTTTCCGCCGTGCTTTGCGGACGCGACGCCGTTCAGATCGCTCCGCCGGCCGCTCCCGTCGATCTAGATGCCATTGCCGACCGGATCAAATTTTTGACAACGGTAGCACAGAACGAATACCTTCTGCGTTTTTCGGCCGACGGTATGGAAATTACAGTGTTCCGTGACGGAAGGGCTATAATAAGAGGAACGGAAGATATTACGGCGGCGCGTTCGGTTTACGCAAAATATATCGGAACATAGCCGGTGGCATTAGCGTTCATTATATATGGAATGAAAGATTAACAAGCGGAGCTTATATGGCGGACAGACCAAAAGTTGTTATCATCGGCGGCGGATTCGGCGGACTTTCCGCTGCAAAGGCTCTGGGTAGAACAAACTGCGACGTTATTCTTATTGACCGAAAAAATCACCACACTTTTCAACCGCTTCTTTACCAAGTCGCGACCGCCGTACTTTCGCCGGGTGAGATCGCATCGCCGATTCGCCGTATTCTTTATAAATACAAAAATATCGAGGTCGTCATGGGCGAGGTTGATGCCATCGAACGTGACACGAAAACGATTCGGCTCGAAACCGGCATTCGAATTCCTTACGATTATCTGATAGTCGCGGCCGGTGCCCGTCATTCTTATTTCGGCAATGACGCCTGGGAAACCTCGGCACCCGGATTGAAAACTATCGAAGATGCGGTCGAAATGCGGCGGCGCATTTTGCTGGCGTTCGAATATGCGGAACGCCAAGCGTATCTGACCGGCAGGCACGAACCGATCACGTTCGTGGTTGTCGGAGCCGGCCCGACCGGCGTCGAGCTAGCCGGTGCGATAGCCGACATTACACGAAAAGTTTTGGCGGACGATTTCGAACTGATCGACACGACAAAGGCTCGCGTTCTTTTGTTCGAGGGCTCTGACCGCGTGCTCGGAACTTTTGACAGATCGCTCTCCGAAAGCGCAAAAGAGCAGCTCGAAGACATCGGCGTCGAAGTTCACCTGAATAGTTTTGTAAAAGAGATCGACAATGGCCGCGTAAAGGTCGGCGACGAATGGTACGAATGCGACGTCGTTCTTTGGGCGACCGGCGTAGCGGCGTCACCGCTCGGCAAAACGCTGAACGTTGAAACGGACAAAGCGGGTCGTATTTTCGTCGAACCGGACCTGAGCATTCCCGGCGACCCGAACGTTTTCGTGATCGGCGACATGGCGTCGATAAAACAGCAGGACGGAACGCCGGTTCCCGGAGTTTCGCCCGCTGCGATGCAGATGGGTAAACAGACCGCCAAGAACATTCTCGGCGATCTAAAGAACCGTCCGAGGAAAGATTTTGTGTACACGGATAAAGGTTCGATGGCGACGATCGGAAAGAGTAAAGCGATCGCCGATCTGAAAGGCTGGCGTTTTCGCGGCGTCATTGCCTGGATGCTTTGGCTGATGGTGCACATAATGTTCCTGATCGGATTCCGGAACCGCATCTCGGTGCTCGGTTCGTGGCTTTGGGCGTATCTGACGCGCGGCCGAAGCGCTCTGCTTATCACGGGCGACGCGGAAGATCTGATAAACGCGATAAGGTTCATGGATAACGACGACGGCGCACGGGTCGCGGCAAGATTTTTGCCGCAGCATCGTCAGGTTCGCGAAGATGTAAAAAATTCGGCTCCATAAATTGTTCAAATGGTTCTTTTCTGCTTAAATAGCACCGTATCCATTCCCTAAGCAGAGAATCTAATATGTTTGAACA
>CBFGSN010000069.1:0-13655 GCA_965651435.1 uncultured bacterium | reverse complement strand
TTCTTCGTTATTTTCTAAATTTGACGACAGGAAAGTGTATCATTCGAGCGTCAGAAATGACAAAATAACGAATGACTGTAAAGTAAAGAAAATACATGGGATAAGCAGTCAGAGTTACGATCAGCCGCAGTATAAACTTGCAATCAGCCGCAGTATAAACTAGCAATCAGCCGAGGTCTAGACTTGCAATCAGCCGCAAAGTGGCCTTACAATCCGCATATATGGCGGATAATCTGAAATATCCGAGATTTGCCGTGACAAAGTTGGAGGCGGCATTAAGTGATTCGCCGGCAGTGTTGCTTCATGGGCCGCGGCAGTGCGGTAAAACCACGCTTGCACAATCGTTAGGAAAGCCGCTTGGGTTTACTTATTTAACCTTTGATGACAATAACATCCTAGCGGCCGCGAAAGCCGACCCGCAAGGATTCGTCGCCGACCTGCCCGAGCGAACAATACTCGATGAGGTTCAGCATGCGCCCGAATTGTTCAGGGCTATTAAATCTGAAATAGATCGCGACCGAAAACCGGGACGTTTCCTTCTCACGGGTTCCGCGAATGTGTTCTTGGTTCCCGCCTTAGGCGAATCGCTCTCCGGACGAATTGAGATCGTTCGGCTTCACCCATTGGCTCAAAGTGAGATCGAGAAAAAACGGTCGCGTTTTATAGAGATCCTTTTCAATGAGGACGTCCGAATTAAAAAAACCGAGCGTATGGGAAACCAGTTAGCATACCGTATGAGTCTTGGAGGATATCCGCCGGCGATCGAACGGACCAGCGAGCATCGGCGGGCCGCATGGTATCGCGATTATATAGAAACGCAGATCCGAAAGGACATACAAAATCTGGCAAAGATCTCTTCTTTCGACATCCTTCCGAGGCTGCTGTCATACGCGGCGTCCCAAACTGCCCACTTGCTGAATGTTTCTGAACTTGCCGGCCCGTTCAAGGTTAGCCGTCAAACAATTCGCGATTATCTCACGCTTCTTGAGAATATATTCCTGCTTGATGAACTTCAGCCATGGCATACGAACCGGATCAGCAGAATGGTAAAGACACCTAAACTATATCTCAACGACACAGGAATCGCATCTTCGCTACTCGGAATGACGTCGGAGTCTCTTTACGAAGACCGGGCAATTTTCGGTCAAATGCTTGAGACATTTGTTTATCAGGAACTTCGACGGGAGGCTTCTTGGTATGAGGAAGACTTCAAGTTCTATCATTATCGAACCCGCGATAAAAAAGAAGTCGATATTGTCATTGAGCGCAGTGCGAGTCAATTGGTTGGTGTTGAGATAAAAGCATCGTCTACGGTTACAGCGAGAGATTTTTCCGGGCTGCGACAATTGAAAGCCTATGCGGGAAGTCGATTTGTGAAGGGCGTGATCCTCTATGATGGCGAAACGAGCATTGGCTTCGGAGAGAACATGTACGCTATCCCGATCCGATTCCTTTGGGAAAGCCTATAGCCGCGAGTGGCCGTATAAATTATCGATCGACCGTTTCCCGCGGTTCGGCACGTCCTGAGTTATGCGTATGAATGTTCACAACCGAAAACCATTGATCGCGTATTTGAGTTTGGCGGCAGCTATCATTTCGTTGTGCTCGATCCTATACACAAAATGGCATTTTGTCTTTCAGGATATGCGTGTCGCCGTCTTGCTTGTTTGGACAGGGCTGATAAGTTGGCTCATATCTGCGATTCTCGGGGTGTATGCATATCGAAGCCGGAAATCGATCACGGCTTTTATTATTCTTGCGATCGTTACATATTTCTTTCTATTCACACCGTTGTACGCTGTTGTTTGACGTAGGCGAAGTTCCACGAGCGTAACTAACCGTTTCATGGACCTTACGGGCGGAACGAGAAATTCCGAAAAAAAGTGTTCGGTGACATTGGGTGTCACTGCGGCGTGTTAGAATTCCCACGGTATGAAAAATAGTTCACGAGTTTATATGCGGGCTCTTGCGCGGGTTTCGCGGATACACCGCGAGGTTGCGGCGGGTAAGTTTCCGTCGGTCGCGAAACTGGCGGAGATATTGGAAGTGACGGAGCGGACGGTGAAGCGCGACATTGCCGTTCTGCGGGACGAAATGAACGCGCCGCTCGGGTTCGACCGACGCAAAAAAGGCTTTTACTACACGATCGAAGGCTGGGCGTTGCCGCTGAAAAATCTGACCGAAGGCGACATTCTTTCGTTCTTTATCGCGGAAAACGCGCTGAAAATGACCGGCCAAAATTCGCAAGCACTTCAGCTAAAAACATCGCTTGCAAAGATCGCGTCGCTGCTGCCGGAACAGGTTTCGACCGATCTTTCGCTTCTCGGCGACAACGTCCATTTTCAGAACGCGCCTTACCTGAACGCCGATCCGGAAACGCTGCGGCTTATCGCCGGAGCGTCGCTCGGCCAGGAAACGATCGAGTTCGATTATTATTCGCCTCACACTCGCGAAAAAACTCACCGAATAGCGGACGTTTATCTGCTCCAGAATTTCGCGGGCGATTGGTACGCGAGTTCGTTCGACCAGGGTCGCCGCGATTATCGTGATTTTCACGTCGGGCGAATGTCTAATGTAAAAGTGACCGGCAAATATTTCGACCGCCGTGATGATTGGGCCGCCGAAGATTATATGAAACGCGGTTTTTCAATGACGCGCGGCGGCCGTATGACGACCGTTTCGATACTTTTCGATGCGTATCAGGCGCAGTGGATCCGCGAACGAAAGCATTTTCATCCCGAAGAAACACGCGAAGAACTCCGCGACGGTTCGCTCCGGCTTTCTTTCAGAATAGGCGAAAAGGCGCTCGACGCCGTCGCCAGATTTTGCCTGACGTACGCCGGACACTGCCGCGCCGAAAAACCGCAGAAGCTGCGGAATATTGTGCGTGAAAAGCTGGAGAAAGGGCTGAAAATGCACGAGTGAGGAGTGATAAGTGATGATGAAGGGATGAGGTAAGAGGTGATAGTAAGACGTGTTCGGACTTTTTCACTTTTTCACTCTTTCACGTTTCAACTTATTAAAGTACTCGCATTGGTCGGCGAGGACGCAGATCTCGCATTTTGGTTTGCGGGCGATGCATACGGCGCGGCCGTGCGAGATCAACCAGTGCGGAAACATTATCCAATGCTTTTTCGGGACGAGTTTTTCCAGGTCGCGTTCGATCTTTTCGGGCGTTTTTTCATGCGTTAACCCGATCCGCTGCGAAAGCCGCGACACGTGCGTATCGACAACGACGCCGGATGCAATGCCGAAAGCGTTTCCCATCACAACGTTCGCCGTTTTCCGCGCGACACCGCCCAGCGTCAGCAGTTCCTCCATCGTCCGCGGAACTTTCCCGCCGTAAACCTCGATGATCCGTTCGCATGCCGCCTGAATATTCTTCGCTTTATTGCGAAAAAATCCGGTCGAACGAATGTCTTCCTGCAGCTCTTCGCGCGATACTTTCAGATAATCCGCCGGCGTCCGATACTTTCGAAAAAGATCGGCAGTAACGATATTTACGCGGGCGTCGGTGCACTGCGCCGACAGGATCGTCGCTATCAAAAGCTCGAACGCGTTCGTGTGGTTGAGCGCGCAATGAGCGTCCGGATATTCACGGCGAAGCCGTTTTATCACTTCGGCGGTTCGTTTTTTAAGGTCGGCGATCACGTAAAATCAAGGCTAAAAAAGAAAACCCGAAAATGCAAATTCGTTTCGCTTCGGCTAAAATGTAGAAAACATTGAGCCGTCCGCGGCCGTTTTCTGAACATAAAAATGAAAGTTCCTTTACTAGACCTGAGCGAACAGAACACGAAGCTTCGCCCGGAGATCGAAGCGGCGATCGGCCGCGTGCTTGATACGAACGCCTTTATTCTCGGCCCTGAGGTCAAAGAGCTCGAAGGCGAACTCGCCGAATACTGCGGTGCGAAATACGCCGTCGGATGTTCGTCCGGCAGTGATGCTCTCGTGCTAGCGCTGATGGCGGTCGGCGTCAAAGCCGGCGACGAAGTAATAACAACGCCGTATAGCTTCTTCGCTTCTGTAAGCGCGATCACGCGGCTTGGCGCGACGCCGGTTTTCGTCGATATCGATCCGGAAACCTATAACATCGACGCCGCGCGGGTCGAAGAAAAGATCACGCCAAAAACGAAGGCGATCGAGCCGGTACATCTTTACGGGCAGTGCAGCGACATGGACGCGCTGCTTGCAATATCGGAAAAACACGGCATTCCGATCGTCGAAGACGCGGCTCAGGCGATCGGCGCCGAAGACAAAGGACGACGTGCCGGTTCGATGGGAGCGGCCGGATGCTTTTCGTTCTATCCGTCGAAAAATCTTGGCGGAATGGGTGACGGCGGGTTTTGCACGGCGAATGACGAAGAGATTTCGCGGCGGCTTTTCGCGCTTCGTGTGCACGGCGCCGAAGAGCGTTATTACCACAAATGGATCGGTTTGAATTCGCGGCTCGACGGTTTTCAGGGTGCGGTTCTTCGCGTAAAACTGCCGCATCTGGATGCTTGGACCGAGGCTCGGCAGACCAACGCCGCATATTATCGTGAAGCACTGGCCGAGGCCGAAGACGCGGGGCATCTGACGCTTCCGAAGGAGCGGTCGAACGTTCGGCATATCTATAATCAGTTCGTGATACGCGTGCCCGGACGTCGCGACGAACTGCGGTCGTTCTTGACGGAAAAAGAGATCGGCACCGATATTTATTATCCCGTGCCGCTGCACCTGCAGGAATGCTTCGCATATCTCGGCGGAAAAAAAGGCGATCTGCCGAATGCGGAGTTGGCCGCCGAAGAAACACTCGCGATACCGATCTTTCCGGAGCTAAAACTGGGTCAGGTCGAATACGTTGCCGCCGCGATCAATGAATTCTTTAACAGCTGACGGATGATCAGGCTCGATTCGAAAACTACAAAAGCGAAAATATTGCTCGTCGCGGCGATCGCGGCCGGGTTGATCTTCGCGTATTTTTCGGTGCGTTGGCAGTTCGGCGATCTGCTTGCGGAGGTAACACCACTTGGCGGTGAAAATGCAGCCGCTGCCGCATCTGCCGCCCGATCATTGGCTCCCGGCGACCCGCTTACGCAGTGGTTCGCGGCTAATAAAGAGAAGGAAAATTTTTCGTCCGAAAGCATCGACAAGGCCGTTGCGATGTTCGAAGATCTCGTGCGGCTTTCTCCGGATGATTACCGTTGGTGGCTCGAACTCGGCCGCGCGTACGAACAGGCCGAAAAGCCCGAAAAGGCCGAAGCCGCGTTCAGAAAAGCGCTTGATCTGGCGCCCGAATATACGTACACGCATTGGCAGCTTGGCAATTTTTTGCTCCGGCAGAATCGCGTTGACGAAGCTTTCGCCGAACTCAGATTCACGGCGGCGAAAAGCTACATCTACCGTGAGCAGGTCTTCGGTTTGGCGTGGGATTATTTCGGCCAAGATCCGAAGCAGGTCGAAGCTCTCGCCTCGGATGCTCCGGATGTTCGCGCGTCGCTAGCGCTTTTTTATGCACAACGAAAGAGCGCCGAAAATTCGCTGCGTGTTTGGAATACGCTGACCGATGAACAAAAGGCCGAAAATCCGAAGATCGCAAAAACGATCGCCCAGGCGCTTTACGATCAGCATAAATATCTTCAGTCCGTCGAATTCGCAAGCCAGTCGGGACTTGACCCATCGGCAAAACCCGAAGCGATAACGAATGGCGGATTCGAGGAATCTTTGCTAGCGGCTGAAGATTCACTTTTCGGATGGAAGGTCACGCGCGGCGAACCGAAAGCGGATATTTCGACGGATTCCGTCACGAAAAAAGAAGGGAAACGCAGCGTTCGCGTTACGTTCAAAGGCTATGCGAAACAGAATTGGCTTGGGTTGATGCAGGCCGTGGCGGTCGAACCGCTCGGGCGATACAGGCTGCATTTTCTTGTTCGAACGGAAAATCTGCGAAGCGCCGGAATGCCCGCGCTTCAGGCCGTCAGTGCCGAAACGAACGAGCTTCTCGGCCAGTATGATATCGCCGTCGGAACCGCCGATTGGCAGGCCGTGACGCTCGAATTCGTCGTGCCCGAAAACACCGAAGGCATACTCTTGCAAACGATAAAGATGCCGTGCCCGCAGGAATGCCCGATAGTCGGGACGTTCTGGTACGACGATCTTTCGATCGAAAGGGTTCAGTAAAAGACAGCAAATGAGATCGACGCGAACTAACAAAGCCGCATTTATCCTGATCTGTGCGATCATGGTGCTTTCGACCGTATTCTACGGAACGGTGCATCAGCCGATCATCGCGCTGTTCTATCTTTCGGTGACGGCGCTTTTAATTCTGTGGGCGGCGGATGCATGGACAACGGGCGAAACGCGGATAAGCGGTGAAGTGCTTCAGGTACCGCTGCTGCTTTTCGGTGTTTATGCGCTTATTCAGGCGATACCTTTCGGCACGTACACCGACGCGGGACTCGCTGAAATTCCGCGAACGATATCGCACGATCCGTTCTGGAGCAAGGTCACGGCTCTGCATATTTTTGCGCTGTCGATATTCTGGGCGGTATCGCTTTCGACCATCGACCGCGCCGGCCGAATAAGCAAGCTCGTAAAGGCCGTGACGATCTTCGGTTTCGTTTACGCATTTTTCGCGATACTCCAATCCGTTCTAAGCCCGACAAAGATCTACGGTATCTACGAACGAGCCTACGCGACACCTTTCGGTTCGTTCGTCAACAGACATAATTACGCCGCGTATATCAATATGGCGATGTCGCTGCCGCTCGGGTTCCTTTTTGCCGGAGCCGTCGCAAAGGACAAGCGGTTGTTGTATGCGACGGCGGTCGCGCTGATGGGCGTTTCACTTTTGATCAGCGGTTCGCGCGGCGGTTTGGTTTCCGCGGCGGCGATGGTTCTGCTTTTGCTGATACTGACGACCGGAAAGCGCGGCCGGCGGCAGGTGCTGATCAAAGGAGCTCTCGCCGCGGGTTTGGGTGTTGCGATACTTGCGGGTTCGATCTTCGTCGGCGGCGATACATCACTGTCGCGGATCGGCGGCGATCAGGGCGACAGCAAAGGCGTCAGTTCCGCCCGAACGCAGATATGGAAAGTAACGCTCGGCGTTATCGGTGATAATCTGCCGCTCGGTGCCGGCATAGGGGCGTTCGGCAGGGCATACACGGTACATGACGACCAAAGCGGGCTCGCAAACGTCGAACAGGCTCATAACGACTATCTGCAGGTCGTCGCGGATGCGGGAGTTCCGGGAATTCTGCTTGGCGCTTGGTTTCTGTTCATGCTTTTGCGTATGGGTTTTCGCGCGGCAAAGATCGAGAATACCTTTCGGCGTGCGGCGGCTCTCGGCGCGTTCTGCGGATGCTTTGCGATACTCGTGCACAGCATTTTTGATTTCGTGCTGCACGTCACCGCCGTGTCAGTGCTGTTCATTATCCTGATGACGATCCTTTCCGCCAGCGGCAAGAAATACACCGATGACATCGCCGACCCGGGCGAACTTCCTTCCCGCAAACGCAAAAGAAAAGCAGTCGTGAAGCCGATCCGATAACCGGAATTTCAGATCTCAAATTCCGGATTTCAAATTTTATATGGTTCAGCGCAACAGGTCAGGATCGGGAGCACAGTGACAACGATTACAAATCTGGAATTTGAAATTTGAAATTTGAGATCTTTCCCAAAGAATCGATTACGAATTACGAATGACAAATTAAGGAACCCAGTCGCCTCCCACCACCCCGGCCTTCGGCCACCCCTCCTCAGGCAGGAGGGGAGTTTTCTCGGTTCTGACCGGCGTCCGTGTCTGACGATCGTTTGCGTGTGAGCAGCGAGAATAGGTACCAGATGACTCCGTGCGAAACGTACACGACGGCGAGTATGAGCAGGACGTATTCGGAATAAAGCCACATCAGCATTCCGATGGCGGCGACGACGAGTACGAGGTAGAGATTGTTGCGGCCGCTGCCGAGCGTTTTCATGCTTGAATAGCGGACGGTGCTGACCATCAAAAGCCCGAGCACGGCGAGCAGAACCATTATCAGAATAGCGAGGTAATGGCCCGTTTCGCCGTACGAACTCAGCGGCGGATTTGCGTAATGTACGATCGCCGCGAGCAGTCCGGCCGCCGGCGGTATCGGCAGCCCGACGAAATTTTTCTTATCGACCTTTTGCGAACCTTCGAGCAGAACCCGCGGCCGCGTCGCCTGTATATTGAACCGAGCGAGCCGGAACGCGCCGCACATCAGATACATAAAAAGCAGGAACGTCGCGAAACCGAGTTCCTTTGAGCCTTCCGGAAAAACGGACGCGAGTCCCCAACTGTACATCAGGGCGATCGGAGCAATGCCGAACGTAAGAACATCTGCGAGCGAATCGAACTGCACACCTATCTCGGTCGCCGTTCTTGTCATTCGCGCGATGCGGCCGTCGAGCGTGTCGAAAAGTATCGCGAAACCGATGGCGACGGCGGCGTAGTTGAAATAAACCGCGGCCTGTTCCGGCGTATCGATCAGGCGGAAACCGCGTATCGAATAGAGCACGGCGAAAAATCCCATCGCGATGTTCGCGGCGGTGAACGCGGTCGGTATCAGATACAGGCCTTTTTTAATTCCTTTGTGCTCGAGCGTTTTTTGTTCGGTTTCCATTAAATTTCGGGTAATGCGGCTATGACCGTTTCTCCGCCGCGGACGCGGTCGCCGATGCGGACCTTCAGTTCGGCTTCGTGCGGCATCAGCAGATCCGTCCGCGAACTGAATTTTATCAGGCCAAAGCGTTCGCCGCGTGTCAGTTCATCGCCGGTCTTTTTCCAGCAAACGATGCGGCGTGCGACGATGCCCGCGATCTGCGTGCAAACGACGGTCATACGTTCGTTTTGGATAGTAAGCGAATTTCGCTCATTTACAAAGCTCGCGTTGTTGGTCGTCGCCGGGCCTTTCTTTCCTTTGGTATATTCAGTGTCCGTTATTTTGCCGCTGATCGGCGAACGGTTTATGTGAACATCCAGCGGCGACAGAAAAACGCTGACGATCTTTCCGGCGTCGGTCGTATCGATGCGCGTCACCTTGCCGTCCGCGGCCGAAATGATCAGGCCGTCGCCTTCGGGTGTTACGCGGAACGGGTCGCGAAAGAAATACGCCATAAAAGCCGTCAGCAACACGAAAAATGCCGCGACCCACCAAAGCTGCAGATAGCCGGCGATAAGCGCCAGAACCATCGGAACGATTACAAAAGGAACACCTTCTTTGACCATAAAAACGATGCCGGAGCGAAGTGAAACCAAAACTTTGGCAACTGTCCACTTGTTCGATCCGGCACTGTTCGTATTTTACTAGAAAACATCCGAATACCGAAATAAAGAAAAAAAAAGCCCGGCGTTCACCGCGCCGGGCCAAAAGGAGGATTGTATGAAGAAGTTCTCTCTAACTTCTGATCGGATTGTCCTTGGCGTAGCTGTATGCACACCAGCCACTAATGATATGCACGATCCAGCCGAGTAAACCCGCGGAACCGATCCAGGACACGCCCGTTACGATAAGCCAAATGATTCCAACGATGATACGGCCATTGTAAAGCTGTCCGATGCCCGGTATCAATAAACTTAGGATTCCTGCTAATAAAGGATTTCGCATCTTTGATCGCCTCCGTACATGTTATACGCGGGAAGTCACGATTAAGTTCCCGAAATAGTTTCAATGTTCGAGAAGTTCGTGAACGATGTAATGAATTGCGAAAAAGACAGCCGCGCCGACGAATATCGATAGGGAAACGAGCGTTTTTCGTCCGCCGTGATGATTTATTTCCGGGATCAGGTCGCTGGCGGCGACGTAAAGCGTCACGCCGCAGGCTAGCGGAAGTGCGTAATTGACCGAAAGCCCGATGCTGCTGCCAATAACATAAAAGAAAAGTACGCCGAGCAGCGTCATTACGCCGACGAGCGTGGTCGCGATCATTACTTCACGAAACTCTTTACCGGCGGCGACGATCGTCGAACCGATCGCAAAGCCTTCGGGAAATTTGTGCAGGAATACGGCAATGAACACCAAAAGCCCGACACGAATGTCGATCTGTGATGCCGCAGCAATGGCGATGCCGTCAAAGAATGTGTGAATGAGCAGTCCGCCGACCGCCGAATAAGCGGTCTTTGCGGGAATTATGTGCTCTTTGTGAAGCTCTTCACCAAGGTGAAAATGCGGCGCGACCGTGTGTTCGAAAAACTGCGTCAGCAGATAGCCGACGAGTATCAGGAACATCGGAGCATAAAGGCTGTCGCTGCTTTCGGGATACGTCGTTTGCCACAGAATTACCGTCCGCGGAACTATTTCGAAAAAGGTCACCGCAAGCATGAAACCCGCGCCGATCGCCAAAAGGTATTTCAGCGACCAGGAATATTCGCGGTTTTTTGCCGACGGATAAAGCAAAAGTCCGCCGAGGACATTGGCGAGCCCGGCGATTGTTCCGAATAGGAGAAGCTGGAGGAAATAATTGTCCATTTCTGTGCGACCGATAAACTTTATCGCAAAATTCGGGCAATTAAAAACCGCCGCCGCCGATAGTAAAAGCATTTATCGAATTAGCCGGCTAATTTAAACGGTCGATTAAGCAAAGTGTTTAAGATTTATCTTGACAATGAGCGCGCGTTCGCCGTATTATGCCTATGGACATTGGCTGTTGCCGAAGTAAACGGGATATTCGGCGAATCTTGAAAATGTAGGAATTGTTTAAGCATTTAAGCAGCTTTGTTCCGTTGTCACAGGCCGTGAACTCTTCTCCGACTTCCAAAACGGCCCGTATGACATAACGCCCTGACGCAAATCGTTATTTTTACTGACCAATTTTACTGACCGCCAAAATACGGTCGGCTTTGTAAACGACTCGGTTCTTTGAATATGTCCAAAAACACTGAACAGATCCATCTGTCCGTGCTTCTCAAAGAAACGGCGGCTATGGTACACCAGGCGGGCGGCGGCGTTTTTATCGACGCGACGCTCGGAATGGGCGGCCACGCGGAGCGGCTGCTCGAAACGGGCGAAAACGTCAGTGTCCTCGGGCTCGATCAGGATGCGGAAGCATTAAAGATAGCGGGCGAACGGCTCGCGCGTTTCGGCGAACGGTTTCGGTCGGTGAAGTGCAATTTTTCGGCTATAAAGGACGCTGCGAAAGCCGCCGGCGTTTCGGAAGTTGACGGAATAATTGCCGATCTGGGAGTTTCGTCGCTGCAGCTCGACAGCGAAACACGCGGGTTTAGCTTTCGTTACGACGCGCCGCTCGATATGCGTATGGACGCCGACGCGGACATTCCGACGGCCGCCGAACTGCTTGAAACGCTTTCGGAAGAAGAGATCGCGAACGTCATATATCAATACGGCGAAGAGCGTGCTTCGCGAAAGATAGCACGGTGGATCGTCGAACGGCGAAAGAGCGGCGAACCGATCCGAACAACACGCGAACTCGCGAACCTGGTCGAACGAGCCTTAAAGAAAGGCGGCGGCAGAGAAAAGATACATCCGGCGACGCGGACGTTCCAGGCACTGCGGATCGCCGTCAATAGCGAACTTGATGTACTTGAGAACTTTTTGAACGATGCGTTCGATCTTTTGAAAATTAACGGAAGGCTTGCAGTGATAACGTTCCATTCGCTTGAGGATCGGATCGTAAAGCAAACATTCCAAAAGCTTTCGGGCAAATGCTTATGTCCGCCGCGAATGCCGGTATGCGTTTGCGGAGCCGCAAAACGGGCCGCGATACTGACGCGAAAGCCGATATTGCCGGGCGAAGAAGAATTGAAAATAAATCCGCGTTCACGAAGCGCGAAACTGCGTGCGGTCGAAAAGACCGCATAAAAACTGCAATAAAAAGGTGGGAACAATGAAAAAACGCAAAACTCCGAATTCGAACCGTTCAAACCGTTCGAACAGACGCCGGCCGCGAAGGGACCGCATACCGATCCGAACCGTGTTGATAACGTTCGTTTGCGGCGGGCTTGTGCTCGCGGGAATATTCTTTGCGGCAAGCCAGCATTTTTCGGCTATGAACGTGGGAATGGAGAATTCGAAGCTGCGTAAACAGCTTGAGGATTTCAAGGCGGAGAACCGCCGGCTGACGCTTGCGAAAGAGGTTGCGATGTCGCCGGCGCAAATAACAAAGCTCGCACGTGAGATCGGGCTCGATACACCGCAGCCGACCGAAACCGCAGCCGTTAAACGCATCGAAGAAACGGTTGAAACCGCGAAAGATGAACAGGCGACCGCCGAACTCGCGTCCGTAAAGGAAAACTCGATCGACAAACGCGACCGCGTCGCGAAGACGGAAACGGCTTCGATCAAGGAAAGCACGAAATCCGACAGAGAGCGCGAAGTAAAGGTGATCCGAACGGTCGAAGCGCGTTCGACGACGGCGAAGGAAAAGACCGCGAAAAAGAAAACGAATCCGGAATCCGAGAAAGTAGAGAAAGCAAAGGACGGCACTTCGCGTCCGCGTATCATTACCGTAGCCAAACTTCGCTAGACGAAATATGAACCGACGCGTCAACAAAAGAACGAAGAAAACGAATCTCAAGCAGGTCGCTTTCACGCGGTTCATGCTTATCGTCGCGGGATTTGTCCTCTGGATCGGCGGCATCAGCGTCCGGCTGGTACATCTACAGGTAAATCAGCACGATTTTCTCAAGGACAAAGCCGCCGGCCAGCGTCGCGATGTCAAAAAAACGCGGATGCCACGCGGAACTATCTATGACCGCGACGGCCGCGCTCTTGCAATGAGCATTCGTGTGAAAACGCTTTATGCCGATGCGATGGAGATCGAGGACACTGCCGCCGCAGCGAAAAAGCTTGCAAAACTCGTCGGCGTAAAAGAATCTGAACTTGCAAAAAAACTCGCCGCGGCAAAAGCCGATGAACGGCGTTTTGTGCCGCTGATCAAAGGGCTTGACGATCTGCAGGTACAGGAAATGAACCGCGCTCTCGAAGATCCGGAAGTGCGGAAATTCGACCTGCCGAAATTCGCCGGGCTTCATTGGCGCGAAGGCCAAAAACGCAGCTATCCGCAGGAAACTCTTGCCGCACATGTCATCGGTTTCAGCAACGCGGAAGGCGTCGGCCAGGCCGGCATCGAACAGGCCGAGAACGAAAGGCTTTACGGCGCGGTCATCAAAAAAACGCAGGAACGCGACCGGCTGGGACGTGTTTATGACGAAACCGTTTCGGAACAGGAACCGCCGAGCGATGTAACGTTGACGATCGATTCGTCGATACAATATAAGACCGAACGAGCTCTAGCGACGGCAGTCACGGAAAAAGGCGCGAAAGCCGGAATGGCGCTTGTCATCGACAACGAAACCGGTGAGGTACTGGCGCTCGCAAATTATCCGACGTTCAACCCGAACGATCTTTCGACGATCAACAAGGACACGCTGACCAACCGCGCGGTCCAGAGCATCTACGCGCCCGGTTCCGTGTTTAAGCTTATTACATACGGCACGGCGCTCGAAAACAAGCTCATCACGCCGGACACGATGATCGATTCGGGCAACGGCACGATCGAGATCGCAAAGCACCGTTTTCGTGATTCGCACGCGATCGGAACTGTTACGGCGACAAAGGCATTGGCTCAGTCAAGCAACGTCTGTGCGATCAAAACCGCGATGAAGGTCGGGCGTCAGGATTTCTACGCGGCTGTGAAAA
>CBFGSN010000068.1:0-13807 GCA_965651435.1 uncultured bacterium | reverse complement strand
AAAAGTAAACCATCTGCTACCGCAGACGGTTCTGACCTGATCAGACCACCCCTCCCTATCTACGGAGGGGAGTTTTTGGTTCTTAACTAAAAACTTACAGCTAAAAGCTAACAACTGTAGTTCTCCGGAAAAGGAAAACCACAGAGCCGGATGAGAAAGAGGAACAAGAACCCGGTCATTCCATTCCGGATAATAAAAGTAAACCACCTGCTACCGCAGACAGTACTGATCTAATCAGACCACCCCGACGCTGAAGCGTCGCTCCTCCTTTTCTAGAGAGGGGGAGTTTTTTCCGCCGCCTCGGAATTATTGCATTTAACAACGCACGGCCAAATGGCAGTTTTTATGATACGTGAGAGTTTTTAAGGAACTTAATGGTTTAGAGCATTCTTACGAATTACTTCTTTACGATCTGTCTTCGAGGCCCGATCTCATACATTTTATCTTTTACATTTTTCGGGATCTCATATTCGATAGAGAGAAGATCACCATTTACGGGCTTTTCATTCGGGCCTGTCTTTTCCTTAAGATTATTAAAAGTCTCTTCATTATAGATCACATAGCTGAGTCCCCAACTGTCCGAAAGGACATTCTGCGAACTATGGACGGCTCCCTCAAAGCCGTCCTTTCCCCATGCGTCACCTATCGAAAACCTGCCACCTCGAGAAAAGGCGGGAGCAAACTTTACATCTGAGAACGAAACACGATTCTTAGGAATGAGCCTCATCGATTCGATCCTATCGATATATTCTTTTTTCGGATTTAATTCGATCTCGTATTCGGTTCCGTCACTCATGATCTCACGACGACTGAGCTTCGAATCGCCAAAATAATTGAGAAAGATCTTCCAATTCTGATCGTAATCGCAGACGCCGTCGCAATCATCGCCAAAGACCGCCTCTACATCTTTGCGGTTCGATATGCCCAGTCGAAGATCTTTGAGCTTACCCTCCGCGAAAAATTTGTAGCCCGGAAGTTCATTCGGACTCAGTTCGCCGATCTCCAGGTCGTTAATTATGCGCTTTGTCCTGCCGCCGCAACCTGTTCCACTTATCGACGAAAGCCAAATGTTGATTTCGGGCCTTGGTTTATCGGTCTTCGAAGACTGCGAAGCCGGGACAGTAAATTTCCAGTTGTGACCTTCGGAATCGCAGTGCGGGTCTCCAAAACCAAAGTACACATTAAAAGCATCTCCCGTAGCCCTTACCTCGCCAAAGAAATATACACCATCCGGATGACGATCTAGCTCACGATCCGAGACCATCTGGAACGTGATGTTTGCGATACTCGGCAACCATTCACGTTTTATATTTTTGTGGTACAACGGGATCGTCCGTTCGGTCGGTGCGGGTTTGAAGCGATCCTGTAAGATATTACCCACGACGTGACGCATTAATGCATCGGGCACGACGGGCACGACGTTATAGCGTGGTTCCTGTGAAAATACGGCGGTCGTGACCAAGACCATGAAAGCGATTACCAGGGGAAATTTATGCATGACCATAGGATGCACCACCGCCCCGATCTGTAGCCTCGACCGTAAAAAAGAATTCTTCACGGTCACGTTTCTTATGCTTTCAAAACGCCTTTAAGTGCGCGGCCGGTGTAGCTTTTTCGGGAGCGGGCGACTTCTTCGGGTGTGCCGCTGGCGACGATGCGGCCGCCGCCGGAGCCGCCTTCGGGGCCGAGGTCGATGATGTGATCGGCTGATTTTATTACGTCCAGGTTGTGTTCGATGACGATGACCGTGTTGCCCGTATCGACAAGTTTTTGCAAAACGTCGAGCAGTTTGTGAACGTCGGCGAAGTGCAGCCCGGTGGTCGGTTCGTCAAGAATATAGATCGTCTTTCCGGTCGCGCGTTTCGAAAGTTCTTTTGCGAGTTTTATCCGCTGTGCCTCGCCGCCGGAAAGCGTAGTCGATGATTGCCCGATCTTGATATATCCGAGTCCGACGTCCAGCAGCGTCTGCAGTTTTTGCTTGATCGCCGGAACGTTCTCGAGCACGGGCAAAGCGTCCTCGATCGTCATATTCAGCATATCGGCGATCGAATATCCTTTGTATTTTACGGCGAGCGTTTCGCGGTTGTAACGCTGTCCGCGGCAAACATCGCAGGTGACATAAACGTCCGGCAGGAAGTTCATTTCGATGCGCTTCATACCGTCGCCTTCGCAGGCTTCGCACCGACCGCCTTTTACATTGAATGAAAAACGGCCGGCCTTGTAACCGCGTGCGCGCGATTCGGGCAGCATCGCATAAAGTTCGCGAAGCGGCGTGAAAAGCCCCGTGTATGTCGCCGGATTCGAACGCGGCGTCCGGCCGATCGGCGATTGATCGATCTCGATGACCTTATCGACCAGGTCGAGGCCTTCGATCTTTTCGTGTTCGAGCGGTTCGATATTCGATCTATAAACGTGGCGATAAAGCGCCGGATACAAGATGTCTTCGACCAGCGTCGATTTGCCCGAACCCGAAACGCCGGTCACGACCGTGAAAAGCCCGAGCGGAAATTCGACATCGATGTTCTTCAGGTTATGCGCCGTCGCACCGACGACCTTCAGACGGCTGCCGTTCGCGAGTCGCCGCACGTCCGGTATCTCGATCTTTTGTTTGCCGGACATATACGATCCGGTGGCGGAATTCTTGCTCTTTTTGATCACATCCGGCGTGCCGATCGCGACGACATCGCCGCCATGCGTTCCGGCATGCGGACCGAGATCTACGACAAAATCGGCATTTTCGATCGTTTCCTCGTCGTGTTCGACGACGAGCACCGTATTGCCGAGATCGCGCAGGCCTTTCAAAGCTTCGAGAAGCTTGCCGTTGTCGCGTGAATGCAGCCCGATGCTCGGTTCATCCAAAACATAAAGTACACCGCGAAGCTGCGATCCGATCTGCGTCGCAAGCCGTATTCGCTGGCCTTCGCCGCCCGAAAGCGTTGCCGATGAACGGTCAAGCGTCAGGTAACCGAGCCCGACGTTGATCAGAAACCGCAGCCTGTCGATGACCTCTTTCAGCACGAGTCCGGCGATCTTTTCTTCGCGCGGCGTGAGGTTAATTTCGGCAAGTTTGTCGAGCGTTTCCGCAAGCGGAAGGCTTGTGTAATCGGCGATGCCGAGGCCGTTTATCCGCACCGCAAGGCTTTCAGGCTGAAGCCGCTTTCCGCCGCAATCGGGACACGGTATCGGCGCGATCAGTTCCTCAAGCGCGGCACGAGTCTTTTCCGACGGCGGATTTTCCATCCGCTCGCGCATCGCACGCAAAGCTCCGGGCCATGCACGTTCGATCTTGTATGCACCATGCGTGAACGTCAGGCGTTTCTTCGTACCGTAAAAGAACGCCCGCTTTACTTCGTCCGGCAGGTCACCGAAAGGCGTCGCAAGAAGTGCTTCGGCCGCGGCATCCGCCGCTTTCGGCAAAGCTTTTTTCTTTCGCGAACGCTTGGGTATTTTCGCGGACGCGGTCGGCGGTTCGAGCTTATCGCCGCCGACGAATTTTTCGATCACCGCGGCAAGAGCCGCCGCCAAATACTGCGCTCCGGATCTATCCGCGCCACCAAGAAATTCGATCTTTCCGGCCGGAATGCTCTGGTCGGGAACGATCTTCGCGGCGTCGATCTCCAGAACGGTGCCGATGCCCTGACACCTGCGACAGGCTCCGTACGCCGAATTGAACGAGAACGAGCGCGGCTCCAGCGAAGCGATGTTGATGCCGCAATTCACGCACGCCATCCGCTCCGAATAAAGCTTTTCTTCGCCGTCGACGACGGAGATAAGCACGGCTCCGTTCGTAATTTTCAGCGCGGTTTTGACGGATTCCGTCAGCCGCTCTTGCACGCCTTCTTTTATCAAGAGTCGATCGACGACGACTTCGATCGTGTGATTTTTGCGCTTATCGAGCTTTATTTCTTCGTCAAGCTGACGCATTTCGCCATCGATGCGCGCGCGGACGAATCCGTCCTTGTGAAGTTTTTCGAGTTCCTTGCGAAATTCGCCTTTGCGGCCGCGGACCAGCGGCGCAAGTATCATAACGCGTTCGCCGCCCGGCAATTCCAAAATGCCGTGAACGATCTGTTCGACGGATTGGCGCGTTATCGGCGCTCCGCATTGATGGCAATGCGGCTGTCCGATCGACGAGAACAAAAGCCGCAGATAATCGTAGATCTCCGTGACGGTTCCGACCGTCGAACGCGGACTTCGCGACACGGTCTTTTGTTCGATGGAGATCGCGGGCGAAAGGCCTTCGATCGAATCGACGTCGGGCTTTTCAAGCTGATCCAGGAACTGCCGAGCGTATGTCGAAAGCGATTCGACATAGCGGCGTTGGCCTTCGGCATAGATCGTATCGAACGCGAGCGACGATTTGCCCGAACCCGAAAGTCCGGTGATGACCGTAAATTTATCGCGCGGAATTTCTACGTCGATGTTCTTTAGATTATGCTGGCGCGCTCCGCGAACCGAGATCGTTTTTATACTCATTTCGTCTTACAGACCGAATTTCTTATTACTGCCGAAACAAGTATTTTACCAAATTTGGACGGCGATACGAAAAGGCGGACATCAGCCGAGCTTTTCATTGACGAAAGTGAAGATCGCTGTCGCTATGCTAACGACGATGAATGTGGCGATCGCACGCCAAACGGCGTCCGATTCCGTAAATTTCCAGATGGCGAGAATGCACAGAACCGTGCAGGCAACCAGCGAGATGGTGATTATCAAAAACGAAATTATGCGAACGAGCTTTGGTTCGACGATGCCTTTGACGACGCGCGGAGTTTTGACCGTCACGTCCAGCGATTCCGGTTCCTGTTTTCGCATAGTGTTCGATTATAACAGATTGAAAACCGCGTAGAGCGACACGACAGAGATAACGACCCAAAGCAGAACGCCCTGCAGCATCGGTTTGATGCCGACATTTCGCAGCGTTTTTCGCGTTAGGCTAAGTCCGATAAAAAAAAGCGTCAGCGTCATTCCGGCTTTTGCGAGATTTACAAGCGAATCGAAAAGGCTCGGCGGAACCCAGGCAGGAGCGTATGTTCGCACGATAGTCGCTAATAAAAACAAAAAGATGAACCACGGGATAGTGATCTTCGCTTTCGTATCGCTGTCCTTTCGCCGGTACATCATCAGAAAGAACAGCGCGACGGGAGCGATCCAGAGCGCACGCGCGAGCTTTACCGTCGCGGCAATTTCCAGAGCTTCCTGACCGTATGCGGCCGCGGCTCCGACGACCGAACTCGTGTCGTGTATGGCGATCGCCGCCCACACGCCGAATTGCTTTTGCGTAAGCGAGATAAGATGCCCGATCACCGGGAAAAGCAAAAGCGCGATCGAATTGAGAATAAAAACGGTTGCGAGCGAAACGGACATTTCCTCGTTGTCGGCGTCTATCGCCGGGCCGACGGCGGCGATGGCGCTTCCGCCGCAGATCGCCGTGCCCGAGGAAATAAGCGACGACGTTTTGTCCGCAACGCCGAACCATTTGCCGACGAAAAAGCCCAGAATAAGCGTGCCGAAGATAGACGCGATCGTGAACAGAATGCCGTCTTTTCCGGCTTGGATCACGGCGGAAAGATTCATCGCAAAACCGAGCAGAACGACCGATGCCTGCAGAAGGTATTTGGTCGGTCTGCCCGTTACCGCCGGAAACGGATTGCCGAGCGTCAACGCAAGCGCCAGCCCGAGGGCAAGAGCGACCGGCGGCGACCCATACGGCGAAAGGCAAAACAGCACAAGGCCGAAGAAAACGGCCCTGTGCCAGATAGGTGATTTTTGTTCGGCGTCGGACAAGATCTTTGCGTTAGTTCGCGGGTTCCGCCTTTCCTTGATTTGCGACGGCCTGTTGTGCCGCTTCGATCGCGGCCGGATCGCCAAGGTAATAATGCTTTATCGGCTTCATGTTCTCGTCGAGTTCGTAAACGAGCGGGATCCCGGTAGGAATATTCAGCCCGACGATCTCGTCGTCGGAAATGTTGTCCAGGTATTTTACGATCGCGCGAAGCGAATTTCCGTGAGCCGCGACCAGGATCTTTCGGCCCTGTTTTACCTTCGGCAGGATCTCACGTTCGAAATACGGAACGCAGCGGGCGACCGTGTCTTTCAGACATTCGGTCTTCGGAAATTCACCGGGTTCAAGGTTCGAATAGCGCGGATCGCCGCCTTCGTAACGCGGATCGGATTCCGCCATCGGATCGGGCGGAATGTCGAAACTTCGACGCCATTTAAGCACCTGTTCTTCGCCGTATTGCGCGGCGGTTTCGGCTTTGTTCAGGCCCTGCAGCGAACCGTAATGACGTTCGTTCAAAAGCCACGATTTCGTCACCGGTATCCACATCAGATCCATTTCATCCAGGATAAGCCAAAGCGTGCGTATCGCGCGTTTCAGCACCGATGTGTAGGCTTCGTCGAATGTGTAGCCTTCTTCTTTCAAAAGCTTGCCGGCGGCACGTGCCTCGGCCGTTCCTTTTTCGGAAAGATCGACGTCTTTCCAACCCGTAAAACGATTTTCCTTGTTCCACTCGCTTTCGCCGTGTCGTATCAAAACCAGTTTGTACATAATTCAATTTTCCAAGATATTCTTCATTTCGCCGACAAGATAGAGCGAACCGGCCACCACGATCAGTTCGCCGTCGGAGATCTGACGCGCCAATTCTATCGCATCGGCTGCGCTTTCCGTAATGCGGCACTCGCCGATCTTCGATTCCGGAACGTATTTCAGGAATTCGCGCGGGTCGCAGCTTCGCGAATTTGCCGCAACCGTAAATATAAGCCTTTCCGCGATGCCGAACAAATGCGCGCCGATGCCGGCGATGTCTTTGTCGCGCATCGCGCCGAAAATAAGCGTGAACGGAAGGCAGTCGTTCGCCCGAAGATACGCGGACAAAGCCTCGGCTCCGGAAGCATTGTGCGCACCGTCGAGCAGAATGCCGCCGACGTATTCGAGCCTTCCGGGATTTTTAGCAGACGCAAGCCCGCGGACGATGGATTCGTCCGTTATCGTGAACCGTTCGCGCAGAATTTCCGCGAGAAGAACGGCGAGCTTTGCGTTCTCCCATTGGTGTGTGCCTTTTAGGCCGAGCCGGACGTTCCGATATGTCCCGCGGTCGGTGCGCAGGTTGAACACGTCCGGTTCATTCGTCAAAACAATGCCGCCGACGGTGCCTTCGCTGAACGCGCCGAGAACCGCCTCGGCCGTCACGCCAACGGTCGTTCGGGCTTCGACATTATTTTTCGTGAGTGCAGTTTGAATGACCTTTTCGGTCTCGGGTTTTTGAGCCGCGACCGCCGCTTTCACGCCGGGATGAAGTATCGCGGCTTTTTCGGATGCGATGTGTTCGAGCGTGTAGCCAAGATATTCCTGATGATCCATGTCGATCGGCGTTATTCCGACAAACTCTGCGTTCGCCGCCGTCGTGGCGTCGAACCGCCCGCCGAGTCCGGTTTCGAGTATCGCGAGTTCGACCTTTGCTTCGGCAAACGCAAGCAGAGCGATCGCCGTTACCTGTTCAAAGAACGTCGGGCGATATTCCAGCTTTCCGTCAGCGAGAAGTTTTTCGGCGGCTTCGCGAACCTGTGTTGCGATGCGCGAAAAATCGCCTTCGGAAATGTCTTCGCCGCCGATCTTTACGCGTTCGGTTATTGAAACAAGATGAGGCGAGGTATAAAGCCCCGTGCGGATGCCCGCTTCGCGGCAGATAGCGTCAAGGAACGCGCAAACAGAGCCTTTGCCGTTCGTTCCGGCGACCTGTACCTTCGGGAAATTCGTTTCGGGCGAGCCGAGTCCGTCAAGCAGTGTTCCGATATTTACCAGGCCGAGCTTCATTGCCTCGACCTCATTTCCCAGCGATAAGAGATATTTTTTGGATTCTTCGAAATTCATAGGGAGTGCGGAATACGAATACGTGCTTTTGACATCCGCTTACGCAGAAGGTTTATCCATCGTAAAATCGAGCACCCGGACGATCGTGTCTTTCATTTCGCGGCGGTCAACGACCATATCGATCATGCCGTGTTCCAGGAGAAATTCGCTTCGCTGAAAACCTTTCGGAAGTTTTTGGCGGATCGTTTGTTCGATGACGCGCGGACCGGCAAAGCCGATCAGGGCTTTCGGCTCGGCGATTATTACGTCGCCGAGCATTGCAAAACTTGCGGTAACGCCGCCCGTCGTAGGATCGGTAAGAACCGAAATGAATGGAAGCCCGGCTTCGTGCAGCATCGAAAGTGCTGCCGAAATTTTTCCCATCTGCATCAGGCTCAAGGTGCCTTCCTGCATACGAGCGCCGCCCGACGCCGCAAAAACGATCACGCCGCCTTTTTCTTCCAGGGCTTTTTCGATGATGCGCGTGATCTTTTCGCCGACCGCCGAACCCATCGAACCGCCGATGAAGGACATATCCATCGCACCGGCAAACACAAGATGACCGCCGACCTTTCCTTTTCCGGTCACGATCGCTTCGGGCAGGCCTGAGGCTTTCTTTGCCTGTTCGATCCTGTCTTTATACGGTTTCGTATCGACAAAGCCGAGCGGGTCGCCCGATGTCACTTCTTCGAACAGCCATTCGACCTTTCCGTCGTCGAATATGGACGCGAGCCGTTCGCGTGCGCCTAGCCGAAAATGATGGCGGCAGCCCGAACACACCTGAAAAGATTCGATCAGCTCCGGTTTGTATAAAGGCGTTTCGCATTCAGGACATTTTACGAAGATGCCTTCGGTTTTTACGTTGCGCTCTTCGCTCGTGTCCTGTCCTTCGATCTTTGGCTTGTCTCGTCTAAACCACGACATAATTTTCCGGTCCGACCCTTTGCCGGACGATACCGCTTTGCTTTCAGTTTCAAATTACTAAGGTTAGCACAGCGAAATATAGTTCTAAAGTCAGGAAAGGACGGAGATCATTGCGTTGTGGATATTGCCGTTGCTTGCAAGTATCGGCGGCGTATAAATACTGAACGGCGAACCGTCATAATAACTGACGACACCGCCCGCTTCTTCGACAAGCAGCTTGCCGGCGGCGACGTCCCACGGATTAAGCCCTTCTTCCCAAAATCCGTCGAAACGCCCGCACGCGACATACGCCATATCAATAGCGGCGGAACCGTCGCGTCGAACGCCGCGCGATTCCATCAGAAAATCGGTGAAGTGTTTAATGAACTGCGGCCTGGTTTTGAAATCGTACGGAAACCCGGTGACGATCAGCGAATCGCGGAGAGTTTCGGAACGCGAAACGCGGATCGGTTTGCCGTTAAGCGTTGCGCCGCGGCCTTTTTCGGCGGCGAAAAGCTCATCGCGCGTCGGGTCATACGTCACGCCGAGCACGATCTGGCCTTCGTGTTCGAGCGCTATCGTCACACAAAAGCAGGGATAGCCGTGGGCATAATTCGTCGTGCCGTCCAGCGGGTCGATTATCCATTTTGACGAACCGCCGTCGCCTATGATGACGGCGTCGCCCGATTCTTCGGCAAGTATCGAATGACGCGGATAATGCGAACGGATCCGTTCTATGATCAACGCTTCGGAAGCGAGGTCGGCTTCGGTAACAAGGTTTATGTCACCTTTTTTCGAGATATTTACCCGTCCGAGCTTTTCCATCAGGATCCGACCCGCATCCCGAACGGTTTCCATTGCAAAATTGAGCATAAGAAGTTTTTAAAGCAAAGTCGCAGAGTCGTAAGAGATCCTCGGACCTCAGCGAAAATTTGAATACATATCGACGAACGAATCTAATCCGGCCGCGCGGTATTTTTCGATGTCGCGTTCCAGGCAGCCGAACTCCTTAGAATAATGCGGCCCGGACGCGTGAAAGCAGAAGACGTCTTTTATAATTCCGCTTTTCAGATCGAGCTTTTCCCGGAACATGCCTGATATCATTCCGTCTTCGCTCGTTCTCATATTCATGTCTTTGAGAAAAAAGAAAAGCCGGATCTTTCGATAATCGCTTCGCCGAAAGCACGTACACCAACCGCCCGTCGGGCCGGCCTGGACCACTTTTCCGTCACGTTCGACCTCCTGGTAGTTTTCGGCCGGCGGCTTTGCTCCGTTCGTGAATTCGTTCTGAATTACATCAAGAGCGAGATAACCGAATTCCGGAAACGCGGCCATATAACTATCGAACACGGCGGCGATATCATTCGGAAACAAGATCACATCGTCGTCGATCTCAACAATAAATTCGCCCTTCGCGAGACGAAAAAGCTTTTTGTAAGCATTCAGTCCGTAATTCTTCTTCAGCCTGACGATGCGAAAACGCGGGTCGTTCTTTAGTTCGTCCAGATACTCCCGTGTTCCGTCGTCGGAACCGTTGTCCATCACGATGATCTCGGAATCATCGCGGCCGCCGATGCTTTCCGTCAAGGCGGAAATGCATTTGTGCAGGAACTTTTTGCGGTTCCAGGTGAGTATGACAAAGCTGAATTTCATTCGATGTCTATTTCATTATCGCGATTATCTCGGTTTGGTGCGGAGCCGTGATGATCGGCGTATTACCGTCGATATAAACATCGACCTCCGACCGTACACCGAATTTTCCTTCGAAATAGATGCCCGGTTCGATCGAGAATGCCACGCCGGGAATGATCTTTCGCGAATCTCGTGATTCGAGATTATCGATGCTCACACCGTTTCCGTGACCGTCTTCGCCGATGGAATGACCGGTTCGGTGCAGGAATTCGTCGGCATAACCTGCTTTGCGAATAACGCCGCGGGCGACGTCATCGACCTCGGCTCCGGTGATCGTCTTTCCATTCTTGAATGATTCTTTAATGAAATTGAACGCCGACTGTTGGGCGTCGTAAACGATGTCCCAGATCTTCGCATATTCTTCCGGAACGGTTTCGCCGACGTAGCCCATCCAGGTCAGGTCAACGGCCGGAGCCTTTGGCTTATTGACCTTCGACACGGCGTCGATCAGCACAAGATCGCCGCGTTTTATCGGCGAATTTCGATCCTTGGTCGGAAAATAGTGCGGCGAGGCAGCGTTCGCATTGACCGCAACGATCATCGGCGAACGGCGCATACCGACCTTTTCATACTGATCCATCATATAGTTCTGCACGTCGATCTCTGTCGTCGGAATATCGGCGTTGATGCGGCGTTTGATCTCGGCGAATACCTCGAGCATTATTTTCTGCATCTTTTCGGCGCCTTCTTTATGCATCGCAAGCTGTTCCGGCGACCAAACGGATTCAAAGATCTGAACAAGATCGGCGCTCGTAACGACATCGACACCGAGCGACCGCACCATCTCGATCGTACCTGCATCGACACGCGAAATGTACGGAATATCGTTGTTCGGCGAATACTGCATCGCGATGCGAAGTTTCTTCGCCGGCTGTTTTCCGCCGTAGAACGCCTGTTTCAGGTTGTCGCCGATGAGCTGCCATTCGCGGTATATCAGTTTCTTGCCCGGCATTTTATCAAGCTGTGACGGTTCGATCGCATGCACGACCTTGGTCGGTTCGCCGCTTGCGGGCACATAGTAATACCAACGCCGCGTCCCGCTGGCGCGGTTCGTCAGAAAGATGCGCGGCATAAGCGGATCGCTTCCGCGAAAATCATAAAAAAGCCAACCGTCGAGCTTTTCCTTCCGAAGTTCTGCCTGTATGTCGGCGACGCGTTTGGCGGTTGCCTCGGCCTTTTCCTTGTCGGACATTTCAGACGTCTGTGCCGCGGCCGCGCCGACGAACATCAAAATTAAGATGAGTGCAAAATATTTCATAGATCTATTCTTCCATGCGGAGGTCAGCGACCTCCAAAAATTCCTTTACCTGCGAGTTCCAATACGGCCAAGTGTGTCCGCCGGGCAATTCGCGGTATTCATGCGGTATCTTTTTATCCGATAAAAGCTTTGCAAATTCGCGATTCGATGCGAATAGAAAATCCTCGGTGCCGCAGTCCATATAAATGAACGGCAGTTTTTTTATTTCATCAGCCGAAAGATCTTTTGCGATCACGTATATGTCATTCTGTTTGCGAACATCGCCATTTTCCGGGCCGAAGATCATATCCGTCGTTTTGCCGATGTTTCCGGCGTTCTTTTCGGTAAACTTCGCCGCTTCGAGCGCACCGCTGAAACTTCCGACAAGCGAAAACAACTCGGGATATTTCAGCCCGAATTTGAGCGAACCGTATCCGCCCATCGAAAGCCCGGCGACGGCCCTGTGTCCGCGGTCCGCATTTGTTCGGAATTGCCGGTCAACTTCCGGGATCAGTTCCTTGATGATATAGCTTTCGTATTTCTCTTTCGTATCGGACACGCTGTCCGTGTACCAACCGTCGCCGCCTTCGGGTGTGACGATGATGTACTGATGCTTTAACGCATATTCCGCGATTTTTGTTTTGTCGGTCCAGTTGTCGTAATGTCCGGTCAGGCCGTGCAGCAGATAAATGGCCGAATAACGCGTCGTTCGGTCTTTGAAATAAGCGGCTGGCAGAATAACACGATAGGGCATTTCACGGCCCATGAGCTTGCTTGAAAGTTTTCGCTCAACGACCTGAGCCGACGTTGCTGTCGCCCCTTTCTGTCCGAAAACAGAACCAACGCCCGCGGCGGCTATTAAACACAACACACCGAAAATTACGGAGATCTTTTTCATCTTAACCCTCACTTTTATGTATGGAACGCATCCGCTGACGCGCGCGTTTCGAGCGGCGGATAGTATTTCGCCGTATCAGATTACTTTCGGCCCAATGCGAAACATCCTTTAGCGGATGCCATTGCAGTGTTTCGGTTTCCTGCACCTCGCTCGACGAATCGCGAAGCCGCAGCGTTCCGAAAGCGACCAGAAATATCGCAAAATTGAACATTGCTCCGATGCCGATGACGATCCAGCCCGGCACGATGCCGACCTGAGCGCGTGCGAACAAAAGTTCCCAAAACACGGCTCGGTCCGCGGCGGTTTCGAACGGTATCGGCGTCGGATGTATATATATCTTCAGCGTCCACGACAGCGCCAGCAGAATAAATATCCACAAATAATTTGCACGCAGACGCCGCCCGACGGCTTCCCATTCCGTTATTGTAAAATGCGGCGATATCAGGTCTTCGGATACGTGTTCGGCCCATTCCTGGTCGGGTTCTATCTGCCGCTGCGACAGCATCGGAGCGAGATAGCCGATCTCTATACGTCGGACGCGATTTGCCCAAACTTCGTAATAACGATAACGTCTCGCTTCCATAAAAAGGAAAATCGAAACGAGTATCGTGTTGATCGGGATGGCAAAATGCGGATTGTTCGGCGAACTGAACACGAACGAAAGTGTCGCGCCGGCCGTGATGACAGCCCAGTTCGTCGTTGCGTCAAGCCGCGTCCGCCAAACGTTCGACCGTGCTATCTCGCCGCGGTAAAATTGTACGATCGCCGTGTTGAATTCGCCGGGAGCAAGCTTTTGAACTATCGATTGCGGTGTGGCTTTCGGGATCTGCCGACGTTTATATACTTCCTCCGCCAATTCGCGAAAAGAATCCGGCAGGTTGGTTATGTTAATATCGTCGTCGGCCGTATCATTTACGGGCCGGACATCCTTGCTCATAAACGGATGAGTGTTCGGAGATGCGAATGAGAATTTTTTCGCCGTTCTATTTGTAGAAAAATTATCACTTTAACGACATCTATGCAAGAAATCGACCTGACAGACACCGCGGCGGCGGACGAACGTTTTATGCGGATCGCCATCGCGGAAGCCCTGGCCGCACGCGAACTCGGCGAAGTGCCTATCGGTGCGTGCCTGGTCGATCCCGCGGGAAATGTCATAGCAAAGGGCGGCAACCGCACGATCACGAACACGGACCCGACGGCGCATGCTGAGATATTGGTG
>CBFGSN010000067.1:0-14348 GCA_965651435.1 uncultured bacterium | reverse complement strand
TCGAGCTTCCGGCCGAAGGTTCATTCTTTGACGTGTGCGCGTCGCCGGGCGGAAAAACGGGAAGCGTCGCACTTCGAGCGGGAAAGGTCGTCTGCGGCGATATCCATCCCGAACGCGTCCGCTTTCTAAAAGAGAATCTCGAACGGCAGGGCATCACGAATGCAACGGTTCATCAATACGACGCGGTGAGCGAAGTACCATTTGCGGCCGGTTCGTTCGATGCGGTCCTGGTCGATGCTCCGTGTTCGGGAACCGGCACGATCCGGCATAATCCCGAACTGCGGTATCTCTTCGAAGAAGCACAAATGGAACCGCTTTTCGCGAAACAACTTGCGATACTCGTAAACGCATCAAATACAGTAAGGAACGGCGGTTTGCTTGTGTATTCGACGTGTTCGCTGGAGCTCGAAGAGAACGAAGATGTGTGCGAAAGGTTTCTTGCTGAAAACGGCGGGTTTCAGCAGGTTCGGCCCAATATTCCCTCGGCCTTGATAACGGACGACGGCTTCGGAAGAACTTTTCCGGCGGAAGGCTCTTCGGACGGATTTTTTATCGCCGCATTTCGCCGCCGCGAAGCATGATTTTCGCGTTGTTCAAGTTCCGTGTTTATTCGAAATAATGATAGAATCTTGATTTTTAGGAGTATTGGTTAGTGAGCGTGGTTAAAACAGGAATTTCGGCACTCGGTAAGCTCGTGCTTTTGGGCATTTTGCTCGCGGTATTTATGGGCACGATGGTTGGTGTCGTCTATGTTTCGCTGAACGGCGAGGAAATCAAAGTTCCTGAGATCGTCGGCAAGGATTTTGTGCAGAGCGAAAAAGAGCTCGCCGCGCTTGGATTGAAGATAAAAAAGCGCGCCGAACGGCCGAGCGACAAACCCATAAACACCGTGCTGGAGCAGCTTCCGAAGCCCGGCGATACTGTCAAATCGGGCCAGCTTATATTGGTCGTGACAAGCCGTCAGTTCGCCGAAGGCGAAGAGCCGCCGAAATCTTTGATAAAGGATATTAATGAAGACGATACGGAAAAGATCGAGGAGATGATCTCCGATAAGCCTAAGAAAACTAAGTCGAATTCGAATACGGAAAAGAAAAAGGCTGATACTTCGCGGGATGTCATCGAAGAAAATTCGAATACGAAAACCTCAAGCAATACGGCCGAGGCGAATACCGTGAAACCGGATGCTAATAAAAAGACGCCTGAAGTTTTTGCGAACAAAACCATAATCGTTCCGACGCCGGCTCCGAAAGCTACGCCGAAACCGGCCGCCGATAAGCCGACATCAGGTGAACAGCGGCCGCGCAGGACGAACCCTTAATATGCAACCGCCGTCAATATTATTGCAACAAAGTATAGGAAATTATTGAATGTTTGAAATTGCTCCTTCGATCTTATCAGCGGATTTCGCAAAGCTTGGAGAGGATATAGAAAAAGCGGCGGCGGGCGGAGCCACGATGCTTCACGTTGACGTGATGGACGGCAAATTCGTTCCGAATATCACGATCGGTTTGCCGGTCGTTCGCTCGTTGAGAAAAGCGACGCCGCTTATTCTCGATTGCCATCTGATGATCGAAGAGCCGGGACGTTACGCGGTTCAGTTCGTTGAGGCCGGTGCGAATATGGTTTCGGTGCATGTCGAAGCGGATGTTCATCTGCACCGGACGCTCACGGGAATCCGCGAAGCCGGAGCCAAGGCGGGTATTGCGATCAATCCGGCAACGCCGCTTTCGGCGCTCGAAGAATCGCTGCAGTATGCCGATTTTATTTTGCTTATGTCGGTGAATCCGGGATTTGGCGGGCAAAGTTATATCAAACCTTCGACCGAAAAGATCCGCCGGCTGAAGACGATGATCGAAACGCAAGGTCTTTCGACAAAGATCGAGGTTGATGGCGGGGTCGATGAGAATAATATCGCGGAGGTAACCGCGGCAGGAGCTGAAATGATCGTCGCCGGCTCGGCGGTATTCGGAAAGCCGGATCCGGCGGAGGCTGTCAAAAGATTGATCGAAAAAGGAACGGATTGGGTGTGATCCGATCCCGAAAATAATATGTTCAAAAGCAATCATAAGTTTTTTATCTACGCGGCCGCGGCCGTAATGCTTTTATCGGCTGTTTCGTTTGGACAGTCGCTGGAAACGCGTGTCGAGGTGGCCTCACAAAAGCTCGATACGATGAAGCGTTCGATCACAAGCACGCTCAATATTCTGAAAGACGAAGGAAAAGCAGGGGACGCTGAGAATCTCGATTCGCCCGCGGCCAGGCTTGGCTCGCTTGAGGACGAGGTTGACCGCCTGAACTCCGATCTTGCGACGATCCGCGGACGGCTAAACCGTTCTGAAAAGTTTGAACAAAGCGATCTCGACCAGGTCGAAGCGGCTGTCGCCGACCTGCAGCGTCGGTCCGATCAGCTTCTCGTCGAATTGGCGGCAGCTCGTGCGGATGCGGGACCGGCTTCGTACGCCGAGCGCAAGGAGAATAACAAAAAGAAGAAATTCCTGGGAATTTTCGGCGGCGGAGATGACGAGGACGAATATGACCGCCTGATGGGCGAAACCTCGCCGGGCCGCGACCGCGAACTCTTCATCGTAGCGACGCGCGAGGTGCGTAAAAAGAAATACGACGTCGGCAGACTTCTTTTCCAGACGATCATTACGACGTATCCGGATTCACCGTACCTGCCGATGGCAAAGCTTGCCGTTGCGGATTCGTTCTTTCTGGAAGGTTCCACGAGTGCCCTTATTCAGGCGATCGCAGGTTATCAGGATTGGCTGACGTTTTTCCCGACACATCCGCTTGCGGATCGGGTCGTGCTGAAGATAGCGGAATCCGAGATGCGTCAGATCGGGCTTCCTGATCGCGATGCGACACGCGCACACCGGGCCGAAACGCGCCTCAAAGCACTGATCCAAAATTATCCTGATTCGATACTTCGAAAAGAGGCCGAAGAGAGGCTGCAGCAGGTGCAGGACAATCTGGCACTGCATAATCTTTACATCGCCAACCAATATTACATCCAGTCGGTCGAACAGAAAAAAGGCGGACTCAAGGGAGCTCAATCGCGTTACCGCGAAATACTTGATAAATATCCGAATTTTTCGTTCATGGACGAGGCACTTTATAAACTTGCCGTTACGTATATGATCGAGGAAGAGACCGACCAGGCGGCAAGGTATTTCCAGCGGATAGTCGCCGATTATCCGAACAGCGAGTACGTCAAAAAAGCGACCGAACAGCTTCAGCTTATCGGTGCGAACGTTCCTGCACCGAATCCGGATAGAATGAACGTTATGCCGCCGGAGGACGCGTCGTTCTTTCAGAATTTTAAGAATCAGCTTTTTGGCATCTATCCTATGACTATCGACAAGAATGGCGTGTTGATGACCAAGAATTTCGATAAGGAAAAGTTTGAGCTGATCGACCAGGTCATCGAAAACCAGGGCGAACTGTATGTGAATCAGATACCGAAAGCCCTGACGACCGTTATTACACAGCGGACCGAACCGGCAGTGACCGTGCCGAAAAATTAACGGCCGCTTTCGTTCTACATTGATCGATAATGAAAAGCGGCGCTTTGTGCAAAGCCGCTTTTTTATATTTCGGCGGGTCGTTTCAGAAATTTCCAGAGGTAAAAAGTGAGATCAAAAATTTTTCCGACATTTGGTTTAGTGGTTTTGGCGCTGACGGGAAGTGCGGCTGCTCAGAAACCCGCGTCCGGCGGAAGCTCGGTTCCGGCTCCGCCGCCGATGGCCATAGCGACTCCGGCTCCGAAAATGGCGGCGAAATATGCCGCGATCATCGCTGCCATGCCGCCCGGACAGGAAGTTTCGTCCGACCGGCGGGCCAAGGCATACGCAAAGCTTTTCGAAGCCCAGCGGATGATATGGAAGGCAACGCGTTCCCGACCTAATCGAACTACCGCGGCCTTTGCCGTCCAGGCCGGAGAGGCTCTCAACGAAGCGGTCACGCTAGACCCAAAACTTGCAGAAGCTTATACGGCTCTTGCCGAAATATCCTTGAACACAGGGGAAACGGATCTTGACGAAACCATCGCGCTTTGTCAGATCGCGACCGGCCTGGATGCGGATAATTTCGGCGCTCATCGAATTCTTGCCCGGCTCTTTACTTTCCGCAGCCGCATTGCAGGACGAACACTCGATCCGGAGTTTACCGGAAAAGCCATCGCGGAATGGAAAGAGATAGCCAGGCTCGACCCGCGCAATGCCGAAGCATGGGCCTTTTTGAGCGAATACTACGACCGCGCCGGAAAGATCGATCTTCAGATCGAAGCTCTCAGGAAATGGGTCGGTGCCGCAGCTCCGATCGAAACACAGTTCTATGAACAGGTAATGGGACGCGGTTCCACGCTGGAGCCCCAAACGGCTTCGCTTAAGCTTGCACCGGCGTTGCTTAAGACCGGTCGGACGCGCGAAGCGATAGAGGTTCTAAGTACCGTAATAGCCGACGATCCGGAAAACGATCAAGCGGTCGAACTGCTTCGTCAGGCGGTATCTTCCGGAAAAAGTGATGAGGCGGCTTTGGCGATCGAAGCTCTAGAGCAGGCAGGTTATGCAAATCCGGAAAGTGTTTCACTTGTAGTTCTTTTAGCCGATGTCCGAGCGAAGGCAGGAAAGATGGACGATGCCGTCGATGGCCTGAACAAAGCCGCGAAGGGTTTTGAGGACACGGAACCGGCGTCGGCCGGTTTGGTGCTGATGTCGCTCGGAGATCTCTACGCGGAAAAGGACCGGTCGGCCGATGCGATAACGACGTACGAACGCGCATTGAAAGCCGCTGGATATGATACGGAAGCTCCGCCGACGGACAGCGGCCGCACGTTCGTGATGACCATTTTCGAAAAAATGATAAAGCTTTATTCGATCGCGAACCGGGCGGAAGATGTCCGGGCGACCATCGAACGAGCACGAAAACTTTTGGGTAAACAAGATCTTTTTGCCGATCGCCAGCTTATATCCTTCTACCGCGAAAAAGGCGACCGCGAATCGGCTTTGGCCGCTGTCCGCGACGTTCGAAAGCGTCACCCGAACAATGAAACATTCCTCCGTCTGGAAGCCAGTGTGCTGGCTGAATCCGGCCGGGTCGACGAAGCCGTCAGAGTTTTTCGCAGCGAAAAGCAGCGTATGAAAAAAGCCGCCGATTCTTCGACGGCCTTTTTTAACGGAGCCGACGAGTATTCGGACGCGATCTATATTTCAAATCTGTATTCAGAAGCCGGCCGTCCGAAAGAAGCCGCCGGAGCAGCGAACGAGGCTTTCGATCTGGCGAAAGGCGTTGAACGAAAGCAGATCGCAAGGCTGACACTAGCGTCGGCACAGCAAGAAGCCGGTGAATTTGACGCCGCCGAAAACACCCTGCGTGCAATTCTGAAAGAATCGCCGAACAATCCGATCGCGTCGAATAACCTTGGATATTTTCTTTTGGAGCGGGGAATTAGGTTCAAGGAAGCTCTGGAATTGATAAGACTTGCCGTGGATATCGATCCGACGAACCCGTCATTTCTCGACAGTCTTGGTTGGGCATATTTCAAACTTGGCGATCTGGCCGAAGCCGAGAAACATTTGCGGTCAGCCCTTCGCTACGATCCCGGTTCAGCAACCATAAATGAGCATCTCGGTGATGTCCTGCTGAAAGCCGGACGGGATGACGATGCAAAGCGGTCTTGGGAAAAAGCCCGGATGCTGGCGTCCACACCCGACGATCGTTCACGCATCCGCGCAAAGATCGCAGCGGTCGGAAAATAAAATTTACTTTTAATTGATCGGGGCGGGTGCGATAGGCTGCCGAACTCTATCCATCTTGCTCCGTGGTTCGAAAGACCACGGAACAAGATGAGCAAGAATTTTGTGTCTCAGCAAACAGAAGTTTGCCGGTTAATCATCAGTTTTCGGTTCGGGTTCTTCGCCGCGGCGTTTCAGCTTTGGCGGAGCGTCACGCGTTTCTTTCTTATCACTTGACGAACTGCTGCTTGAGCTCGACGACGTTCCATCGTCATCCGTACCTTCGGGTGAACGGCGTTTGAGCGTCGGTCGTGTCGGTTCGTCAATATCATCATCAAGCTGTATCTTTGCGGCTGCATTGGTAAGCTTCATCAGATGCTCTTTGACGCGCTGAAATTCCGATGTGCTGATGATGTATTCGTCCTTTTCGGGGAACCGCGAAACGAGCTCGATGCTTTCATCACGGCGTTCAAGCGACTGCGGGTGTGACGAAAAAAGCTTTGTCAGCGTGCCCGGTTTTTTCTTGTTCTGAGCAGCGAGCTTTTCGAACATCGTCGCCATTCCGTTCGGATCGTAACCTGATGCATAAAGATATTGAACGCCGAGCCTGTCGGCTTCCTCTTCCGCACCGCGCGAGAATTTCAGCATGGCCAAGGTGCCCAATATTCCTGTGCTGTTCTGCAGGACCGTGCTCAAGATCGGCCCGCCGAAGATAATACCGGCGATCGCGCCGTAATTTATCAAGGCTCCCTTGCCTTGATTTTCCATCGCGTGCCGAGCGGCAACGTGTGCGATCTCGTGTGCCATCACGCCCGCGAGTTCGGCTTCGTTATCGGCGGCGAGTATCAAGCCCGTGTTAACGTAGAAATATCCGCCCGGAAGCGCAAAGGCATTTACCTCATCGCTGTCGATGACCTTGATCGTGAAAGGAATCTTCGCGTCCGAATGAAGAACGATGTTTTGGCCGACGCGGTTAACATATTCCGTTATCATCGGGTCTTCGACGATCTTTGCCTGCTGTTCGACCTGGAGCGAAAGCTGGCGGCCGACCTCCATTTCCTTTTCGCGCGAACCGCCGAGCCATCCGAAAAGTTTGTCCGTGCCTTTATTGATCTTTCGCTGCCCGATCATTGACGGATCTTCGTTCTGCTTCAAAGGCTTCTTGACGGACGAATTCGGCTTTTTGTCGTCATCGTCATCATCTTTCTTGTTGCTGTTGTCTTTATCGTTGTCTTCGTTCTTGGCGGTCGCTTTCTCATCGTCCGGCCTTGTTTGGGCGGCAACGCTCAGCGGAGCTATCGCAAGCATCGAGAAAAACAACGCAAAGATCAGCAGAAGCGACTGAAATTCCTTAAATCTATAGCTAATGCTTTGCATCTTCTTCCTCCGGCGGGGAATCCTGTCCTCGCCAAAAATTCGGGTTAGTATCGGCAACTGATCGACGCGAATGCCGCATAAAAATACAGTTTACAACATTCGATCAACGATAGTTTTCGTTTATCACAAACTATTTGATGCAAAATGCCCGCAAATAGTTGTGACCCCGGCGGAACACGTCTCAAAAAAATGGAGGCAAAAATTATTGATAAAAGTTGTTTTGTTTCTTGTTGAAACCTGTTAAACTATTATCTAACTGCCTCTAGAGATATTGGCCGTTCAACCTATTATACCCCAAACCAGATATTGTCCGTTGATTTTCGACGTTCGTTTTTAAGGCCGAATAAAAGTTTGCGATGAAACGTATCCAGGAGAAAGTAAAAGACATTGTTCAGGTAGAGAATCACCAGAGTCTGCGTGATTTTATGGCGGACCCGGCGAATACGCTGGCGTCATATCATTTTACGGACGGCACGGCTGACCTGATGTCAAAATGGATCGACAAGGTCGCGACGGTTTCGAATGGTTCCGGAGCGGCGTTCGCATTGGCGGGTTATCGCGGCGTCGGCAAAAGCCATTTCCTCGCGGCTCTGGGTGCGATCGTTTCGCTGCCCGATCTTCGCGACCGGATAGCGGACCCGCACGTTTCCGCAAGTGCCCAGCGTTTGTCGCGAAAACATTATCCGATCGCATACGTCCGCCGCGGTTCCGAAGAATCGCTCCTTGTCGAACTCAAGGAAGCGATAGCAAAAGCCTGCGGCGTTTCGCCGGCGAGCGTGCCGGATTCGCCCGAAGAACTGATCGAACTTGCCTCGAAAAAAGCGGGCGAATTGCCGTTCATTCTGATGGTTGATACGGCGCTCGAACGCGGTTCGCGCGTGTCGCGTGATGACGGCGAACTGCTCGGCCGGCTCGCGAAAGCCGCGGCGAGCAAGAACATTTTCATCGGCGTTGCGCTCGATGACGACATCGCCGGTGCCGACGGTTTGAACGCAGCGATAGCACAGACGTACTCGATCGAATACCTCGATCAAGAACATCTTTACAAGGTCGTCAATTCGTTCATCTTCCCGAAAAACCATCAGATGATGCCGGTGCTTCACGACGTTCACCGGTATTTTCAGGAAGTGATACCGAGCTTTCGTTGGAGCGAACAACGCTTTACGTCGCTTTATCCGCTTCATCCGATCACGCTGGAGATCGCTCCGTTCATACGACTTTACGTCCACGAATTCGCGCTTCTCGCGTTCGCATCCGGAGCCGGGAACCGCATTCTCGGACGCCCCGCTAATTCTCTCATTGCGCTTGATGAGGTTTTTGACAGCGTCGAAAGCGAGCTTCGAAAGATCGAAGATCTCCGCGATGCGTTCGCCGCCTACGACAAGTTAAATGACGGCATAGTCGCCGAAATTCCCGTGATGCAGCGGCTTCAGGCAAAGCTTATCCTGAAGGCACTGCTGCTTCTTTCGCTGGCGGGCGAAGGCACAACGGCAAATGAAATAAGCGCGGCGATGCTCATTTTCGATGAGGAAGAGCCGCAGAAGGCCGTCGCCAACATCGAAAATCTGATAAAGCGATTCGCCGAGGAATTACCCGAAGACGTTCAGATAATCCGTCAGGAAGGCCGCGAAGACCGCTACGGATTTAAGCTTGCGTCGAAAGAAGATCTGAACCGAGCGTTGTCCGAGGCCGCGGCGGATGTTTCGGCCGAGATCGCGCCCAGGACGATCCGACGTCTTTTCTTTGAACGCTTTGCCGACACGCGTGCGACCGAACCCGACGCCGTTCCGGCCGATGCCATTGAAACAAGCATTTTCTGGCGCGGCGGCGAACGACGCGGGCGGATACATTTTCCGGCGGATGGAACCGCGCTTGATATAACCGCGGCCGATCCGGAACGGTACGATTGGGAAGTTTTCATCGATCTTCTGCATACGGCGCCCGATCCGCTGCCGAAACTCGATAAACGTTCGATCGTCTGGCGTGCGGATGCAGTTCGGCCCGACGAGATCGAGGCGATACGGCGTTTTCATGCGCTTTCCGCAAAACCCGAGCTTCGCGAAGAATACGGCGACCAGATCGCCGCCGCCATCCAATCGCACGCGCACGCGGCGGAGAAGACGGCGAAGCGCGTTCTGCTCGAGAACGGAAAATTCATAATCGACGGTTTCGATTACAACCTGACGGACAATGCGCTCGCGTCCGACAGCATTTCCGGCCTGCTTGCCGAAATGCTTGAGCCGCTTTTTGCGACCAGCTTTCCGGAGCATCCGCAGTTTGCGGCAAAACTCGGTTCGGAAGAGGTCGCGGCTCTTGTCGCGGGCTTGTACAACGGCAACCGCGAAAACCTTCCCGAAATTCAAAAACTCGCCGGTGATTTTGCCGAACCGCTCGGGTTGGTCACGCTTCAGGACAATGTTTTTGCGGCGAAAAGCGACGATCAGCTCATGAAGCTTCCGCTTGCGGCCGAGATAATGAAGCTCGTTCCGCCGGGCGGCGAAAGCGTGCCGATGAAAACGATGTACGCACGGCTTCGACAGGAACCGTACGGACTTGTCCGTGAAGCTCAGCACCTGTTGCTGTCGGCTCTCGTCGCCGCGCGTCAGATCGAATTCGTAACTTCGAAAGGCGACCGGATCAACCGGCGTTCGCTGGACCTGACGATCATTTGGGATGATGTCGTCGCGGTGGCGCTTCCGGCGGAAACGGCATATTCATCGAAAAAGCTGCTTCGCTGGGCGTCGATAATGTCCGGCGCGGAATTCGCGAACATCAACGGCCAGGCCGAACGCGCGAAGCTGATGGAAACATTCGGCGCGTGGCTTGCGAAATGGAAAGAATCGGCGATACTCGACCGTTTCAACGAAATTCCGGACGAAGTTTTGAACACACGTATCTGGCGCATTTCATCGCGGCTGACGAAAACCTACGGAGCCGCCGCCGAAGCCGTCGAAGCTTTGCTTGCCGAATCGATCTCGCTTGACGAATGCCTGAACCGCATTGCCGATGCTTTTTCGGATTCAGAGGCCGAGTACAAACAATGTTCGGCGGAGCTGATCGTGCTCGAAGATTTCATCAAAGGAGTTTCGGTACGCGAACAGGTTCGGACGTATCTGGCGCTTTGCGAACCGGCGGAAGATCAGGAGATCGAAGCACTTCGCGAATCGCTCGCAAAGATCACGGAAACCAGCTATTTTTATCCGAGCGAAACGCACAACCGCGAAATGGGTTACGCCTGGGACAAGTTCCGAAAGGTGTTCGCCGAATATTTTGCCGGCCATCACGACATCATAATGCGTTCGCAGTATCTGCACGAAAAGTTCGAGAACATCAAGCGCAGTGATAAATGGTGGGAATTCGAAAACCTTTCGGGCATACAGCTTTTTGAGCCGACGTACTGGATCGCGGCGAAAAAGATCATCCGTGAACTTCGCCAGCTGAACTGCAAGGCGGACGTCCGAAAAATGCTGGTCGAACAACCGTTCTGCGTATGTCCGTTCAGCCTTACGAAACTTAATTACTGGGAAAAACTTCCGCAGAATCTGCGTTCCATCGTCGATCAAGGGCTGAAATATTACCGCGACCGGCTGATCGAATCCGCAGACGAGATAGTTCCGATGCTGGAAAGATTCGGTGTCGGTTCGTCCGAACCGGAAGTGAAGGAAGCTGTTCTGATGCTCACGACGAATATAAAAAGCGGCAGCATTTCACAGCCTTTTACGACGGCGGAGATACAGATCCTGCAGAAAGTGCTGGAGCGTTTCGGCAAACCCGATATCGAGCGGTTTTCGACCTTTGACGTTCCGGAACAGACGGCGGGCGACGACCTGGACGAGGTTTTCGGAAGCTGGATCGAAGAACAGCCGAACGAAGAATTTCTGCTGAATATCTAAAACATTATCCAATTTCGCGAAGCGGTGCAGATGGTCTATATTTTAGGTCTATGCACCGCTTTTCGATCATTGGGCCGGGCCGCATCGGCGGAGCCATCGCCGCCGCACTGTCGCGCTCGGGCGCTGAAATTTCCGATATTTTCTACCGCAGCGAACCGCCGCCCGCCGAACTGATGCGGCAGATCACCGGCTCGCCGAAGGTCGAGCGTTTTGCCGAAAGCGTTCTGCCCAAAGGCGACGTCGTGCTGATAACAACAGCCGATCCGGACATTGAATACGCCGCTTCGATCCTCGCAAAAAAAACGGCCGGGCCGCGTGTCGTTCTGCACACAAGCGGATCGCTGTCGTCCGACGTTTTGGCTCGTCTTCGCGAAACCGGCTGCAGCGTCGGTTCGATGCATCCGCTGATCTCGATAAGCGACCCGATCGCCGGAGCCGAAAGTTTTCGCGGTGCGTTCTTTTGTATCGAAGGCGATGCGGATGCCGTAAATGCCGCGGAAAATATTGTGCTCGCGCTCGGCGGAAAGCCGTTTACGATCGACACGAAAATGAAACCGCTTTATCACGCGGCGGCGGTAATGGCTTGCGGACATCTGACGGGGCTTATTGACGCGGCGATCGAAATGATGCAGAACGCCGGTTTTGCGGCCGATGACGCAAAGGCGATGCTGCTGCCGCTGATAAAAAGCACGGTCGCGAACATCGAAGAAAAAGGCACGGCGAAAGCATTGACGGGAAGTTTCGCACGCGGCGATATTGCGGCGGTCGAACGTCACGTCGCGGCGATAAAAGAAATACCGGATGTATCGATCCTGCCGCTGTATCTGCTTTTGGGCGAACGTTCGCTGCGGCTTGCGGTCGAAGCCGGGCTTTCGCCGGACGTCGCCGAAACCATCGAAAAATACATATATCTGGTCAAAACAGAGCCTAAGTGATAAAGTTTAGCTACGGCATTTATGGCAAAAAAGACTGAAGAATTTGCTAAAGAGAAAGAGATATTCCTCGAACATATAAAGGAAGCGGGCCTTCGGCGGACGGCCCAGCGTGACCTTATTATGGACATCTTTCTTCGCACCGAAGACCATCTTACGAGCGAAGATCTTTATTTTCTTGTGCAGAAAGAAGATCCGACGGTCGGGCACACGACGGTCTATCGGACGTTGAAGCTTTTGACCGATGCGGGGCTCGCGCGTGAAGTTCGTTTCGGCGACAACAAAACCTATTACGAACATCACTACAACCACGAGCATCACGACCATATGATCTGCACGGAATGCGGGCGCGTCATCGAATTCTTTTCGGCGGAGATCGAACGGCTGCAGGATCAGGTTGCCGATGAATTCGGCTTCAAACCTACGCATCACAGCCTGCGTATGTGGGGCGTTTGTTCGGAATGCAGAAAGCACGACGTGCATGAGATCGCGGCACCCGGAGCCCAGCCGCGGGTTCGCGTAAAACCGGGGATCGGAAGTTGATATGGCGGATGTTTTGATAAAATTCGAACGCGAGAACCTGGAGGGCGTTGTTGCCGTCGGAACCTATCTTTCGGACGCGGCTTCGCGTATGGGAATTTCGCTGCGGCGTGAACCGGATGAACGCGAAGAACCCGTCAGAATAGTTTCGGGTGCGGAACTTTTGTCGCCCGAAACCGGCGAAGAAGCTGAGTTTTTCAAAGACAACGGACGCGAGAACGGCCAGCGGCTTGCGTCAAAAACGCGGGTCGAAAAAGCGGGAGAGATCATCATTATGACAAACGCGGAACCTGAAAATAATAGCGAGAAAAAGGAAACGGAGAACGGGGAACGAACCGCCGCCGAACGCGACATAAACGCTGCTTTCGGTGAACTTCCGCTGGAGAAAAAGATAGCGCAGCTCGTTCGGTTCGAGGCGGTCGCGCTTGGCGAAACGCTCAGCTTTGTCGTCGAATCGCCGTATATGATCTTTGACAAGGTTATGGACGTTCTTGCCGAATTCGGGCTGAAGAAAGAATCCGCGGAAAAGGAAGCTTCGCGGCCGAAAGAGCATACCGAAGCCAAAGCGGCGGAAACCGAAGCCGCCGAAACTGCCGAAAGCGAAGCCGCGGACGACAATAAAGAAGCAGCCTGATCAAGGGGAAAACGTGAGCGACGACAACGGACAACATCGCCTTTCGAGCACGATCAAAGAGAAAACGCAGTACGTTCTCGCTTTGGCGGTGATCGTTTCGCTGTTATGGGCGATAAATTTTCCGCCGTACGTGATCTTCTTTTTCGGCATTTTCATCTATTTTTCGATCAAACTTTTCTCCGGCCGGTCGCCCGGCGATGCCCGCGACATATTCGAATTTTACCTTTCTGCGAACGAAATGCTCCGCGACGACGAACGCCGCTGGTACGGTTTTGAGATGCACGAGGTCATCCGCCGCGGCGAACGCGTTCTGAACACTATGCCGGGAGCTCCGCCGCTTTTGCATTTTGCGGTCGGAGCCTTGTATCACAAGGTCGGCGATCATATGTCGGCGATCCAGCACCTCGCGCTTGCGGTCGAAAACGAAGACGCTGACGAATCGCATATCGTTCGTCCGACGCCCGAACTCCGCAATTACGTCCGCATTCTGCGAAAGATCGAACGCGATCCGGCCGAAGCTCCGCTCACATCCGGAGCCGTCCGCGCACTCGAACGCGCACGCCGCAACCGCGGCAAGATTATGCTTGACGAAGCCCGCCGCGAAGCTCACAAACCGTCTTTGCCCGAAGCCGACGCCGCACAGGCCGAAAATGATCACAAGATCATCGGCTCAATTGTCGAAGCTTCGCCGAACGTTTACGAGATCGATTCCGCAAAGGCGAAAACCGCCAAAACTCCCGAAAAAACACGCCGCACACACCGCACAAAACCCGACGCCGAAGAACGCTTCGCCAACCGCCAGCCGATCACCGACGTCCTCCACGACATCTACGACCGCAACAGCGGCAGCTGATAGTTTCTTAAAACTAGGATCTAAAAACTAAATCCTGCTTTCATAAAACTGAAAACTTTCAACTAAAACTGATAACTGTTTAGAGCAGATGCTTGCCTTCCAGATCGATCAGCGTTTGCATCCCAGATCGATCAGTGTTTTCCTTTCATATGGCTCAAAAGGTATATTCTTCCCGCTGCTATGCCGTCGCGGGTTTTCCCGAAGGGCAAATAGCCACGTGCTTCAGCACGTGGTTTAGATAGCGACAAATTGAAAAGGGCGTTTTAACGTCCTTTTTATCAGCTTTAGCAAAAATGTCAGACGCCGTTTACTCCGGTTCCGACCTGTCGTGAGTCCGGCCGGAAAGATCTTAAATTCCGTCCAATATTATAAAAATCTTAAAAG
>CBFGSN010000066.1:0-14399 GCA_965651435.1 uncultured bacterium | reverse complement strand
TATTGGCCGGCGACATATTTTGCGGGTTCGCCCGTGTGGGTCGTATCGCTCGTTGGTGCGGCGGCCGGTGCTCTGGCGGGCGGCGGTTCGTTATGGTTAGTTGGCGAACTGTGGAAACGCCTTCGCGGCGTTGATGCGATGGGGCTGGGCGACGTGAAGATGATGCTCGGCGTCGGAGCTCTGCTTGGCTGGCGGCTGTCGTTCCTTGCGATATTCTTTGCGGCTCTGACCGGAGCGGTCGCAGGCGTGGCGGTACTTTCCCGGCAGAAGGAAAAAGATATGCAAACGCAGATACCGTTCGGAATTTTTCTCGGTACGGGTTCGCTGATCGCACTGCTTTTCGGCGAACGATTTCTTAGCTGGTATCTTTCCTACTTTTCGTGAGTCTTACGCGGCCTTGACGGTGCGTTCCATGCAGTTGGTCGAACAATAAAAGACATTCGGTGCTAGGCGAACGGCCGTTTCCTCCGGCGTCCATGTGCCGCATTTGGCACATCTCACAAGCATACCGGCATCTTTTTTCGGCGGAACGTTTGTGGTGCGTTGGCTTTTGGCGCTGACCTCGGCGTACATTTTGCGAAACGAACGCCAAACCTCTATTGCGGCTCGGATCTGTTTGCGGTAATGCCACGCGGTGAAAAGCAGCAGCACAGCGACAACGCCCAATATGAATAGGAATTCTCTCATTATCGTTTACCGCACCTTTAGTTCGTTGACCTTTGCCGTCAGGCCCTGCAGATTAGCGTTCGAAGGATCGAGTTTGGTGAGTTCCCCAAGCCGCTTTTCTGCTTCCGCAAGGTCATTCTTTTCAACAAGCGTCTGTATCAGATATTCGAGCGCCCTTTGGTTCTTTGGGTCGGCCTTTACCGCGGCTTCGAATTTTGCGAGAGCTGTGTCGTTGTCGGGCGGTTCGTGCAGAAAATAGGTAAGGCCAAGATCCGTCAAAATACTCGCGTCGTTCGGGTTTTTCTTCAGATGCATCTCATAGAGAGCTCGAGCTTTCTCGAACGAACCCATGTCCTTTTTATAATAGCCGACGTCGAAATACGCATGGCCGAGCGTCACGGTCGTCGAATCATTATCGGGTTCCGCTTTGTGCGCGCGTTCCAAAAGCCGTACGGATTCGGCGATAGTATCAGCGTCTTGTTTTTGGGCGGCCCAGGTATAGAGAGCGATGCCGAGGTTTCGCTGAAAATTGATCTCGCCGGGCCGTGCGTCAGCTTCGGCGATCTTTTTACGGATCTCTTCGGGTGAAAGATCGGTGCCGTTTTTGGTATTTGCGGCGGCGGCCGTCAGTCGTTCGTTCTCACGCCGAAGCGTATCCATGTCGCTTTTATTCAAAGAATTTGCGATAAGGAAACCGCCGGCAAAACTTACTAGCACGGCGATGACGGAAATGATCAGAGAGGTACGGTTCATCTATGAAAATCTTAGCAATTCTCGGCGAGAAAAGAAAAACGCCTTCGATCAAGAAGACGTTTCCCTGAGCCCGAAAATTGTCCGACGCTATTTTTTCTTGTCGCTTCCTATAAAAGGAAGGTCTTCGGCACGTCGGCGCGGAAGCGGATCTGTAGCGCGGCGGCGTGGTACCGTCGAGCTCGCGCGCCGATCGACGCTGCCCGTCGGCAAGCCTTTTCCGTGAACGGCTTCGACAAGAATTCGCGTTATTTCCTGCGAAAGAGTTCTGTGTTCGGCGGCCGCCCGCCGGCGTAACGATTCTTTCAGTTCATTAGGTACATACGCACCAATAAATACACCTTTGCGGTTTGCCATATCGAAATTATGTTTTCTCCTTTTATTATCGTGAATCTAAAATGTATTAAAGACAGACTCTATAAAATGCTTTGCGGTAAACCGGCCTGTAAGCCGAATTTTGTAGCTTCTCTTTCGAAAAGCGGCGATCATTCATCTAGATCCGCCGTTGCCGACGGATTCGAGCGGCCTACCCGAAAGCGTGTGCGGAACGAGCAGCTCCAACGCTTTCCTATTTGGCCTTGCACCGCAAGGAGTTTACCCGGCCGGCATTGTTACCAACACCGCCGGTGAGCTCTTACCTCACCGTTTCACCCTTGACCTCAAACGAGGCAGGTATCCTTTCTGCTGCACTTGTCGTCACGCCCGTTTCCGAACGTGCCCGGACGTTATCCGGCTCGCTGCTCTATGGTGTTCGGACTTTCCTCTTCACGCGGAAGCGATCGCCCGGCCGGAGCACTGCAAAGCGTAGGAAGTATAACAAAATTTGTTGAACATATAAAAGAAACTTACGCGTGTTTTGAAAAAAGTTGAGTGGCATTATGGCAGCTGTTCACGCCGCGCCATCGAATCGAGGAATTTTTCTGAATAGAGATGCGGAACGGTGCCGCGGATAAAAGCGTCGATGCGGCGTTCCGCTTCCGCTGCGGTAAGGCATTGGAGCACATCTTCGGCAAGTCCGCGCGATGCGGAATATGTGATCCCGCCGACGAGCCTGGCCGCATTGCCGACGGCATTCGCATTCATGCTGAGTGTGTCTGCGCCAAGTCCGATCAGCAGCGGAAGATAATACGGCGAACCGGCCATTTCGCCGCATATCGTCAATGGTTTTTCGGCTGCGGCTGCGGCGTCGATCACGTGCTTGACGGCTTTAAGCACGGCTGGATGAAGCGTTTGAAACCAGCGAGATACCGAATCATTATTCCGGTCAACGGCCAACAGATACTGGACCAGATCGTTCGTGCCCAGAGTTAGAAAGTCGCATTCTTCGAGCAAATGCTCGACGATCGCGACGGCAGCTGGCGTTTCCATCATCACACCGATCCGCGGCTCGCCAACATTTACGGATGCATTCCGGAGTTTTTCCTTTTCTTCGGCAATAAGTGCTTTGGCCTCGCGGACCTCATCGACCGACGTAACCATCGGCAGAACAACGTCGATCTTTCGCCCATATGCGGCACGAAGGATCGCACGTGCCTGTTCGCCAAACATCTTTTTGTTGGAAAGACTTAGCCGAATTCCTCGGAGTCCAAGAGCCGGGTTCGCTTCGCGTCCGAGCTCTCCCATTTGAAGTTCGTTCTGGTCGATGTCAAACAGCCGTATGTTGACGCCGTCTTCGCCTGCTAGATCGCCGATCTCACAGTACGAGCGAAACTGACGCTCCTCATCCGGAAATCCGTTATACATATTGAAAAGATATTCCGAACGATAGAGCCCGATGCCGACGGCACCCGCATTTTTGGCTTTCGTATAGGTTTTTGGAATGTCGATATTGGCAAGGATCCGAACCTTTCTTCCATCGGCGGTGAAAAGTTCTTTTGCGACACCGCCCGTCGGCGGTGCTCCAGTCGACGGTGTTGCGGCGGCATCTCCCTTGTATTCACCTCGGGTTGCATCCGACGGATCGACGATCAAAGTTCCCGTATAGCCGTCGATAATGACGTTCTTTTCTGAGATGATAAGATCCTCGATATTCTTTAGTCCGGTGATCGCGGGAATGCCGAGTTCCCTGGCCAGAATGAACGTATGCGAGGTCCATCCGCCGCTTTCGCTTAAAAGGCCGGCGGGCGGCGTCGGCAAAAGTTCGATAAGTGTTGACGGCCGAAGGTCTTTCGCAGCGATGACCGAACCTGCATCGAGCGTGAGTTTCTGATCGCCGCCGCCAAGCGCAAGCAGAACTCGCTCTGCCACGTCCTGCAGATCGATATACTTTTCGCGTATATGCTGATCGGCGACGGATTTGAAGCGCCGTATATATTCGTGGGTGATCTTTCGGAGAGCCCATTCGGCGTTTACGAGGTTTTCTCTTATGTAGGTTTCGATCCTTTCCTGCAGCGACGAATCGGCAAGCATCGCGATCTGAGCATCAAATATCTCAGGGACCGGAGTGTGTGACGAACCGTAAGCGATCCGGTTGAGCTGCTTTCTGGCAAACCGGAACGCCACACGTACGCGCCTAAGTTCGCCCTCGACCTGTTCCGGCGAAATATCGCTCCGATAATATTGACGCTTGCGGCCGAAAAGCGGAACGATCTTACCGTAAGCGACACCACGCGAGACCGCGACACCTTTTATGCGCACTTCCCCGTTGTGAGCGGAACCTAAAATTACCGGTGCCTCTTTCATTTCACGGATCACTGGCCGGACGGCAGATACGGCCGAAGCATCGACGCAAGAGCTGCTATGTTACGCGTCTGCATCAATATTTCGCCGGGACCGACGAATTCGGCAACGAGTCCTTCGCCGCTCATCATCGATCTGAAAAAGCCTGAGCGGACGGCTTTGCGGAGCGAATACTGCATGTGGCCTTCCCATGCCACGAGGTGTCCGGTATCGACAACGTACTGTTCGCCCGGACGCAAAACTTTCCGGCGGATAGCTCCGAACGACGAAATGAGCAAAAGTCCCTGGCCGGATATTTCCAGAACGAATAAACCTTCGCCGCCGAAGAAGGTTTTCGCACCGCCGAATTTCGTTTCTACCTGAAGTGACGTGTCGCCCGCAAGGTACGATGTCGATTGAACCCGAAAGGTTTGGTTCATCAGGTCGATGCCCGTGATATCGCCCGGAGCTCCCGAGGCAAGCGTAACCTCGCCCGGCCCGCCGTGGGCCGTAAACGTCGAAACGAACGCGGATTCGCCGCCCGCAGCGCGTTTAATCGCTCCAAAAACGCCGCCCTTCATACGGGCGTCGAGTTCGACGTTGCCCGACATCGAAACCATCGCGCCGGCTTCGGCGTTGATCGATTGTTCGGCCTGAAGTTCTACGACCGCGAGCGCGAATGCTCCGTTGTGCTGGATCTCCCATTTGTAGCCGCGGCCCTGGCCTTTGCCGTCGTCATCAAAGTGGAAGGCCGAATTTTGGTACGGCGGAGCTGCATTATAAAGCGGCGGAGCCTGCTGCTGTTGTTGCTGAGGCGGCGGCGGTTGAGCCGGTTGCTGCGGCTGGGCCAATGTAAAACCGCAAGAGCCGCAGAATTTTGCATTAGGGAGCAATGGTGCCGTGCATTTTGGACAATTCATAATTAGACCTTAACTCCAGCCGATTTTTCCACGATCAGGCGAACAGCGCTGCCTACATCGTTCGTGATATCTAGTAAAGAAACGTCGTCATCAGACACGACCAGATTCTCTTGCCACGATTCGACGACCTTTTCCCAGCATTCGCCGATCAGAACAAGCGGTCGTTTGGAAAGAACGCCGGTCTGGAGCTTATTCCAGACAAGCGAAAGTTCGGTGACCGTTCCCATGCCGCCGCGAAGCGCGACAAAACCGACCGATCGCGTTATCAGATTCTGCAGCCGGTCATAGAAATGGTCTGTTGCGACCTTATCCGTCAAATATCTGTTCGGTTCGGATTTGAACTGATTCATCACGATGCCGAATACGCGGCCGCCGGCTTCGCGTGCGCCGCGTGACGCTGCTTCCATTACGCCGAGGTAACCGCCGGTGCAGATCGTAAATCCCGCTTCGGCAAGCTTCCTGCCCAGCTCTTTAGCGTCTTTATATTCCTGGGAATCGGGAAGGCATTTCGAGCCTCCGAAAATGGTTACGATCTTGTCTTCAGAATTTACGGTCACGTGTCGTTTCCTATTTCCTAAATAAAATATATCAGCAGAAATTATATCTAAGGTTACGATTCTATCAAACCATCGGCGGTCGTTTCCGCTTCGGCTTCCTCGGGCGTGAGGTTTCCGGCCTCGTGAATTCCCTTCTTAACATTGGTGAGCGATAACAATATGGTTCCCGCGATAAAGAAGAATATTATCGCGAGTATCGCCTGCCGAAAAGATCCGGTCATTCCAACTACTATGGCGAAAACCAGATTTCCCATCCACGATGTTCCTTTTTCGGAGATCTCGTAAAGACCGAAGAACGAGGATTCGCGGTCTTTTGGGATCATCTGAGAATAGACGGAGCGTGAAAGAGCCTGCGCGCTTCCCAGAACAAGCCCGATGAACGAAGCCATTACGATCGCCTGCGTTTTATTCTGCAGAAATCCATACGCATAGATCACGATCGCCGACCAGATCAAAAGGCTTAGAATTATCGTTCGTTTCGGGCCGATGAAACGGGAAATACGTTCGAAAACGAGTGCGCCGACAAGAGCGGCGAATTGGGCGATGATAAAAATTATGACAAGAAAGCCGGAATCTACCTCGAGCCCGCGGGAAACATACAATTCCTGCGAAAGGAAGACCGAGGAGTTTAGAATGACGGTCTGGATGCCATCGTTATACAAAAGATAGGCGGCTAAGAAGATAAGCGTTTGTTTCAGGCCATAGAGTTCTTTAAGCGTTCGGCCGACCTCAATGAATCCGACCTTTACGATGTTAACGCCCGGATCGTGTTTTTTCGTAGCATTTCGTTCCCGCAGCAAAAAGAAAGTAATGAGGGCCCAAATTCCCCACCAGAGCGACGCTGTCATCATCGAGATCCGAACCGCCATTCCCATCGAGATGCCGATCGCCTCAGCGTAGTTAATGAGCAGGAGGTTTGAAACAAGGACGAGAACGCCTGCTGAGTATCCGGCCGCGAATCCGTAGCTCGATATACGGTCGCGGTTGTCTTCGGTCGTGATGTCGACGAGGTAAGCGTTATAGAAAACATTTGCCGCCGCAAACGACATATTTGCTATTAAAAGAAGGAGGCAGCCGAGCAGATAGTTGTCACCTGTCACGAAAAAGACCAGGCCGCTCGCCAATACGCCGAGATAGCAGAAAACCGCCATCATTTTCTTTTTTAGATTTGTATAATCGGCGATCGAGCCAAGAACCGGCAATAAGAAGACCTGAAGGAAAACCGAAACGCCGAGCGTCGTCGTAAAAAGATTGTCGGCGGTTATCGTTCCGAATGGACCCACAGCGAAAACGGAGCCGCCGACTCCGACATCTGCTTGAGCAAGTCCCGTAATGTATGGCCCCGCGAGCACGCCGATAACGGTCGTGTAAAAGGCGGAGTTCGCCCAGTCGTAGGTGAGCCAACCGAATATCTCACGGCGGTCGTTCTTTTCAGGTTGTGCTAGGCTCGATGAATGTTTCACAAATGATATTTATTAGAAGCCAAGTCGAACGGTGATAAATCTTAGCATACGTACTGCCGTTTTATGTCGTGTTCAGAGTTCCTTGACACAATTTCGTAATCGTTTTAACATAATCCGCACACTAAATTCTTTACGTGTTACCTTTAAGCTATTGAAATAATTAGAGATTGGCATCTGAGGCGGATTCCGTAGTTTCAGCTTGGCCACTTCATTTGGGGAGGAAAGTATTTATGTCTTGGAATAACTCGAAAGACGCGGTTCGTACATTGGTCTTTTCGGTTGCAGTCCTGGCCTTGACAGTGGCCGGATTAGTTTTCACATCCACATTAAGTGGTTCAACCGCGGAAGCTTCCGCAAAAGGCTCTCAACCTGTTTCGCCCGCCGCCACGTTCAATGCCGATCCGGGCAGTCTCGGAGCGATCCCGGACGGTGGGCCTGGATGCGGCCCCGCCGGAGATCCGCTTAATGTCACATTCGCAGTGAGCGGTCTGTCAGGAGCACCCACGTCGGTTTCGCTAAACATGACTGCCGATCATTCGTGGGTTGGCGACATGACTGTGATCCTTACCGCCCCGGATTCTACGGCATTTACGGTATTCGGAAGAACCGGGCTTACGTCGGTCGCAACTTGCGGAGACAGCACAAATCTTCTTGGATCTTACAATTTTACAGATGCAGCCACCGGCACGAACTGGTGGGCCGATGCGGCGACCGGCGGAACGGGGGTGGCGGTAACGCCTGGCGATTACAGATCGACCGAAGCCGGTCCGCAGCCGGTCGGCAATTTTTCTCCGGTGACAGATCTTTCAGCCGCCTTCGCGGGTGTTTCTAACCCTAACGGCACCTGGACAATGACGGTCACCGATTCCGGCGGAGGCGACACCGGATCTGTTACCGGTGCGGCATTGACCATCGAAGCCGGCGGAGGAGGCACTCCGACGCAAGCTGCGAACTTTGACGTGAACGGCGACGGTATGACGGATTATGGTGTAGCACGAGCCGGCGGAGCCCTTTCGGCCAAAGGTGGTTCGTCGCTCCGAAGCCTAGTTCCGTACGGCGGCGAAAAAAGAGTTCACCCGAGTCAGCTGCTCGCGGCTCGTAAACAGGCCGGAGCAAATCTTGGTAGTGCGGATGACATTGTGTGGTATTCCGCGACGACCAACGACAACACGATCGGCATCACAACCCACGGCCAGTCAGCTACCGATTACCTGACGCCTGCTGATTTTGACGGCGATGGAAAGACCGATATCGCGGTTTGGCGGCCGGCCGATACTGATTCGGCGTTCTACATTTTGCAGAGTTCTGACCAGACGATCCGTACGGAGATATTCGGACAGCCCGGTGACGACCCAACGGTCACGGGTGACTACGACGGTGATGGAATGGCAGATCCGGCAGTGTACCGTTGTCCTCCTTTTGGCGGAAGCGCGGGCACCTGCTACTACTATTACCGCGGTTCGAACAACAACCCGTCAGGCGGTGTCACGTTCGTTCCTTGGGGCTTTGGTGTAGATTTTGACTTCTTCCCGGCAGTCGGTGATTTCGACGGTGACGGCAAGCAGGATTTCTGTATCCAAAGAGCAGACCCGACAAACACGGCTAACGGACAGTTCATTTTGCTCCGCTCATCTGACTCCGGCGTTGAATACATCAACTGGGGCTACAGCTCCGATGTCATTGTTCCGGGCGACTATGACGGCGACGGCAAATCGGACTTCTGTGTCCGCCGAACGGAATCCGGCTCTCGTCAGCACTGGGTACTTTTCCGTAACGGAACGTTTACGTTCTTCGTTTGGGGAACGACCGGTGACGAATCGGCTCCCGGAGATTATGATGGTGACGGTAAAACGGATTTCGCGATCCGTCGCCCGAGCACCGGCGATTTCTGGGTCAATCACAGCTCCGACACCAGCGTAGCCGTTTACAAATTCGGTTTCGCGAGTGACGTTGCGGTTGCCGGATGGCAGGTCCATTGATCTGTTACGGAACATTTGTCTAATGATGCGGGGCTGTCTGAAAAGACGGCCCCGCTTTTTGCTGGCTGCGGCGGGCTATGCTTGGCGAACGAAGGAAATTAACGTAAAGTTATTGATTGAATTATCCTTAGTTTTATGAAAGCAATGATCCTTGCAGCGGGCTTTGGAACACGTCTTTTTCCGCTGACCATTGACCGAACGAAACCCGCGATCCCCTTCCTCGGCAAACCGCTGGTCGGTTACGTCGCCGAGTATCTGGCGGGCTTTGGGCTGCACGAAATGATCGTGAACCTGCACCACCAGCCTGATTCCGTGATCGAAGCCCTCGGGGACGGGGCAGGTTACGGCGTGGACATCAAATATACGCGTGAGGAGCCGAACATTCTGGGTACCGCCGGAGCTCTTGATAATGCACGGCAATACCTGGAAAACGACCGATTTTTGATCGTTAACGGAAAGATCATCACGAATATCGACATCGCCGCGGCGATCGATGCTCATGTCGCGTCCGGCGCGATAGCAACGATGGTTCTCAAGCCAAACTCGAAACGCGAGCGATTTACGGTCGTTGAAACGAATGACGGTTGTGTGACCGGTTTCGGCGATTTCGCGACTCCGGTCACTGAAGATGAACTCCGGAATACCGAACACGAGATAGTCAATCCGCTCATGTTTACGGGGATCCATATTATGGAACCCGAGGTTTTCAATTACATACCGCGCGGAGTTTATTCCGATATCGTGCCTACATTTTACGACCCGGCGATCAAAGAGGGCCGGCGGATCAACGCTTTCGTCACGGATGCGGATTGGTATGAGCTTTCGACCATCCCGCGTTATCTTGATATTTCGCTGGCGATGATGGGTGACGAAAGTAACGTGTTCGTCGGCGGCGGATGTCGGATCGAACCGGATGCCGTCCTGCGCGATTCTGTCCTGTGGGACGATATTTCTATCGGCGCGGGTGCACATCTGTACCGGACGATAGTCGCCGACGGCGTGACGATCGCCCCCGGGGAGACGTTCGAGAATGCCGCGATAGTACGCGCCGATATGGTCCGAAACTGCGCTGAGATTCCGCCGAAGGCATTGAACGGATACGTCCGCGGCGAAAATTATATTGTTCCTTTGATATAAATATCATATGCCCAGTTTCCAGGAACGCCTCACAACATTTCTTGCTGACGAAAACGAACCCGCCGCGTTCGAACACCTTTCGCAGGACGCTTCGACGCGTGAGTATTTTCGAATTTCATGGCGTAATGAAACCGCGATCGCCTGCGTCTATCCCGAAGCATTTTCCGCGGCCGAACATTCGTACATCGACGTTACGGAGCTCTTCCTAAAATGCGGCCTGCCGGTGGCGAAGATCTATGCGGTTCGCGAGGATCTCGGGTTAATGATCCTCGAAGATTTCGGCGATCGAATTTTGCGGGATGAGCTTCTGGCGGCAGATGAAGCCCGAAGAAGCGATCTGATCGACCGGGCGATCACATTAATTCCGCGTATCCAGGAAACGACCAAAACCGCCCTCGAGACAAATTCGATCGCATCTCGTTTGAGTTTCGACACGGAAAAATTGCTGTGGGAATTAAATTTCTTTAAGACGCATTATTTCGAAACCTTTAAGAAGCAGCCGCTTGCCGATGACGACGACAAAGCTATTTCGGCCGAATTCGAAGAGATCGCATCCGAGTTATCAGAAAAAGCGGTGGTGGTTTGCCATCGTGATTTTCATGCTGCGAACCTTATGCTCGACAACGGAAATGATCTGCGGATCATTGATCATCAGGACGCGCGTCTAGGTTCCGTTACTTACGACCTTGTTTCGCTGCTGCTTGACCGCGTCACGGAACCGCCATCGGCAGAATGGCTGGCCGCCAAAAAGGCGATCTTTCTGAATGAACGTGATCGTCAGGGTTTATCGGAACTAGACCGAACAGAATTCGAACAGGAATTTCGTCTGCAAACGATCCAGCGGTGCTTAAAGGCCGTCGGAACATTTTCCTTCCAATCCGCGAACCGCGGCAAAACGTATTTTCTTCCTTTCATCAAACCGCTGTTCCGTATCGTGCTGAATGCGGCCGACGACCTGGACCGCTATCCAAACCTGCGGCACATTCTCGTTGAACAAATATGAAGATGAAGGCATTGAACATATTCCTGCTGTCCAGTCTCAGCATCATATTGTCCATCAGCGTTTGCGGCCAACAGGTCACAATGGACGCGCTCAGGGTGGAGACGTCTCCGCTCATCGCCGAATTAGTCCAGATTCGAAAAGAAAAGCCGGATATTAAACCGGATGCATTCGCAAAGCGGGCGAATGAATTGATGCAGACATCGGGTTTTCCTTTCGTATTCTCGTTCAATGACGCGACGTGCGACGCTATCGCTCGGTCGCTGAAGAACTCAAAACTTCCGGCCGAGAAACAGAGGCTGACCATAAAACTTCAGCCTCTGGACGGACCTGTGACCGCTCTTTCGATCCCGCCAGCGAATTTTGCAAATAGCGAGTGTTCGAAGTGTTCTGTCACCCTTCCTGTCCTCGAAGCGTCCGATAAAACCCTTATCACAATAGTAATGGGTCAACATATCGGGTTCCAGAGCCCAAAAGGATTAGAACCTTCAAAGATCGCTTTAATGGACGATAAGGGTCAGCAGATAGAACGTGAGTGGCGTGTTCCGTTCCGCATCAGACCGATCGGAATTTCTTTTGACGGCCGGATAATTTATCTGCCTTTTAAGGAAGCCGAGCTCGCCGATCTCGCACTCGCTGTTTTCAGCGAAGGCGTTTTCGAGATCGTGCCGCGCAGCGAAGCTGGTGCCGCCGGTAAAGAAAAAGAAAGTTCCGCGGGGTTCGCATATTTAGAATTTGCGGATGCTGAACGGCAATTCGTCGTAAGATACACCTACGGCTGCACCGACTGATCGTCCGCTTCGACGCTCTCGAACTCCATGCTTTCCGTGCGGCACAGTCGCCTGATCATAGTTTCGATGCAGAATGCGTTTCGTCCGACCTGCCCGTTGGATCTTCACCTGGGTTTACGAACAGATTCTGTTCAAAGCTGTATTGTTTATCATATAGCTGCTTATAGCGGCCGTTCATTCGTATGAGTTCTTCGTGCGTGCCGCGTTCCACGATCTCGCCTGCTTCTACCACCATTATCTGATCGGCACTGCGGATGGTAGAAAGCCTATGAGCAATGACGAACGTCGTGCGTCCTTCGCGAAGCCGATTCAATCCTTCCTGTATCAATGCTTCGCTTTCCGAATCCAACGAAGAGGTCGCCTCATCGAGGATCAAGATCCGCGGATTGGCGAGCAAGGCACGGGCGATCGCGATCCGCTGACGCTGGCCGCCGGAAAGCTTAACGCCGCGTTCGCCAACGACCGTCTCGTAGCCATCAGGAAATTTCTCGATAAATTCATCGGCGTTTGCGATCTTACAAACCTTCTTTATTTCGTCAATACTTACCTGGGTGTTCGCAAAACGAATATTTTCGAGGATAGTTCCCGCAAACAAAAAATTATCCTGAAGCACAACGCCGAGCTGCCGCCTGTAGTCGCGCAACCGAACTTTCTGCAGATCTTTTCCATCGATCGAAACGACGCCCTTTGTCGGTTGGATAAAATTCAGAACAAGACTTAAGATCGTCGACTTTCCGGAACCGCTTGAACCAACCAAGGCGGTCGTCGTTCCGGCGTCGGCTTTGAAACTCACGCCTTTTAGAACAGGCACATCCTTATCGTATTCGAATTCTACATTTTCGAATTCAATTGTTCCCTGAACGCGGCCGAGCGGCACTTTGCTTTGGTCTTCGGCATCTTCGGTGGTTAGCGCCATTACTTCGCGAATGCGGTCGAGTCCGGCAAACGCGTCCGTGATCTGTGTTCCGATCGCCGTCAATTCAACGATAGGCATAGCCAACAGGAACGTGAACGATATGTACATCAGAAAATCGCCGAGCGTCATGGTTCCGCCTTGTATCGCGTTGCCGCCCAGGACGATCATTACGACCGCGATCGCTCCGATGACAAGCGATGAAAAAGAACCGACCGCCGATACACCGGTTACAGATTTCGCTATATTCCGGAATAATTTATGAGCACCGCGCGTAAAGGAAAGCTCCTCGCGTTTTTCGGCGGTATAGGATTTCACAACACGTATGCCGCCGAGGCTTTCGCCCAAACGGCCCGTGACATCCGCTGTAATTTCGCCGCGTTCGCGGAATATAGGGCGAAGAACTTTGAACGCATACCACAACATTCCGACAAAAAACAGCAGCACGACGATCATTGCCGATGTCATCTGCCAATTCAGATAGAACAAAACACCAATGGATAGAACAGCGGTTACCAAACTGCCAAGGATCTGTCCCAAGCCTGTGCCGACAAGGTTTCGGATTCCCTCGGCATCATTCATTATCCGCGATATCAAAACACCGCTTTGTGTCGAATCGAAATATGAGATGGGCAGGCGTTCTATATGCTGCTGAACGCGCATACGCATATTTGTTATTGCCAGCTGGGCCGCCACGCCCAGGATCTGTGAGAGTGCGAAGCCTGTCACCGCCTGAATAAGCGTGGAAATTCCGATGGCAAGCGCGATCCATTTGATCAGGTCGTACCGCTGTTTCGCGAATACTTCGTCTCCGATGAATTTTGTCGAGGCGGGCAGCACCATGCTCGCAAGCCTCGATATCAGCATCAGAAAAGCGCCGAAAAGCAGGCGCCAGCGTGCATTCCAAATGATCCGACGAGCCTCGACCCAGGCACTCGAATAATTCACCTTCTTCTTTTTCGCTTTATCGGCCACGTAGATAAACTGTCGTTTGTCGAGGCCGGATTGTCAAATATGCCGCTTTCCTTCCTTGGGCGAAGACGGCACATCTTTCAGTTGCTATTGAGCAGCTTCGGCCGGAATATCGCTGCTGAGTCGGAAGAATTGATATTGCACCTCACCGTCGGAATTGCGTAAAATCAAAAAAATTCATCTGGTCTCAAATGATCTAGTTGGTACGCACGGCGTTGCACCTGTCCGACAGCGCCGGGGACGACAACGTTTCGAACGGACGGTAGTTCTCTCGCTATCTCGGCCCCGAATTTACCGTTCTTTTTTATGTACCAATCAAGATAATCCTGCGCAAGTTTATTTATGCTCTCCTCCGCGGCAGTCACACCGGCTTTAGCGGCGGTTCTTCCTGCTAAATATTGAGCTCCCTTTTGACCAACAACGATCGCACCTTGATAAATTGAGACGGCGAGCACAATATCTTCTAAAATCGTTTTCGCTGCGCTCAATATCTTGACTGATCTCGCCGCTCCCTGCGTCGTTGCTTCCTCGTATTTCATCAGCCGCGCGAGGTTATTTTTCGCCATCAATAATGCGAGTACTAGAAAAGGGGG
>CBFGSN010000065.1:0-14444 GCA_965651435.1 uncultured bacterium | reverse complement strand
CGTTCGCGATTTTCTATAAAACCTTTCCACATCTGAATATTATGGTAAAGACGCGCCACGAACGGTGCAACCCAACGCCGCATTTGCTAAAACCGAAAAATCGGATGATAATCGTTTTCGCAATGCGCGCCCAAATTATTCCGCTCAGATCAGATGCTCGTTTCCCGAACACCGGATTCGATCAGGATGTCCGCACATTACATTATATTTCCAAAAAGTTTCGATCATTCGCATAGGTTGGGATCAATACATCATGAAAAACGCACCACATAAAAAATCGTCGTTCCTGCGAACAAACCCATTTCGCATTTTATTTACATTATCGCTTGCGGCACTGTTGGCCGTCGCCGGTTGGATATATTTCGGCGGCGGGTCGAGCGTATCTTTTGCTCAAAGATCGAGGAATTCTGCGCCTCCGGCTTCCGGCATTAGTGAGCAAGCCGCGCGTCAAATTTCCTCGCTGGCCGCGGAAAAACGCTCAAGAACTCCCAACCAGAGAAAGATAGATTCGCGTCTGTTGTATCAGATGAAAATGGAACGCGGTGAACAGATCGCAAGCGGCGTTTCGTCCATCGATACCGGGCTTGCCGTCGATAGCGATGGCTTTATCGCCGTGGACATCACGGCGCAGGTTTCCGATGAACTGATGGAATATCTGAAAAAGCTTGGAGCAAATATCACCGCTTCGTTTCCGCAGTATCGAAGCATAACGGCGAACGTGCCGATCGAGCTGCTCGAAGACATTGCCGGTCGGCCCGGCGTCATTTTCATAATGCCGAAGCAGGAAGGAATGTCGAACAGCGCACCTGCCGCAAAGCCGGTTCCGCCGCTTTTTAGCAGCATCAGGTCGACCGCGGCCCCGTTCACATCTTCATTTCCGATAACCGCCGAACGTTCCGCAAGCTTCAACCGTGTCCGTAATTTTCTTGCGGATACGCTGCCGAAAGTAAAACGCGCCGGCGATCCGCTGGCCGGTTCGGTAACCGCCGAAGCCGACACGACTCATCGCGTCGGGCTTGCACGCCAACTCACCGGTCTTGACGGCACCGGTATAAAGATCGGTGTTATGTCCAACGGCATCGATTCGCTCGCGGCACGCCAGGCTTCCGGAGATCTTCCGCCTGTCGTCAACGTTCTGCCGGGCCAGGCCGGCACCGGCGAGGAAGGAACCGCCATGCTCGAACTTGTGCACGATGCGGCTCCGGGTGCTACGCTTTATTACGCGACGGCGAGCGGCTCTTTCGCCGGATTTGCACAGAACATACGCGACCTTCGCGCCGCCGGATGCGATATCATCGTCGATGATTACAGCTATTTTTACGAAACGCCGTTTCAGGACGGCCAGGATCCGTCGATCACGGCTCCGACGAACGGCGGAATTCTGATCCAAGCCGTTAACGACGTAACCGTCGGTTCGCAGGGCGGAGCGTTCTATTTTTCGTCCGCGGCAAATTCCGGCAATTTGAACGACGGAACGGCTGGCGCCTGGGAAGGCGATTTCGTCAGCGGCGGCGAAGGTACGGGGACGCTTGAAGGTGTAGGTGAAATTCACGATTTCGGCGGCTCGACCCTTTTCGATACACTGACCGTCGGCGGCCGCGTTATCCTTAAATGGTCCGATCCGCTCGGGGCTTCCGGAAACGATTATGATCTGTACATTCTAAATGCCGCCGGCACCTCGATCGTTACCGCATCAACAAATTCCCAGAACGGAACGCAGGATCCGCTTGAGGACGCCGGTACGCGCGCCACGGGTGAACGCGTTGTCATTGCGAAATATTCGGGCGAGAGCCGCTTTCTGCATCTGAACACGAACCGCGGCCGGCTCGCGATAGCGACGAACGGCGTCACGTATGGCCACAACGCCGGACGCAACACGGTCAGTGTTGCGGCAACGCCGTCCGGGCCCGCGATCTGGGGTGTTTCTGTCGGTCCGTATCCGAATGCGCACAGCCCGATCGACGACGTCGAAATTTTCAGTTCGGACGGACCGCGCCGTATCTTTTACAACGCGGACGGCACACCGATAACGCCGGGAAATGTTTCGTCAACCGGCGGCGAATTGCTGCAGAAACCGGATATTACCGCCGCCGACGGATCGGCCACGACAACTCCCGGCTTTATTCCGTTCTTCGGTACATCTGCTGCCGCGCCGCAGGCCGCCGCAATGTTGGGGCTGCTTAAACAGGCCGCCCCGGGGGCAACACGAGCCGAACTTTACGCTGCAATGACCGAAACGGCTGTTGATATCGAGGAGCCGGGCGTTGACCGCGATTCCGGTGCGGGCATCTTTATGCCGATACCGGCTATGCATCAGCTCGGCGTCGAAGGAAACGCCTATCTCGATAAGGGCGACGTGACGACGACCGAATATCGCGGAAACCACAACGCCAGCATAGAACCGGGCGAGATCTGGAACCTGACCATCCAACTGCAGAACGTCGGTCTTTCAACCGCGACGGGAATTTCGGCGACGCTTTCATCGCCCGACCCGAACATCACGATCGCGGCTCCGGCATCGATCTCTTACCCTGATCTAGCCGCGGTCAGCGGTTCATCGAACGGGTCGGCACCGTTCACGATCAAACTCGGTGAGGATTTCGATTGCGGAAAAACGATCGACCTTGTGTTAACGGTGAATTTCGGCGGCGGAGCCACGCGCGATATACCGATACCGATCCAAACGGGACGGCCATCGATTGTGGAATCAGCTCTCGATGAAACACCGCCGCCGGCCGGGCAAGCTTACACAGCGGTCACAGGCACACAGACAAGCCGGCTTAACCGAACCGGTATCATTAGCACTTGCGCCGCTCCGAAACCGACACCGGTCCTTCAGGATTCGACCGTCGGCCGCAGATACGATGCATATACTTATACCGCTTCGGCGGACGGATGCGTGACCGTCACGATCGTTCCGTCGGATCCGTCGGCGTTCTATTCAGCCGCTTATAACGGAACGTATAATCCGACAAATATCCGGGAAAATTATATCGCGGATTACGGGGTCACGACTCCGGGAACGCTGACATATTCGTTCAATGTAACGGCGGGACAGCAGTTCGTGGTCGTCGTTCACGAAGTCAATGTCGGCGGAGCAGCCGGCGATGCTTACGACCTGAATGTTTCCGGCCCGATCCTGAATGCCTGCACTATCAACGCCTCGGTAAGCGGAAGGACGCTGACCGAAAACGGCCTGCCGATCAGAAATGCGATCGTTGCCGTGCTCGATAGGGACGGCATTATTCACACCAGCCGAACGAACACATTCGGATATTACCGGATAGATTACGTTCCGATAGGCGAGGACCTGTTCATGACCGCCGGAGCGAAAGAGTACACTTTTGAGCTTATACCGCTCGACTTGCCCGACGATCTGACGGGCGTAGACCTTATCGGACATTAACTATGTTCGCCACACAAACGAAAAGGAACCGTCCGGCTTTCGGCGGTTCCTATTTTTATGTGGATGTCAGTTAAGGGATCTACAAAAGGCCGAGAGCTCGGAGATCGGCTATCGGTTCGTCGAACGAGCACGAGCCGAACGAGTTCATCCCTTTCGTCCGGAGACGTGTGATCTGGGCAAGGTCGAGGACGTGGTCGTTTCGCCAGCTCACGGCGTTCGGCGCGAACGCAAAGACCTCTTCGAATTCGTCCTCCATCACGTCTTCCAGAATGTTCGGCCGAAAGCCTTCGCGGGCAAAACCTGTCATCAACAGCATATTCAAAAATCCGTGCATCGTTCCCATCGGAGCGTCGGCGGCGTATGTAAGCGGCCGGAAACACCGTATCGGATGATGCAGCCCGGCGGTCGCCTTAAAGGGAACATTCGCCGCCATGCAGGTCCGGACGAACCGGACGATCTCATGCGAAGACGGAAAAAGCTCGTGCGTGACACCGCCCGTGCGGATCTTGGCACGCTGGCCTTTTAAGGCGAGTTCCGCGACGAGTTCGCCGAAACCGTCCTTCATCGAAACCTCGAAATACGCGATGACGCCTTTCGGCAGGCCTTCGACCGTGTTGTCGATCTTTGAAACGGTCGAAGCTTTCACTTCCAAACAATCTATGACCACGCGCGAAGAGTGTTTCGCATTGAAATCATTGACGATACGCAGCGTTTCATTGATGTCTTCGCCCGCCAGAACGCTAAGCCGCCACGGTTCACCCGTTCCGCGCGAAACGAATTCTTCGGCGCTTTCCCAAAACTCGCCTAGCCGTGCGGCCGGAACGATGAACCGCCCGAGCATCCAGTTGTAATTACTGTTTCGATACGCCGCGAAATTTATTACCGCTTCGGCCATCGTCAGCTGCGCGGGCGGAAAAAGCCCGGCATAGTCGATCATCTCCGAAAACAGAACACGAACTGAGTCTAACGGCCGGTCGATGGGTGTGTCGGTTGTCATGATTGCTGTGTCTTGATGCTAAGATGATAATGCTTCGCGTCATTTTTGACAAATACAAGATCCGGCTTGCGTTCGGCGAAAAACTTGGGTTATCTTTGGCGTTGTCATCTTTTTGTAATTGCTTGTAAATGCGTGTTTTGGGAATCGATCCGGGAAGCGAAACTCTGGGTTGGGGCGTCGTCGAAGGCAGCTCTGCCCGGTACGCCCTCGTAGATTTCGGAACGATAAAAGGCCGTTCGGGCGACGCTTTTTCGAAACGCTTGCTGAACGCATATCTCGGCGTCGAAGAACTCATCGAAAAGTTCGCTCCGGATGTGCTCTCGGTCGAAGATACGTTCGTTTCGATCAACGCCCGTTCGGCGCTGAAGATCGGCCAAGTTCGCGGCATCGTGCTCCTGCTCGGCGAACAGCGTTCGATAGAGATCGCCGAATACGCGCCGCGGCTAGTGAAACAAACGGTCGTCGGACACGGCAATGCGGAAAAACAGCAGGTCGCGGAAATGGTCCGCATGCTGCTGAAGCTCCGCTCAGTGCCGAAACCGCACGATGCATCGGATGCGCTGGCCGTCGCGATCTGCCATTTTCACCACGCCGGTCTGCAAAGCAAACTGAAAGCGGCAATTAAATAGTTAGTCAGATTCACCCGAAAATATGAAAACCCCGATATGTCTCTTGCTGGCATTTCTGTGCCTTTTCGTCTCACCCGCCGACGGACAGCGGCGGGCTCCGCGCAAAAAGCGAACCGCCGCAGCCGCAAAAGCTCCGGAAATTGGCCGCATCGCCGTTGTTTTTGATGAAAATCTTTCGGTGCTTCGCGACGGCCCAAGTCTATATGCGACCGCGGTCCAGCGCATGCGGCTCGGCCGAAAAGTAAAGATCCTCGCAACTGTTCAGAATGATGGCGTCACGTTCTTTAGGATCGAAGCACCGCCGCAAAATTATGGCTGGATACAATCCGATGCACTGCTCGGAAAATTTAGGAACGGCGACGAAGAGCGGCTCGCCCGCCTTGTCCACGCTTCAAAAGGTTTTGAACAGATCGAACTCGCGGCCGCTTTCCTCGAACTCTATCCAAAATCCGAATATCGGGCCGCAATGCTGCTTTTATACGGTGACTTGATCGAAACGGCGGCGATAAAACTTTCGCGCGATGCCGTGAAACGCATCACGCCGCGAGCCATGGCGGCGACCGGTGCCCCGCGGCACAGCTATTTTCTGAATTATGTGAGCCTTGACCGATACAGGCGGCTCGGCATCGTGTTTTTGTTCAATCCGTCAACGAAAAAGTATCATTATAACGGCGACAGTTGGACCGCGATAATGAAGGAGTTTCCGGATACGATAGAAGCAAAGAACGCCGAGGTTAGGCTCACGTCGCTGAAAGAAAAGATGGCGAAAACCGTAGTGGTCAAATAAGCGCGGCCGCGGCGAGAGCGGCGACACGCGCGTTTTCCTTGAGCAACGCGATGTTTGCCAAAAGCGAACGGCCACCGGTTCGTTCGCCAACGGCGGAGAGCAGAAAAGGCGTGATCGCTTTGCCGGAAATTTCGCGGCGTTCCGCTTCCGTAACCGCATCGCCAATGATCCGTTCGAGTTCGCCGCCGTCCATTTCAAATTCCGGCGGAACCGGCACCGTCAGCAGCAGCGCGCTCTGCAAACCGAGCTCCTCGCGTGCATTTGCAACAGCCGCGAGCTCGTCGATCTCTTCGATGCGTTCGTCAACGGGCAAACCGCTGGAACGCACATAAAATCCGGGCATCTCGTCGCACCGCCAACCGAGCACCGTAATTCCCCAGGTTTCAAGCCATTCGCGCGTCGCCGGCAGATCGAGTATCACCTTCGCACCCGAACAAACGATCGTGATCGGCGTTCGGGCAAGTTCCGGCAGATCGGCCGAGACATCGGAAGCTCCTCCGCGGTGAACGCCGCCGATGCCGCCGGTGGCGAAAACCCCGATGCCGGCCGCGTGTGCCAGAAAAGCCGTTGTCGCCACGGTCGTCGCACAGTTCAGCCGCTTGCCGACGGCGATAGGCAGGTCGCGCCGCGAGATCTTTCGGATGTCGTTCCCGGTCGCGAGCATTTCGATCTGAGCTTCGTCAAGACCGACAAATATCTCGCCGTCGAGGATCGCTATCGTCGCCGGAACCGCTCCGTTCTCGCGGACGGCCGATTCCATCGCCAATGCTGTTTCGACATTCTGCGGATGCGGTAGGCCGTGGGCGATCACGGTCGATTCGAGCGCGACGACCGGACGATCTTCGGCCAATGCCGAGGCGACTTCGGGTTTTAGGGTAAGATTCACGTCGATATTTCTAGCGGATAAGGCGTCCGATGCGGTTCAAACGCGGCGCGGTCAGACATCCGAGTGCGCTGTCGTTCGACGCTCCGCGGTCGCATGACCAATAAACGAACATCGCCCGGCCGATTATCATCTCGCGCGGAACGAATCCCCAAACGCGGCTGTCTTCGCTGCGGTCGCGGCTGTCGCCCATCACAAAGAAATTATTTTCAGGCACGATCATTTCCTTTCCCGGACCTTCGACGCCGAATTCATAATAATCATACTGCGATGGCGGAAGCGGCAGTCCCGCATTCGTGCGTTTGACGGTCGATTCGGAATAATAAACGTCCCATTTATCTTCGGGTTTGCGCTCCTCGAATTCGCGTGTCGTCAAAGCGGAAATATCATCGTCCGCATCGCCTATGATCCGGTGTTCGGGCAAAAGCTTGCCATTGATGTAAACGTGATTGTCCCGAAATTCGACCTTTTCGCCCGGCAATCCGATAACGCGTTTGACGTAATTGAGCTGATAGGCAACAAGCGGCGGGCGTCCCGGGCCGCGGTAAGAATCTCGCCGCGGATTCTTTCGATTGCCGGGATATTTGAAAACGATGATGTCCCCGCGTTCTATCTCCCGCTGCGGCAGGAACGGCAGCGAGTGCCCGCCGGGCGTGAAGATAAATTTATTGACAAGAAGATAATCGCCGACGAGTATCGTGTTCTGCATCGAACCGGTAGGAACGGTTACGGCCTGAAGAATGAACGTCATTCCGAAAAGCGCCATCACAAGAGTGACGACGAACGATTCCAGATATTCGCGGAACGTGGATTTCGGCGGGCCTTTCGGTTCGGCAATTTCATCCTTTGCGGACGTTTTCTCGTGTTTCAACTCCACATTCATTTCGTTTTCTGTATTGTTCATGATCGTAAAACTATTCGTCACCGGGCAAAGCACCAAGTATTTTCAAAGCTTCGCACGCCGCCATCATCTCCGCTGATTTTCGCGAACTCCCAACGCCGGACGATTCGCCGTTTTCCCAGACCGCACGTACGCGAAACGTGCGTTCATGCGGCATACCTTCTGTATCCGTCAGTTCATATTGCGGAGCCGAAAGCTTTCGCGCCTGCAGCGTTTCCTGCAAAAGCGTTTTGTAATCAAGTGAACTTTCGGGCGTCGCCTGTTCGAGTTCCTCGGCAAAGAGCCGTCGGATAACGCCGCTCACCGCTTCGTAGCCCGCATCCATAAAGACGGCTCCGATCACGGCTTCGAGCGTGTCGGCAAGGATCGCCGGTTTTGTTCGTCCGCCTGTCTTTTCTTCGCCGCGGCCGACCCGCAGAACATCGCCCACGCCGAGCTTTTCCGAAAGAGCGGCGAGCGTCGATGTGCTTACAAGCCGGTGTTTCATCAGCGTAAGGCGGCCTTCGTTCATTTTCGGGTTCTCGCGAAAAAGGTGTTCCGCTATCGCCAACCCGAGAACTGAATCACCGATGAATTCGAGCCGTTCGTTATCCAGCGGACGTTCTTTGCCGCTGTGTTCATGTGCCCACGAACGATGCGTCAATGCCCGCGCCAGAAGCTGCGGATCCGCGAATTTGTGTCCCAGGTCGTTTTCAAGCTTCCCGCGCGTCATTGTGATATTTCGATTTTATTTGGGAATATGGAAAAAGGAAAGCCGGACACCGTGATTAAACGGAAGCCCGGCTTTAACTTGATATTCAAACGAAGCTGTCAAAAGTTATGGTTTTGCCGCGGTCGCCGAACTTTTTGCGGCCGGTTTTTCAACGCTGCTTTCACCGCTGGGTGTCGGCGTTGCCGTCGGCGTTTCCGTTACGACCGGAACTTCTACCGGCTGCGTCGGATCCGGCAGCGGCTTTTTGATCGTTTCGGCGATGTAGGCATCAAGTCCGTCCTGCTTTCCAAACCGAATGTCGTACAACTTTGTCAGTCTTTCATTCAAAGCGGTCTTGTACTTCGTCGATTCCGCGTCGTTCTTGGTAACCAGGGCACGGGCACGTCCGTAAGCATCCATCGACCGTTCGGCATATGCGTTGAGCTTAGCGATCGTTGCCTTGATCTCCGTGTCTTTGGCGAGCTTTTCCTCATCGGTCGGAAGAGCCTGCTGTTCGGCGATCAACGTCTGCACTTTGTCAGCGATCTTTACGACCTCGTCAAAATAGTACGAACCGATCGTGTCATAAACAGCGGGCTCGTTCTTGCGGTCGCCCGGCATCTGCGTGATCTTATAATAGGTCTCGATGCCGTTCTTGTGATCTTTGTTCACATGATACGTGATATAGGCGATCACATAGTTCATTTCGCTCAAGGCTTTTTCCTTCGTTCCGTATTCGAACTGGAACACGCCGTATTTATTCGACGTAACGCCCGAATTCATTTTGTCGATCGCCATCTTCGCGTAGCGAAGCGAATCCGCGTTGAACTGATTGTTCTTTTTGTAGGATTCGTACAGGCCAACCGCTCCAAGCGGAACGATGACGTTCAGGTTGTCCGGCTGCTCCGCAAGGATCGCCTTGCCTGCCGCGAATGCATCGGCATAATTCTGTGTGTTTATACCGTTGTCGAACTTTGCAAAAAGCTTTCCAAGTTCTTCATCCTTGATCGCCTTTTTAATGAATTGTTCGAACGGCGGAAGATTTTCCTTCAGCCAGGCCGCGGTATCGGAAGCCGATTCGCATGACCCGTATTTTTCCAAAAACTGCTTGCCGAAATCGACCGCGGTCTTTCGTTCCTGGAGGTCCTTGGACGAATATGCCGCGTTAAATTTTTCATAAAGCGCCGCTTGTCCATCATAATCTTCGCATGCATCCTGTGCGAATGTTGCGCCGGCTGCGACGGCAATAAAGGCCACAGCCATCATCCCAATTCCAATTTGTTTCAAAAACTTATTCATTTAAATACTTCCTCCGTCTGAATATCCAACAACTCATTTTTTCGCGAAAAGTAAAACCGCTTGGCAGTTTTCCTTTGCGAAAATCAGATGTAAGGTATGTGCAAATAGTTGCAATTACTTTTTGATCTTATAAGTTCGCCGTGCGGCCGGGGCAACCTTTTCGGCAAACAAATGAAAGCTAAATAATCACGCACCAATACGGCGCGTGTCAAGCCAAAACGCTTTACGGTTACGAGGCAAACCGGTATTTAGTTTCGATGTTTGGGAGAGTTCGGAATATAAGCCCGCCGGGCGGTCCTACTTATCGTTGATAATAACGACGCGCTGACGCTGTTTTTCCTCGGGACGCTTTTTGACCGTAATGACCACATTTTTGAATACAGGCCGCGACTGGGCAGTTCGGGTGATAAGCTTTTTCGCCTCAGGAGCTTTGTCCTTCGCCGACCCGACGATGATCGTTTCGCGTGTTCCGTCGGCCGCGTCGGCAACGCCGTCATCCGCGACGGCATTCGGGTCCACGTCATCTTCTTCTTCGTTTTCGTTGACCTCACCGATGCGTATCTTTGGCCGCACCGGATTTGATGCCACATCCGAATTCAGGAATTGGCCGCGAGGCCGCTCGATCATCGGCCGCAATGCGTCATAAACTTTTCCGGCAACCGCGGCGGCATATTTTCCACGGCCGTCGCTTTGTCCGCGTATGATAACAACGACCGAATAAAGCGGGTCTTCGATCGGGGCGACCGATGCAAAAGTGCCTACCCATGTTCCTTTTCCAATGCACGAACCAGTCTTTCCGGCGACGCCCATCGATGCATCGACACCGCGGCGTGCCGTTCCGTATTCGGCCGCACCCATCATTCCGGGAATCACGTGTTTAACGCGTTCCATGGGCAAACCGATGCTTTTCGCCCGCGGCTGATACGATATCTTTTCGGTGCGGGCTTTCGGAATGTAAGGCACGACGCGCTTTCCGCCGTTCGATATGGCCGAAACCATCACCGCAAGCTGAAGCGGCGTTACTTCGAAATCATCGGCGTGCGAATATATCCGCGGGTTCGAGTTACCATACGGAAGTTTTCCCGCATATTCATTCGGCGCGTTAATGCCGGTCTTTTGGCCAAGCCCGAGATCTTTTGCATATTCGATCATCTTATCCGTGCCCATTTTGACACCGACGCGTTGAAAATACGCGTTGTTGGAATATGCAAGTGCGTCGTCCAGACCGAGCTTGCCGGTTTCACCCGCAATGCTGCCGTCGCCGTTTATGACGCCTTCGTTAAGACCCGCAACGCCCGTCACGAGCTTTATCGCGGAACACGGCTTGAAACCGTCGTGGATCGCCCAATCCTGATTTACCATCGTGACGATCTTTCCGGTCTTTGCCTCCATAACGACGACCGTTCCCGCGTGTTTACCGAGAGCTTCGACGGCGGCGCTTCGTATGGCCAAGTTCTCACCTTCTGTATCGTCTTTTAGAATATTTGATCGCGTTTCGGCCTTTAACCCGTTCTCGAAAGCGATCTTCCGCGCACGAGCTTCGCGGGCCGCCTGTTCGCGGCGACGTTTGGCTTCAAGCGCGGCCTGACGGCGTTCCTCTTCTTTCTTTTTACGCGCGGCTTCGGCCCGTTTTTCGGCCGCGGTCATTTTCTTCTTTTTTGAGGACCTTGTCGCCTTTTTCGAACTTTTCTTCGAAGCCGTACTCTTTTTGGCAGCAGTTTTCCTTTTCGTCTGTCCGATAGCGGTAAGCGAAAGACCTCCGAACAGCATCAATAAAACAGCGGTCAGCCAAAAAGTACGCTTCGCAGAACACATAAACATCATGTAAAACCTCGGTTCGAAAAATTATTTTGTTGAGTGGAAAGAGAAGAAACTGCCCCGATCGCATCTGGAGTGGACCTTTCGAGGCTTTGCGTAATTGCTAAATCAGACTATAACATTCAGTTTGAACAAGTTGCAAGCAAAATCTTAAACATTTGCTTAAGATTTCAAAAATTATGAGATTTTTCAGTACATTCCGCGGCCGACTTTCGTTGATCATGGCATTTTTGCTTGTATCGACACTGGGCGTTCAGTACTATCTGAATCTCGTTGCCCAGAACGAAAGCGCCGAACTCCGCGACCTTCAGTCGCAGGCCCTTGTCGCCGGTATCGCGATCGGCTCGACAGGACTGACCTCGCCGAACGACCGCGTAAAAGACCTTGTCGAAAAGCCCGACCAAACGTTCCTCGACGAAGAATCGAAAAAGCGGATCAAGGACATAATCATCATCGACGACCAATGGCGCGTCACGGACAGCTTGAATCCGGAATATTGGCCGGTCGAAGACCCGAACGGTGAACTTGATTATCTGAAACTAAGCGAGATCGCCGACCTGCCGCCGCTGATGGAAGCCGGAAAGATCGGCCCGGACATCGCCAATTTTCCGAACCAATCGGATCCGGCGGCGCAGCCGTATGCCGACGAAGCCCACGCCATTCCGGTCGAAACAAGCGAGGGCCGTTGGTACATAATGGTCATTCTGAACAATGATCATGGCGTTCAGCAGTGGCGCGTCGCGCGGCCGTTGATATTCACGCTGGCAGTTTGGCTTATTTCGACAGCGATGGCATTGATACTGGTTTTTCGTTTTACGCGGCCGATCGCAAATCTTTCCGCTGCGGCGAAAAAGGTTGCCGAAGGCGATCTGAACGTTCGTGTCCCGGACGAAAAGCGCAACGACGAAATGGGCAAGCTTTCACGGCGTTTTAACGAGATGATCGCGGAACTTGAAAAATCGAATGAGCTTGAGGAACAGCTTAGGCTGGCGGAAAAGAGTGCTGTTATCGGCAGGCTCGGTTCCGCGATCGCCCACGAAATTCGAAATCCGCTCAATTACATCAATTTGACGCTCGACCACCTTCGGACAAAATATGCTCCGGAAAATGCAGAAGACAATGCGTCGTTCAACAAACTTACGGCACAGCTAAAAGGCGAGGTCGCGCGGATCAACCAACAGATAACGGATTTCCTAAGCTATTCGCGTCCTGCGAAGATCAACGCACAGCCGACGGACCTTCGCGCCGTTATCGACGATTCGCTCCGCATCATCGAAAACCAAGCCGCAGATTCGGGCGTGAAGATCAGCATCATCGAACACGAAAACGTTCCGAAGATCGAAGCAGACGCCGAATTTCTGCGTTCCGTTTTCAACAATCTGTTCATTAACGCGGTGCAGGCAATGGGAACCGGCGGTTCGTTGAAAGTAAAGATCGAACCGGACGATCAGGATGTAGTCGTTAAAATTTCGGACACCGGCAGCGGCATTCCTCCGGAAAATCTGGAAAATATCTTTGAACCTTATTTTTCGACAAAAGAAACCGGAACCGGGTTGGGACTGGCGATCGTAAAAAAAGTGATCGAAATGCACGACGGCCGCATCTCAGTTGAGTCGGACGAAAAAGGAACCACGTTCCGCGTCGCGCTTCCGGTAAAACAGACCGTGGCGAAAAATGCATGATGTTTACTAAAGGCATTTAAGTATTTATTATTTAAGAACTTATGGCACGAAAATCTATTTTGGTCGTTGATGACGAGAAAAATCAGCGTGAAATATTGGAAACGATCCTGTCCGGCGAAGGTTATGACGTAACGACGGCGAGCTCGGGCGAAGCGGCAATGAAATTCGTCGAATCGCGCCGGTTTGACCTTGTGCTGACCGATCTGAAAATGACGGGCATGTCGGGGCTCGAACTGCTGAAGGAACTCACGAATTACGATAAATCGATCATCGTTATTTTGCTGACGGCACACGGTTCGGTCGATTCAGCCGTGGACGCGCTGCGGCTCGGTGCTTTCGATTATCTGCAGAAACCGTACGACAAGGACAAGCTGCTCGAAACCGTTTCGCGCGCGTTGCAGAAACTTTCGACGCTCGACGCCGAGATCATTTCCGTTTCGCCCGAAATGGACAGGGTGAAAAAGCTTATCCTAAAGATCGCAAAATCGAATTCGACGGTTCTGATCCGCGGTGAAAGCGGAACCGGAAAAGAGCTGATCGCCCGCTCCATCCATACGAACAGCCTTCGCGGAAGCGAGGTCTTCCAGGCCGTGAACTGCGCCGCTATAAACGAAAACCTGTTGGAATCGGAACTCTTCGGCCACGAAAAAGGTTCGTTCACCGGAGCCGTCGGCGAAAAGAAAGGACTGTTCGAAGTTGCGAATAACGGCACGCTTTTTCTGGATGAGATCGGCGAACTCGACATCGCTCTGCAGGCAAAACTTTTGCGCGCGCTTCAGGAAAAAGAGATCAGACGCGTCGGCGGCGTAAAGGAAATAGATGTGGACGTTCGCGTTCTGGCGGCAACGAACCGCGATCTGCTGAAAATGACCGAAGAGAACCGCTTTCGCGAAGACCTGTATTATCGTCTGAACGTTCTTTCGATCGAAATTCCGCCGCTTCGCGAACGCCGCTCGGACATTCCGGTACTGATCGAATATTTCATTAAAAAGCACACGCGGAATTCGGAGCGAAAAATATCGGTCGATTCGGCGGCCAAAAAGCTGCTCGAAGATTACGGTTATCCGGGCAACGTCCGCCAACTTGAATCGGCGATCGAACGGGCGATACTGCTTTGCGAAAACGACGTCATCATGACCGACGACCTCCCGCCCGAAATGTCCGTGGGCGGCGCGTCTATAGCCGCGTCCGGCGAGAATTTCAAACTGCCGCCCGAAGGCGTAAATTTCGAAGACGTCGAGAAAAGCCTGATAATGCAGGCAATGGAACGCACCGACAACAACATCACAAAATCGGCAAAACTGCTGGGCCTGACGTTCCGAACGCTCCAGTATCGATTGGAAAAATTCGG
>CBFGSN010000064.1:0-14752 GCA_965651435.1 uncultured bacterium | reverse complement strand
GCCCTGCCCCTACAATTTTATTTTCAAACGTTGCTGCGTTTGAAAATAAACTTTTATAAAGTTTTAGATCGGTTCGGCACCGAGAGCTTTGTTGAAATAGTGGTACAGGCCGTTAAAATCCTGGAGTGCGCGGTTCAATATCAGCGGAAGCTGCGCGATGTCGCCGGTGTTTATGATCAGATTCAAGTTACGCAAAAAAGCTTCGTGAGCATTCATTGTGGTTCCGGTATCTTCGAGCGACACGAGGAAAAGCCGGCGACGTTCGGAGGCATACATCGCGTTCGCACGCTGCTGCAGAACGGCGGCTCCGCCGTGTTCGGTCGCAAAATCGGGTGAAAAGATCAGTATTTCGGTGCGGCCTTCGCGAAGCCTTTCGGTCGCCTGAGCCGGAGTTTCCGCGAGGTAAACTTTGAATCCCGCTTCGGTCAAACGCTTTGCCGCATCGTCACGCCGCTGGCCCAGGCACAAAAGCACACGCCGCGGCTTTTCGAGTTTTTCATCAGATGTTTCGACCGACATCGAACCTGCTTTGAGCGCGCCCAAAAGCGTCCGCATGGCGTTGTTTATCTCAAATTCGGATTCCTTCATCGCAAATTCGCCGGAACCTTCGGAGGCGGCCGGAGCGGGACGTTCTTCGGCAAGCCGGTTTGCGGGCGAAATGGTTTTGCCGTCTTTCATCGACGCGCGAAGCATATTCTGGCACCGCGGACAGCGGACGGTAAAATTACCGTTCGGCACTTTCGATTCGTCCAGTGAAAGGGACACCGAGCAATTGTCGCATCTAATAATCATAGCGTTGTTCTATTCGATCATGTCCAGAACCGAACCGGCCGGAGCGGAACTCGGCGGCATCGGAGCGATCGGCGAAACCGCCGCGGGTCTGCCGTTGCTTAAGAAATCTTCGGTTGACGAAAGTCCTTTCAATTGCAGCAAAAGATTGTTCTGATTGGTCGCGAACGAAAGGCCGTCTTCGAGCGTGATCAGTTTGTCTTCGACCATCTTTCTGATGACGCTGTCGAAATCCTGCATTCCGTCGATCTCGCCGTCGCGGATCGCGTCAAGCAGTGTTTTGCCTTCGCTTTCGCCTTTTTCGATGTATTCGCGCGTACGCGGATTTGATTTCAATATCTCCACAGCGGCGATGCGGCCTTTGCCGTCGGCACGCGGTATCAGACGCTGTGAAACGATGTAGCGGAACGTCTGAGCAAGCCGTGTTCGGATAATGCGTTCCTCGTTTTTCGGATAAAGCCCGATGATGCGGTCGATGGTTTTCGAAGCGTCGATGGTGTGCAGCGTCGAAAGCACAAGGTGGCCGGTTTCGGCGGCTTCGAGTGCGATCTCGGCCGTTTCCAGGTCACGCATTTCGCCGACGAGAATTACTTTCGGCGCCTGGCGAAGAGCGGCACGCAGCGCGGACGCGAAATCTTTTGTATCGGCGCCGACCTCGCGCTGGTTGATCGTGCTTTTCTTGTGGTTATGAAGAAATTCGATCGGGTCTTCGATCGTTACGATGTGATAGCTTTTCGTTTCGTTTATGCGGTCGATGATCGCCGCAAGCGTCGAACTTTTTCCCGAACCGGTCGGGCCGGTAAGCAGAACAACGCCGTTGCGGATGCTGCAGATATCGGCAAGCTGAAGCGGAACGTTGAGCGATTCGAAACTCGGAATTTCATGCGGAATAACGCGCATTACGATCGAAAACGAATTCCGCTGCTGAAAGATATTTACGCGAAAGCGGCATTTGCCGGGCAGCGCGTAGCTCAGATCTGCGGTGCGCGTTCGGGCCAATTGCGCGGCGGCTTCGGCATTGTCGCGGAGTATCGCCGTCGCGATCATCTCGGTCTGATACGACGTCAGACGTCCGAGACCCATCGGCGAAGTCGAATACAACGTGCCGTTTATCTCGACCTGCGGCTTTTGCCCCGACGAAAAATTCAGGTCGCTGACATTGTCGGATGTGAGCAGCATCTGCTCTATGATCGGCGCTACATCAAGCAAACTCATTAGTTGGATAAACTCCCGAAAGAATCTGAAAAAGCGGGGAAACTAAAAGAAAAGATCGAACTGTCGGAGAAACACGAGCGGTTTCCATAAATTATGATACCGACCGTGTTTAGAAAATGCAAGATATTTTTTTACAATGTTAAACGGATGGCGGATCGTGGATGGTTGATCGTAGCTCGAACTTTTGGTCGGCGATCTCTACTTGTGAAATAAGAGTGCATTAGACCCAAGAATTTAATCGCCGAAAGTTCTCGGTCACATCGCCGTCGTATAGTGCGCTGATGACGGCGGCGGATTCGGCGCCGTTTTGCAGGACATCGGCGATGTTTTCGGCGTTAATGCCGCCGATGGCGACGAGCGGAAATTCTCCGATGGCTTTGCGGACCTCGGCAAGCAGCCGCAGGCCGACGACGGCTTCGGCGTCCGATTTTGTCGATGTCGCGAAGACCGGGCCGAAGGCGATGTAATCGACGGGCAGTTCGACGGCGAGTTTCGCCTGTTCGTTCGTGTGCGTCGAAAATCCGATGATCGCGTCGGCTCCTAAAATTTCACGCGCTGCCGCGGGCGTTAAGTCGTCCTGGCCGAGATGAACGCCGTCCGCTCCGGCGGCGAGGGCGATATCTACGCGGTCGTTGACGATCACTTTTACACCGAGTTCGCGGCCCGCTGTGACGGCGGCGCGGACGTGTTCAAAAAATTCGCGCGGCGTGGCATCCTTGTCACGAAGCTGAACGAGCGTCGCACCGGCGGCGGCAAATTTGCGGACGAGTTCGGCGTGCGAAAGACCCGAAAGCCTTCGGTCGGTGATCGGATAAACTGCGGGAAGTTCGATATTCATTGCGTTTCGGCGGTCAGCGATTTGAACATCATAAAGCACGCCTCGCCGTTGTGATAATAATTTTCGACACGCTGAGTTATCGCGTATCCGCAGCGGTGATAAAGCTGCTGCGCGCCCGTGTTTCCGACACGCACCTCCAGCATCATCGTAAAGATATCGCGGTTCGTCAGTGCTTGTTCTAAGTGCCCGAGCAGCATTTGGCCGAGCTTTCGACGGCGGTGTTCGGGCGCTACGCCGATCGTCGTCAGATGGCCGAGACCCGTTTCCGTGACCATTACGAACGCAAAAGCGACAAGCTCGCCGAGTTCCGTGCGGATCTGATAACTCAAAATGCCCGGTTCATTCAGCAGATAATTGAACGTATGCCGCGTGTAATTTTCGCCGTTCGCGAAACAGCGCATATTCAGCTTCAGAACTTCGTTTATGTCTTCGGCGGTAAGCGGATGTATCGAATATTGCGCCGGCGGCGCGGGAACGACAGGCCTTTCTTCCGCCGGTTCGGCGGCCGTGAACAGTCTGCGGATAGATTGGAGAACTGCCATTGTCGTTTTATTCGATGAACATACAATCGCCGTAACTATAGAAACGGTAACGTTCCCGCACGGCGTGCTCATAAGCTTTCATTATAAGTTCACGTCCCGCAAATACCGAAACCAAAAGCAGCAGCGAACTTTCCGGCAAGTGAAAATTCGTAAGCAAAGCGCCGACCGCTTTGAACTTATATCCGGGCGTTACGGTCAGATCGGCATAGCCGGTTTCTTCGCGAAATTCGCCGTGTTTTCCGGCGGAAAACTCCAGCGTTCGCGTTGTCGTTGTGCCGACGGCGACAATGCGGCGGCCGACGGTCCGCGCCGCGTTCAGACGTTCGGCTGTTTCGGCGTTCATTGAAAAACGCTCCGGCATTACACGGTGTTCGGAAAGATCATCGGCTCGGACGGGTTCGAATGTTCCGTAACCGACATGCAGCGTTACGGTCAAAATTTCGACGCCGTCAGATCCTATTTCTTCCAATATCTCCGGCGTGAAATGCAGCCCGGCGGTCGGTGCGGCAATGGCTCCGCGTGTCCGCGCAAAAACCGTCTGATAGCGTTCGCGGTCCAGGTCCGGCTCTTCGCGAAGCCGTTTGATATACGGCGGCAGCGGCGTCCGTCCGACGCGGTCGATCGCATCGTTCAGGTCGCCGTCGGTATCAAAACGGACGACAACCTTTCCGTCATCAGATTTTTCCAGAACTTCGGCTTTCAGGCCGTCGTCGAAAATGACAAAGCGGCCGGGCTTCAAACGCTTTGCCGGTCGTGCCAACACCTGCCAGCGGTTCTCGCCGATGTCTTCGACCAGAAATATCTCGGCATTTCCGCCGCTTTCGGTTTTTCCGAATAGACGAGCCGGGAAAACTTTCGTGTCGTTCAGAACCAGCACATCGCCTTTTTTCAGCAACCGCGGAAACTCCGCAAAGCGGCCGTCCTTGAAATTTCTGCCGCTTCGGTCAACCTTCAGCATCCGCGACGCAGAGCGGTCCGCAAGTGCTTCGGACGCGATCAATTCCGGCGGCAATTCGAAATTCAGTTCGGATCTTTGCATCGTTCCTCGGTGAAAACGGTCTTTATCATCGCTAAAAACTTTGTTGTAAGCCGTCTTTGATATGTATTATAATCTAACACCGATAGCTGTAAACCATTCAGAATAAACATTAAAATACGTGTAATGAGAATTATTGCGGACAACGCATAGGCCCAATTTTCATCGAATATGCACGGCGAACGGCCGAACACATATAGAGAAGGAGTTTAAACAACATGAAAAATATTAACCTAACAGCGATATTCGCAGCCGCATTATTTTCGCTGGCGGCTCTGGCCGTGCCGAGTACGTCCTTTGCACAGGGACGCTATTCGAACCAGTATTCAAAAGCTCAGGTCGGACAGATCATTTCAAATCTTGAAAGTTCCAGTTCCCGGTTCAAACGGGATTTTGACCGGGCGATGGACAACAGCCGATACAACGGCACGCGTGATGAGGACCGCTTTAATGGCTATATCAAAGATTTTGACGAAGAAATAGTCGATCTTCGCCGCGAATATAATCGCAGGAACAATTGGTGGGACATTCGTGATGAGGTTGATGATGTTATCGACGAGGCTCGCGAAGTAAATAACATGATGAACACGATCTCTTTCCGCCGAAATCTGGAAAGCCAGTGGAACAGACTTCGTAATGACGTCAATAAGCTTGCCGATACATTCGATATGCCGGGAATCAACGGCGGGGGATGGAACGGCGGCCCGTGGAACCCGGGAAATTCGGGCGGCGGAAACTGGAATGCGGTTCGTCCGCCGAGCTGGGCTGTCGGAACGTTTTACGGTTCGGCTCCGAACGGCACACGCATTGTCCTGTCGATCCAATCGAACGGCCAGGTCACCGCTCAGATGAACTACACGAACATCTCGCGCGGTGTCTATGCCCGCAACAACACGATCGTCATCGACGGAAATTCGTCACGGGTCCAAAAGACGCGCAACGGCATCCGCACAGTAAGCACGCTTAACCGCGAAACGATCAACTACACTAAAAACAACACCGGCGGCGGCGGATGGGGAAATAACGACCGCGTTGGCAATCCGGTATCGTGGGCGATCGGACGTTTCACCGGACGCAATCCGCAGAACGGACAGCAGATCACCATGAACATCGACCGCAACGGACGGGTTACGGTAAACACCGGCGGCGGTGTTAATTACGGCACGCTGAACAATACGACACTTACGATCAACGGTCAGACATCTACGTTGAGCCGTACGCGTAATGGTTTCACCACCGTTTCAAATCAGGACCGGCAGCGTATTACGTATTCTAAATATTGATACGTTCCGCAGCTTCTAGAACTCGAAGGCCGCTTTGCGTATCCACGTAAGGGCGGCCTTCTTGATGCCTTTCGACCCGATAAATGTCTAAAATTTCCGGCCTTCTCGAAAAAAGATGGAGTGTGCCCGCAGCGGCAGCGGCGGCGTTTGTGATCCTTTTCACCCGCAGGCCCGATGCTATCCTAAATCCGCAATTTTGGGCCGAAGACGGCCGGAACTGGTACGCCGACGCTTATAATCACGGCCTTTTTTACTCGCTCTCGACGCCGGAGGCCGGATATTATCAGACGTTTTCGCGCCTTGTCGCAAATTTTGCGCAGATATTTCCACTATCGTTCGGGCCGGCAATATTCATTTTTTTCGCCGTGGCGGTACAGGTCGCGGTCGTCATTTTTATTCTCTCGCCGCGGTTCGGCCGGGTTATCCCGAGCGCAAAATGGCGCGTCGCGGCGGCGGCGATCTATCTGATATCGCCGCATTCGGCTGAGGTTTTCGTAAATGTAACGAATTCGCAGTGGCACCTCGCATTTCTCTGCTTTCTGATAATTCTGGCGCCGAAAAGCACCGGGCGTCTTTGGCGGATATTCGACATCACGGTATTCGCCGTTTCCGCGGTCAGCGGCCCTGTGTGCATTTTGCTCTTGCCGATCATCGCGATCAAGTATTTCTATTGTCGGGAGAATGAACTCCTGCTTCCGGGCCTGCTGCTTTTTGCGGGAGCGGCGGTTCAGCTTTACGGGCTTTCGACGCATGTCAGACCGATCCAGGCCGATCTGGGCGCCGATCTTCCGACGTTCATTCGCATCGCATCGCGGCATTTTTTCGGTTCGCCCATCATCGGCGGCCGCGGATATCGCCTTATCGAAAAAACGGGCTCGGCCGAATTATGGATCGCGCTGGTCATTTCGATCGTCGGTTTTGCGATGGTCGCCTACGCTTTCTTTCGGTCAAAGATCGAATTGCGGCTGTTCATTATCTTTTCTGCGCTCATCGCCGCCGCGGCGCTTTATTCGCCGGCCGTGACTGCGGCTCCCGGCCAATGGCTCTTTATTGCGGATCATGACACGGCTCTTCGATATTGGTTCATTCCCGGGCTGGGTTTATTTGCGGTTTTGGCTTATCTGAGCAGAAACGCCGCCGTGAATTGGATAAAATATGCGGCGACCGCACTTCTTGCTCTTTCGCTGATCGGCATTCTTCTCGATTGGAAGCAGCAGGGTTTCGAAAATATGAATTTCCAACGGTATGCCGCCGAATTTGAGCAGATGCCGAGCGGCACCGAATTTTCCATTCCGATAAATCCGAACTGGGAAATGAAACTCACCAAAAAGTAAAACGGCACATCCCGAAAGATGCGCCGCTTAAAAAGATCCGATCCGTTTCGGATCGATCTAGTTTTTAATTACCTCAGTAAAATTATTTATCATAATATCACCCCCTGTAACCGTGATTGTCTCACAATACTTCACAGAAAGTAAACGAATTTTTCGGCAGGATATTTTTTTGTATGGTACCGAGGGTCGGACTCGAACCGACATGGGAAGTGAATCCCGCTAGATTTTGAGTCTAGTGCGTATACCAATTTCGCCACCCCGGCATGAATTAAAAATAATAGAACGCCAGGCGGACGCGCGTCAAGAACGAACGGACTTATCGCACGTAAATCCCCGGCAGCGCGTGGTCGCCGTTTTGGCCGAATGAAGTGATGCGAACACCACCGTCGCCGCTTGCGATAAAATACCAAACTGCCGTTGACGGCCGGAAAACGCCGATGTCGCGTCGCCCGTCGCGGTCGATATCCGCCTGAAGCGGTTCGTCGCCCGCCATTCCGAACGGTAATACCATTAGTCCCGCCGAACCCTGCAGCGAATACCACGTTCCGTTCGACGGCCGAAATACCGTGATGTCCGACCGTCCGTCGCCGTCAAGGTCGCCCGAGACGGGGCGGTCGCCATTTTCCCCGAAACGGATCTGAGCTACGACGCCGTCGGAGCTTCGTTCGATATACCAGGTTCCGCTCGACGGACGAAAAACCGCAATGTCATCGGTGCCGTCACCGTCAAAATCGTCCGGGAGCGGAAGGTCGCCGGCAACGCCGAAATGTTTGATCGTGGCGTTCTGCGACGCCGGCTCCAGAATATACCAACGGCCGTCCGATGGCCTGAAAAGAGCGATGTCCGCCGCGGCTTTGCCGTGGAATCTCGCGGGCACGGGAACATCGCCGGCCGTGCCGAACCGCATAAACGTCGCGGTCGAATCGGAACTGTTCAGGATGTACCACGTTCCGTTCTGCGGCCGAAAAACCGCGATGTCCGTGCGGCCGTCTCCGTCAAAATCCGCGGCCGCGGGAACGTCACCGACGCTGCCCCAATTATGCGAAATTGCGGCGCCGTCAGAGCTTTTCAATATGCGAAAATCCGCCATGTTCGCATCGTCCGAAAACGCATAAACCGACAGGTCGGTTCTGCCGTCGCCGTCCATATCGAACGGAGCGTTGTTTCCGCCGCCCAGCGCGCAGCCGCATTGGAAGCCATCCGTTATTTGTATGTCGTCGATGTACTGGCCCTCGCGAAATGTGCCGATATCCGTTCCGACACGCCACCGAAGCCGTATCGAATTTCCGGCCGCGGCTTTCGGAAGTTTTACGCGCGTATCGATAAAAACAGGTTCGCTGCCGGTGCCGCTTTTGCCCGACCATCCGGGCCTGCCGGCTAGCGGATTTTGACAGCATCCGTCGATAATGCCGTCATAGCCGCCGGAAATGAATTCACCGCCCGCGGTGAGAATATCCTGCCATTCGCCGCCGCCGGCCGAGATCTCCAGAACACCGCCGTCATACAGCCGATTGCGCAAAAAGGTGGATTCAAGTTCATACCAATTCTGAAAACGCAATTCGGCATGCGGCGTTTCGATCGCGATCTCCGGCGACACGGCTTCGTTCACGCCAACGTGGATCGGATCCGGTGAGAACATGGAATTTGCGGCCGACGTCGAACGTTCGGCTGACGTCGCCCAGGGCGATTGTCCGCCGGCCGCCGATGTCGTCCAGCCTTCGGGAAGATCCGGCGTAGCAGCGTTATCGAAGCTTTCAATGTATGCGAACTTCGGTGAACCGACGCGCATTTGCATTCTCAAGATTCCGAGCCGCACCGGGCCGTCACGAAGAAAGAACGTGAGTTCGATCATCGACCCGCACGGGACGTCCGGCGAAACGCGGAACGAGAAGTTACGCACGACGGTTCCGCCGCCGGCGGGCATTGTTCCGTAATTTCGCTCACCGCCCGCCGGGATGACACTGCCTCCGGGACGCAGCAGAACATAGAGGTCGCGAACCGCGGCCGCGCCGACATTTCGCAGCGGCAGATCGATCGCGATGTCTTCGCCCGGTTCCGGCGCACCGTCCGGCGAGCAGCTTTCGGAGCTTATCTGATATGTTTCCGATGTGATCGACGCCGCCGGAGTAAGCTGTACATCGAGCGTGACCGTTTCACCCTCCGTTACCGTGACCGCGACGGTTTTCGGCAAAAATCCGCTCGCCGAAACACGCACCTGATAGGAACCGGCCACGACAGACATCGGACCGTAATCGCCATTCGCGTCCGTGCTTCGCGAATAAGCGGCGGCTTTGACGACCGCGTTTTCGATCGAGGCTCCGGTCAACGCGTTCGTCACGGCGCCGGAAATTTTCGCGGGCGACACCGAAACACATTCCGGAAATCTGAACGTTCCGATCCTCGTCAGCCAACCGAATTCGCTGAACTGTTGGCTCTCAAGCGTGTAATATTCACCTGTCATCCAGAACGTGCAGTCATCCACCGGATCGACCGACATCGAACTATATTCGCCCCAGCGAAATCCGAAACCCGTTTGTACGCCCGTTCCTTCGACCAGGCTTTGCTCGGCGCGAAAGACACCCGGCGGATCGGCGGAGCTTCGGCCCGAATACCGCAGCGAAGGTTTTACCGAGGAACTCGCGACGTTGTAGCCGACGGCCAAATTCCCTACGCCGTCCTGCGCCGCCGAACCGATCCAGCGCGATGTCGAACCGTCGTCGAACGTCGCCTGTTCCGCTATCCGATAACCCGAACCGTCGTCGCGAAGTTCGTAGAGCCTGATCCCAGCGCGATACGTTTCGGTCGAACCCGACGCGCGAACGGTCATATTGAATACGAGCGAGCCCTGTTCGCCGAAGTTTCTGTAGGCGAGCCGCGCAGCCGGCCGGTCGCTTTGCGAGTCCAGAAATTCACCGGGCAGCGGCTGTGCGATATCGGCCCGGCCTTCGGGGCTTGTCGGGTCGAACGGCGCCGCAGCGATCGGACTTTCGAGCCGTTCGGTAAATGTTGAAAGTTCGGGCTCGTCAAAATCCGCGTGAAAGTCGAACAGCTTCATCGCGTCCGCGGCGGCTCCGTATTCGGTCGCGGTATAGCCCGCAAATGCGTTCGGCAGTCCGGTCGGCGGCGGCCGAAGCCCATCCATGTCCGACGGCAAAAGTCCGCCGCGACGCGCCGGCCCGGCTTCCGGATAAAAGAAATAAATGTAGCCCGCCGTCGGGTCACCCCGAAGCATCTTTTCGCGGTCGAACGCGAACGCGCCGCTGCCGACAAAATCCGCACCGAAAAATTCGTTGGTCGAAAGGTAATAGCCATCAGGCCATACGCCATATTTCGGGAAATCCGGATTATTGACATTCGGCATCAGATATTCATACAGATAAAAATCTCCCGTCGGATCGTTGTCGCGCGAAATGGCGATCATTTGTTTGAAAGGCGGAAAATCCGTGCAGATCTGCGTCAAGATCCATCGGTCCGCGAGCGGATCGTAAAGCACGTTCGTCAGGCCGTCGATCCGCTGTGAGCATGCCGTGCCGAGCGGTGCGAAAATATCGATCAGGCTTATAGGCGGCGTCAACGCGTTGCCGTTTCGGTCAAAAACGCGAACCAGCGAATTCACCGCCTGAACATAATGCTGCGGTCCGATGTCGCCATTCGCGTCCGGCGGAAAGACCAAAAGTCCGTATGCATTGACATTGTCCGCGTCCGAAAGCCCGTCGAAACTCAGCACCGGCGGCGGCATCGGAACGTTTCCGATAATGGCGGCGGAGCGTTTATCGTCGCCTGAGATCATCGGCGAAACCGCCGTCGTTTGCGGGTCGAAACCGCGTGTTTCCACCGGCAGAACGGCGGGACGCACAGCCTTTCGTGCCGGTATTTCACGAAGCGGCCGCGAGCGCGCAAAAGCATCCGCACGCCTGAATACAGGCGCCGAAATATTATCCGTGTCGGCTTTGGCCGCCGGCTGTGTAACGGTCAAAAGCACCGTAGCCGCCGCAAGCGCGAACGTCACAAAAGCAAACGCGAGCTTCATTAATTTCGTATTTTAGCGCAAAAAACAGGCGGCCGGTCGTTTTCTAAACAGGCGAAATATAAACGATCTCCGCTCGGCGTTTTGCTTCGTCAAGGAAAGCTTCGATCGCCTCGGCGATCCGTTCTTCGGTCAGTATCGAACGGATCTCGGCTCGTTTTTCTTCGATCGAGGGAATGATCGCCCCGGGCGACGATTCACGGAATTCGGGAACGAACGTGTCGCGGTAATAGGCAGCCTCATCCGCGGGTGTGATGACGATAAAAGAGCGAAAACGAAATTCCAGATATTTGTCTATCGCCACGCGGTCGCGGACGATCCGCTGAAAGTTCTCATCGTTGATCGAATCGAATCCGACCGCCTGCAGCCGGCGGACGAAATCGAGCGTTGACGGGAAATATGAGACCATTTCCTGTATCTTTGCGGCGATCGCTTCTTCGGTCGGTTCGGGCTGCGGAATGCGTTCGGCCTCCAGGGCGAAAAGCCGCTGATTTATCAAAAGCTGAAGCGAACGGTTCAGATTTTCACTGCTCGCGGGCTGCAGATCGACGTTCGGCATCAGTGCCAGTTGCCAACGCAGATCGGAAAGCGTGATGAGCTCCGTTCGCGATCCATCGCTGACGGTCGCAACCGTTTTGTCCACAATGGTTTGAGCGGATATCGCCGCCGCAAGAACGAACACGACGAACGCCGCCGCCAAAACCTCTGAAAAACGCTGAAAACCCTTTTGCATAAAAAGCTTATCCCGATTTTACCCCAGATCGACCATAGATTAAAGGATCTTTCAAATATCGTTCGTGCAAAACATTGACAAAACAGCGAAAAACGTTTTTAATATGAAGGGGAAGTTCTCTCGATCTCCGCTTCACCTGTTCGCCGTTTACCGCAGCGTAACTCATTGCAAGACCGATTTTTATCCGCCCTTACGATATCGGAAAATATGTCCATTGTCTCTGCCACAACCTCTCCTAACAAGTTTCGGCTACCTACGAACGAAGGTTCCAATGCATCCTCGGAATTAAGATTCATTTCGGAGCTGGCGCGAAGCATGCTTTTTACGGTCCATCCGAAAAAAGTTGCCACGCGCGTTCTGAGCGCAATTCACACCGCGACCGAACCCAAGTATTGCGGCTTTATCGCCGAACTCGGCAACATCGGCGTCGTGTCATGTTCGTTCGATGAGATCGGCGAGATCGATGCGAGTTTTATTTCGCGGCAACGCTTTGAAAAATGGCTCGAACTTTTGCCCGCGCAGGTAGGCCACACGCAGGAAAGCCGCTCGGATTTTTTGCTTGATAAGGACGACCACGAACTGGAATACGTATCGCCGCTGCATATCAACGGCGAGATCCGCGGAGCGATCATCGCCGGATTTGCGGACCGCAGCGAATTTAACGAAGCGAAAAGCTGTTTGATCGACGCGGCAACGCGAATGGCGGCGATGAGCGTAAACCTTTCGTCGCATTACGAAGCCACGATCGACCGTTCGATATCGCGTGCAAAAGAAGAACATCGACGATTTACAGAATCCGTAATGGACGCATTGCCGCTGTCGATCTATGTCGTTGACCGCGATTACCGGATCGTCACGTGGAATCGCCAACGCGAGGTCGGTTCGCAGGGCATAATGCGCGAAGACGCGATCGGCAAGAACGTTTTTCAGGTGCTTGCCCGCTATCCGGAAGAAAAAGTACGCGAAGAATTTGAACGCGCGTTCCGCACCGGAAAGATCGAACGCATCGAACAGCAAACGGCCGGGCCGGACGGTTCGGTAAAACATTGGGTCGTCAGCAAAGTTCCTATGACGGATCCGGACACCGGCGAGGTAACTCACGTCATAACCATCGGCGAAGATGTCACCATGCGTGTCGAAGCGATCCACGCAGTCGGCCGTGCCGAAAAACTCGCGGCGGTCGGACGACTTGCCGCGGGCGTCGTTCACGAAATAAACAATCCGCTGGCGACGATCTCGGCTTGTGCCGAAGCCCTGGAACACCGCGTCGAAGACGGTGCATTTGCCGAAAGCGAAGCGCTTGACGATCTGAATGAATATCTCGGACTGATAAAAAGCGAAGCTTTCCGCTGTAAATCTATCACGACCGGTTTGCTTGATTTCAGCCGGATACGCACCGGCGACCGCCATCCGCTTGATATAAACGAAGTTATAAATTCGTCGGCACGCCTGATCTCGCACCAGACGCGCGGCGGCCGCATTGAATTAAAGGTCGAAACCGGAACGAATATTCCGCCGGTCCACGCCGACAGCGGACACATCCAGCAGGCGATCATCGCACTTGCGACCAATGCGATCGACGCCATGCCGAACGGCGGAACGCTTACCTTACGCGCATCGGCGCAGATGAAACGCGTCGCTATAGAGATCGAAGACACCGGCGTCGGAATTCCGGCGGAAGATCTTTCGAAAATTTTCGAACCGTTCTTTACGACGAAAGAGATCGGCGAAGGCACCGGACTCGGCCTTGCGGTTTGCTACGGCATTGTGACGGATCACGGCGGACGCCTGAGTGTGCGTTCGAACATCGGCAAAGGATCGATATTCACGATCTATCTGCCGATAAGAAACAACACTTCCACAAAATAATTATGGCAAAGCTGTTAGTAGTAGATGATGAAAAGAACCTTAGGCTCGTCGTGCAGCGGGAGATGTCGCGGCAGGGCCACGAGGTCGAAACTGCGTCAGACGGGGAAGCCGCCTGGGAATTGATGGAAGCACAGGATTTTGACGTCCTGCTTTGCGACATCAATATGCCGCGGCTTGACGGCATCGGGCTTCTTCGCCGTGCGAAGGAAAAATGCGCGATCCCGCCGGAGGTCATAATGCTGACCGGACAGGCGACGGTCGAAACCGCGATCGAGGCAATGAAGCTCGGCGCATACGATTACCTCACGAAACCTTACCGCATTTCGGAGCTTTCGGTTCTGGTCGCGCAGGCGTCGGACAAGCAGGGATTAAAGCTGGAAAACCAGCGGCTTCGGGCGCAGATCGACCGGACAAGTAAACCGGTTCCGGAAATGGTCGCCGAATCGCCGCAGATGAAAGAGGTCATTCGCCTTATTCGCCGCGTTGCTCCGTCCGACACATCGGTTTTGATCACGGGCGAATCCGGCGTCGGCAAGGAATTGGTCGCACAGGCCGTTCACAGCCTGAGCCCGCGTGCGGACAAACCTTTCATCGACCTGAACTGCGCGGCGCTTCAGGACACTTTGCTCGAATCGGAACTCTTCGGACACGAAGCCGGTGCATTTTCGGGTGCCCGCACGCGAAAGCTCGGCCTGTTCGAACTTGCGCACGGCGGCACGCTGTTCCTGGACGAAGTAATGGAAATGCCTGCTCCGCTGCAATCAAAACTTTTGCGCGCTCTCGAAACGCGATCGTTCTTTCGCGTCGGCGGCGTGAAAAAGGTCGAGGTTGATGTGCGGCTGGTCGCGGCAACGAACCGCAACAGCGAGCAGGCCGTCCGCGAAGGCGCGTTCCGAGCCGATCTTTTATACCGCATCAATAGTTTCGAGATAAATATTCCGCCGCTTCGCGAACGCCGCGAAGACATTGATCCGATAGCGCGCCATCTGCTCGAAAAGATCGCCGGGCCGAATGCTCCTGTGCTGACGCGGTCTGCGATCGACGCGCTCAATGATTATCATTGGACGGGAAATGTCCGTCAGCTTC
>CBFGSN010000063.1:0-14753 GCA_965651435.1 uncultured bacterium | reverse complement strand
GCACAAAAATATCCCGGACGCCGCAACAAAGCATTCACGTCCGGGAAATTTTCTGACGTAATTCCTAGCTCTGCATTGAAGCAAGAAATTCGGAATTCGTCTTCGTTTTTGAAAGCCGTTCGAGTACGACCTCCATCTGCTCGACCGGCGAAAGCGGGTTCAGCACGCGGCGCATCACCCAGACTCTGTTCAGGTCTTCTTTGCTGATGAGCAGCTCTTCTTTTCGCGTACCGGAACGCTGCAGGTCGATCGCCGGGAAGAGGCGTTTGTCCGACAAACGGCGGTCCAGGTGAATTTCCGAGTTACCGGTTCCCTTGAACTCTTCGAAAATAACATCGTCCATACGCGACCCAGTATCGATCAACGCCGTGGCGATGATCGTCAGGCTGCCGCCTTCTTCGATATTACGGGCCGCACCGAAAAAGCGTTTCGGCCGCTGAAGGGCGTTCGAATCGATACCGCCGGAAAGTATCTTGCCCGATGGCGGAACGACCGCATTGTGCGCTCGCGCAAGACGCGTGATCGAATCGAGCAGAATAACGACATCGCGTTTGTGTTCGACCAAACGTTTTGCCTTTTCGATGACCATATCGGCGACCTGAACGTGACGCGTCGGCGGTTCGTCAAAGGTCGATGAGATAACCTCGCCGTTGACCGAACGCTGCATGTCCGTAACTTCTTCGGGGCGTTCGTCGATAAGCAGAACGATGAGCGTTACTTCCGGATGATTTTGCGTGATCGAATTTGCGATCGTCTGCAGCAGAACTGTTTTACCGGTTCGCGGCGGAGCGACGATCAGCGCACGCTGTCCTTTACCGATGGGCGTGACAAGGTCGATCACACGGGCGGCGATATTCTCGGGCCCGACTTCCATCACGAGCTGTTCGTCCGGATAAAGCGGCGTCAGATTATCGAAAAATACCTTTTCGCGCGATTGTTCCGGAGCCTCAAAATTGATCGCCTCAACCTTGATCAAAGCAAAATAGCGTTCGCCTTCTTTCGGCGGACGGATCTGTCCGGAGATCGTGTCGCCGGTGCGCAGGTCAAATTTTCTGATCTGCGACGGGCTGACGTAAATGTCGTCCGGACCCGGCAGGTAGTTGTATTCCGGTGCACGCAGAAAGCCGAAACCATCCGGCAGCGTTTCCAGAACGCCCTCGGAAAAGATCAAGCCGCTTTTTTCGGTCTGTGCCGCCAGCACCTTGAAGATAAGCTCCTGTTTGCGGAGCCCGCTGGCGCCTTCGATGCCCATTTCCTTAGCAATGCCCGTCAGATCGCTGATGGACATATCCTTGAGCCCGGCAAGATTAAGCAGGTCGCCATTCGAATGCGAATTCGAGTTCGAGGTCTGCTGCGGTTTGTCGTTGTTCTTTTGTTCTTTTTCGGCCGGTTCTGCTGCGGTTTCTTCGACGTTCTTTTCTGCGTCGTCGTTCTTTTCTGCTTTGGACCTGCGGCTTGAAGTAGTTTTAGTAGCCATAGTTTATTCGGTTGTTAGGATGCGATCAGATCTAGTAGGAATGATCGGCAATTTGTTTTTTCTATATATTGATTTCACGATGAAAAAGCACCGGGCTTTTTATCTAAAGGTCTAGAATAAAGTGGAGAAATCGTTTGGATTATGAAAGTAGCGACAAAATAAGAAAAGCCAAAAACGCCTTTCGGACCTATTAAGTTTCAGCGATATTTAGAGTATTACACAAAAGCCGCGAAAAAAACAAATATATATTCAACTTTTTTTCACGAAATTTTCGATCTCTGCCCAAAGCTCGTCCTTGCCCGCTCCGGTTTGCGAAGATACGGCCATCACTTTACTCGACACAAATATCCTTTTCGTTTCACTTATCTTTTTCTGCAAAGCTCCGCGGCCGAGCTTGTCGGATTTTGTCGCAACGACGATATGCGGCTTTTCGTGAAACACCAGCCATTCGTTCAACTGGCGGTCGAGTGCGGTCGGTTCGTGCCGAACGTCGATAAGCTGTATCGAAAGTTTCAGTTCATCGCGCCGAAGCAGATAATCTTCGGCCATGCTTCCCCAACTTTCACGTGTCGCTTTTGAAACCTTCGCGAATCCGTAACCCGGAAGGTCGACAAAATACAAACGGTCGTTGACCTTAAAAAAGTTTATCGCCTGCGTTCGGCCGGGCGTGTTCGATGTTCGCGCAAGCGAACGCCGCTGAAGCAGCATATTCAAAAGCGAAGATTTTCCGACGTTCGAACGGCCGAGAAAAGCCACCTCCGGCAATCCATCGGCGACCCAATGGCTTTGATTGAACGCGCTTTTTACGAATTCTGCCGACGTTATCTTCATTTCGGCGGCCTAATCAAGCGCGGGCGAAATTCCCGTTGATGACGAATCGGCATTCCAAAGCTGCTGTGTCTGGATAGCCTTTTCGTCTTCGATATATTCGAGAGCGTGTTTCAGCACTTCGTCTATCGAATCGACAAGATGTATCGTCAGATCTTCGCGGACGTCTTCGGGAATATCGGCCAGGTCTTTCTCGTTCTCTTTCGAAAGCACAAGAGTTTTCAGCCCGAAGCGATGCGCTGCGAGCAGTTTTTCCTTTACGCCGCCGATCGGCAGAACCTTTCCGCGAAGCGTGATCTCGCCGGTCATGGCAACGTCATGACGCGAACGCGTTTTTGTCAAAGCCGAAACCATCGCCGTCGCGATAGTAATGCCGGCGCTCGGCCCGTCTTTCGGTATAGCGCCTTCGGGCACGTGTATATGCAGGTCTTTCTCGCGAAAATCTTTCGGGTCGATGCCGAGTTCGAGGGCGCGTGAACGCACACACGTTAGCGCGGCCCGTGCCGATTCCTGCATCACATCGCCGAGCTTTCCGGTCAGCGTAACCTCGCCTTTTCCGGGAACGATCGTCGCTTCGACCTGCAGAACGTCGCCGCCGACCTCGGTCCACGCGAGCCCATTGACCAACCCGATCTCGCTTGTTCGGGCGATGTCCTGCTTGCGGAAACGTATTGTCCCGAGCAGTTCCTGAACCTTTTCGGCGTCAATTACGACCTTAAAATCCTCCTGCGCGTCCGAAAGAACATAACGCCGGGCGATCTTTCTTAAACACGAACCGATCTCGCGTTCGAGGTTTCGGACACCGGCTTCGCGGGTGTAATGCCGGATGGTTTCCAAGATTCCGTCGTCGGTGAAACGAACCTTTTCGCAGTCGAGCCCGCTGTTCTCGCAGCATTTCGTTATCAGGTGACGTTTTGCTATTTCCAGCTTTTCGCGTTCCGTGTAGCCGGAAAGATGCAGGATCTCCAATCTGTCCTGAAGCGCCGGCGGTATCGTATGCAGAACATTTGCCGTCGCGATAAAGAATACGTTCGACAGATCGTAATCGACATCGAGGTAATGGTCGCGGAACGTGTTGTTCTGTTCCGGATCGAGAACCTCGAGCAGAGCTGCACTCGGGTCGCCGCGGAAATCGTGGCCGAGCTTATCGACTTCGTCGAGCAAAATGACCGGATTCGTCGTTCCGGCGCGTTTCATAAGCTGAACGATCTGTCCCGGCAGAGCTCCGATATACGTTCGGCGGTGGCCGCGTATCTCGGCTTCGTCGTGAACGCCGCCGAGCGCAAGCCGGACGAACTTTCGGCCTGTCGCCTTTGCGATCGATTTTCCGAGCGAGGTTTTACCGACGCCCGGCGCGCCTACAAAGCAAAGTATCGTGCCTTTCGGATTTTTTACGAGCTGGCGAACGGCCAGAAATTCGAGAATGCGTTCCTTTATTTTTTCCAGGCCGTAATGATCGGCATTCAGCGTTTTTTCCGCTTCCTGAATGCATTTGATCTCTTCGGAATGCTGCTGCCACGGAACGTTTATCAGCCAATCCAGATAGCTTCGCGAAACGGTGCTTTCGGCGGACATCGGCGGCATTGTTTCAAGCCGCGAAAATTCCTGCATCGCCTTGTCGAAAGCCTCGTCGGTCATTCCGGCTTCTTCGATCTTTTTCTTTAGTTCGTCGAGTTCGGCTTTTTCGTCCTTACGGCCGAGTTCCTTGTGGATGGCTTTGATCTGTTCGTTCAGATAGTATTCGCGCTGATGTTTGTCCATCTGCTTTTTCGTACGCGAATGGACCGAACGGTCAAGCTGGCGTTTTTCGATCTCGTGTTCGAGAATTTTCGTAAGTTTTACAAGCCTTTCCTGCACCGAAACGGTTTCGAGCATTTCCTGCTTTTCTTCGACCGAAATGCGAAGGTGCGACGACATCGAATCGACGATCTGTGCGGCGGAAATTCCGCGAAGGCTCGCGTGCAAAGCATCGGCATATGCATCCGGCGAAACGCGAAAGAACTGTTCAACGAGGCTGTGTATCTTCTGCAAAAGCCCGTCGGTCTTGAACCCGGAATCATCCCGCGGCGTGATACGGCGGACGTAAGCGTAGAACATCGCATCGGCGTCCTGTTCGACACGGATGGATTCGCCGCGTTCGCGTCCTTCGACAACGACCTTTATCTGTCCGTTCTCCTGCCGCTGTGCCTGCAGAATGCGCCCAAGCGTTCCGACCTTATATATCTGGTCGATGCTCGGTTCATCAACGGTGGCATCGTGCTGCGTCGCGAGAAAAATGTCCCGTTCGCCCGCCATCGCCTCTTCGAGCGCCCGTACGGAACTCGGCCGGCCGATCTTGAACGCGACCTTTGTGAAAGGAAATATCACCACGTCGCGGATCGGGACCATCGGATAACGTTTTATGTCCGCCGGCATTTGATCGGAAAATTCTTGCATAGTATTTCGGGAAAAGGTTTGCTGGATCAGCTATCTCTATTTACGCAAATTAGACGTGTAAAATCAACACAATTTGCGTCGTTACAAAAAGAGAACCACTAGAGCTGCGTTTTCGCGGCTTTTGACGACCTCACAAAACATAATAGCTTTATATTCCCAATCGCCGGAAATTTCCGTAAATGCACGCAGAGGCTGTCCGAAACCGACGTTCCGAACAGCCTCGACATCGAGCGGCTTCGGGGGCGCCGCTCAATTTTCAACTTTTCGCATTTTTTCCCACGAACTCGAACCGTATTTTATCGACGGGTCGAAATTCGGATCGTCCGTCAGAATGTACGATCCGTCCGGCTTGCTCCAGCCGTATTTGTAGCCGGAATTCAGATCGACACTGTCGCCGGAACTGTCCTTCCACGTATCGACCTCACGGATCGTGCGCACGAACTGCCGGTGGCTAGCGTCCTGTGAATCCTGCTGCCGTTCCCAACTTCGCATCTGTTGGTCCATCGCCTGATCGCGTTGCCGTGCGTATGCCTTGCTTTGTTCGCCGACCAGGCGTATTCGCTCCATTCGTCCGGCGTGTTCGATATTGCCGAGTTTTGTCAGAAAATCGTTCTTTGCCTTCATCCAAACGGGATTTGTCCGCGAACTGGTCACGATCAGGGCGGCGGTCTTTGTCGCTTCTTCCCTGCGCTCCGGCGGAAATTTCACGACGGTCGCGTAAAAAACGTTCGTGGACATGGTCCGCGTCGTTCCGCCTGAGAAATAATTCTGCTGCACGTTGGTCATAACGGTCACACCGATATTCGCGATGCCCACCTTCCCGTCGTCGAACCGCATTTCGCCGTCAACGAACGTGGTCTGCGAATCGATCTTTGTGCTGCCGTAGTTTCCGCCCGAAACCTTTTCGCTAAGTTCGCGGAACTGCCTTTCGCGCTCCTCATTGGTGCGGACGTTGCTGACGCTTGCTCCAAGTTCCTGTGCAAAGCGTTCGATGTACTGCGACGCATCGATGGGTTCGCCGACCTTGCATCCGCCGCTCCGCTCCCCGACTTCCAAAAGCTCCCGCAGCTGCGGGTCGTCGCTATATGTAAAGGAACGGATGGGATAAAAATGGAACTCGATATCGCCGTCCGGCGATGTAATGACGACCTCCTGTTGAACTATCTCGGCTCTGCATCCATTTATACCTTTCCATCGAATGCCGCCGGACATTTTCCAGCCTTCGGGCAAAAGAATACTTCCCGCTTCGACGGGTCGATCAAAGCCCATTTCATCGAGGATGCGCGCTCGTTGAACCAGCATATGATCGCCGGAACTCGAACGGGCCGAACCGTCCGACCCGCCGCTTCCTCGGCCGCTCGGCGTCTTTACAAGATCGTCGAAATCCTTGATGCCGCCGCAGCCGAGAATGACCATTAGCAAAGCAGCCAGCACAAAAATGATGTCCAGATTCCTTCGTTTCATCTATCGTTATCGCCTCCGAATATACAGGCGTAATTCGTTTCGATCTTCGGACATCGTATTTGCTGTTTTCAGCAGCGGTCTGGGGTTGGTGCTTTCGTGTCGTTCGTCGGCGTTTTCTTTTAACCACCGATCAACCGGATCATACGGACATCGGATAGCAGATCGCGGACCATCGCCCCCGCCTTCAATTCCGTTAAAATCGTCAAGTTTCATAAAAACCGCCAACAATTATGATTTCCGCAAATGCTATGATCGCGTTGGCGAACCTGCGAAAGATTCGCGACCGATCTTTGAAAATTTCATTAGCCTGCTAAGTAAATGAATACATTCGAAAAGAGAGGGCGAAATCGCACTAAGTTGCTGTCATTACACCATTTAGCTGTGTGGACAGTGGTGTGGACAAGGGTGTGGACAGCAAGCGTTTTTGGTGTGGACAGCGGTGGGACGCTGTACCGAAAACCGTGGACAAATAGAAAAACTCCCCGCTAAAACAGCGAGGAGTTTCGTCGGGATACGATCTGCGTGAAACTATCTCCGGTTCGGAAGCTCCGGCATTTTATCCTTCGAAAAACGCGGCAAGAGTTCATCGCGCATCGCGAGTTTATACGCTGCGGATGCAACGACCATCGCGGCCTGCTGGATGTCTTCGGGAATGACGCGCTCGTATGTGTCGAGGTTCGTGTGCCACGTATGCGAACCGTATTCGACCGGATCGAGCATCAAACCGATGCCCGGAAGGCCGGCCTGGTTGAACGACGTGTGATCCGAACCGCCCAAGCGTCGGCTGTCGGTCGATATCGCGCCTTCGACGCCCATGAACGACCACGGACCGACGATCTCACGCATAATGGTTCCGGCTTCGCGCGGGCCGAAAACCGAAAGTCCGCGGACTCGTCCGGTTCCGGCGTCGTCGTTGAAGTATCCGCCGAATTTGAAATAATCCGGCTTCGGATCTTCAGCCGATCCGAAATGCTGTGCGACGTACGCTTGTGAACCGAGAAGGCCCTGTTCCTCACCGCTCCACAAAGCAACGCGGATCGTGCGGCGCGGTTTTACCTTCAGGGCGGCAAGAATGCGGGCGGCTTCCATCATGATGGCACAGCCCGTGCCGTTGTCGGTCGCACCGGTCGCGGAATGCCACGAATCGAGGTGTCCGCCCATCATGATGACCTCGTCTTTCTTATCCGTGCCGACGATCTCCGCAACGGTGTTGTACTGCGTGCGGCCTTCGGGATAGGAATTATTCTTGATGTTGAAGGTGAGCGAAACCGTCATATTTTTGTCGAGAAGACGCGAAATGCGACCGTAATCTTCGTTTCGCATAACGACCGTCGGGACGACCTTCGTGACATCGAACGTGCGGTTGTTGAATGCACGGATCTGGCCGTGTTCGCGGCCGGCATCGTTGATACGAACGGCGGCTCCGTTCTCAAGAAGGAACGCATCGATCTGTTCGCCGATCTCGCGGAACGAAAGGGCGTCCGGTTTCGGCGCTGGCTGGTTCTGATTCGGCCGGACGCGAAATTCCGGCGGACCGGCATCCGGATCGAGACGCTTTTTGAGCATATCGGAATCGATGCGTTTGTTCGGCGGATCGAAATTGACCGGAATGTGGTTCGGTTCGCCGATCATGATCATGCTTCCTTTGATCTTTGACTTGACGGAGTTTAAATACGCGGTAAGCTCGGCCTGTGTCGGACGGTCCGGCAGCTCGAGTTTAACGGCATTGCCGGTGACGGCTCCGTTCGTCGACGGAGTCCAGGCGAGAACTTCGAACACAAGGTTGTCCTTGACCGGAGCGTTTATATATCCGTAGGCCGTTTCGTTAAGCCAGCCCGGATGTCCGAAATCCCACGGTTCGAGAGCGGCGTTCTGCAGACCCCATTCGGTCATCTGCCGTGCGGCCCATTCGCCCGCTGCCTTGACGTTCGGCGAACCCGTAAGGCGCGGTCCGTAAACGTCCGTCAGCATGCTGAGCGTGTTCATTATTTGAGAATTCTTGCCGGTCGCTTCCTGACGAATGCGTTCGTCAATGTTTGCCTCCTGGCCGAGAACCAGTGCCGGCAAAAGCATCGCGTTCATCAATATAGCCGTGACGACCGATCTGATCATTTTATGCTTTTTCATAGGTATGCGTCGAAACAGACGAAAAACCGTCTTCCTTTCTGCCCTTCCTGTATTTTAGTTTTTGAATGCCAACCGGCAAATTTTCCGGCCGCAAGGTGTTTTTGTAATACTGATTATATACCGAAAAGGTTTCAGAGCTTAAACGCCGGAAAGGAGTATCATTATTATCATGACGACGATCTGGACGATCGGGCATTCGACGCATCCGATCGAGGACTTCATCACAATGCTGCTTGAATATAAAATAAAACTCCTCGCGGATGTGCGCACGGTGCCGCGGTCGCGAATGAATCCGCAGTTCAATACGGACGTTCTGCCGGGTTCGCTTGCGGCGTTCGATATCGAATACACACATCTGAAAGAGCTCGGCGGACTGCGGCATACCGACAAAAATTCGATCAACACGGCCTGGCGAAATGCCTCATTCCGCGGATATGCGGACTATATGCAGACGCCGGAGTTTGCCGCCGGGATCGACGGATTGACAAAGCTCGCCTTGGACCGGCGGACGGCGATAATGTGTGCCGAAGCCGTTCCGTGGCGTTGCCACCGTTCGCTGATCGGCGACGCGCTCGTCGTTCGCGGTTTCGAGGTCATGGATATATTTTCGGTCGACGAAGCAAAACCGCATTCGCTGACGAGTTTCGCCAGGGTTAACGGAACCGCGATCACGTATCCGAAGGACGCGGATCAGAAAAAATCTCTTTTCGATACCTGAAATTTAAAAATAAAAGTGATACCTTTTTGACTTCGATAAATTTCGGAACTTCACACAGGCCTTTATGACATCGGAACACAAGATCGAAACCAACCTCGAACTCGGCGATTTCACTACAACCAAACGCGTCCTGCGCATCTCCGTTCTCGGGGTGGCGATCGGGCTTTTGAGCGCGGTGATCGCGTTCCTGCTGCTGAAGCTGATCGCGTTCTTTACGAACCTTTTCTTTTACCAAACCTTCAGCTTTGCGGATGCATCACCGGTCGGAAATACGCTCGGCTATCTGGTGATATTTGTTCCGGTCATCGGCGGCATAATCATCGGACTGATGGCCAGATACGGTTCGGACCGGATCCGCGGACATGGAATTCCCGAGGCGATCGAAGCAATTCTTTTGAACGGCAGCCGCGTTCAGCCAAAGGTCGCGTTGCTGAAACCGATCTCGTCCGCCGTTTCGATCGGTTCGGGCGGGCCGTTCGGCGCCGAAGGCCCGATCATTATGACGGGCGGCGCGGTCGGTTCGATGATCGCTCAGTTTTTCAGACTGACGAGCACAGAACGCAAAACGCTTCTTGTCGCCGGTGCCGCCGCGGGTATGTCCGCGACATTCGCCGCGCCGATCGCCTCTGTGCTGTTGGCCGTCGAACTTCTGCTGTTCGAATGGAAGCCGCGAAGCCTTATTCCCGTCGCACTTGCCAGTGCGGCCGCTGCGGCAGGCAGACGATACCTTCTCGATCCGGGACCGCTTTTTCCGGTTCCCGCTCATCCGGCAATGCCGGGCATTGACGCGCTTCTGGCATGTGTCGTCGCGGGAGCTTTGGCAGGTCTGCTTTCTCTGATCCTGACAAAAGCGGTTTACGCCGCCGAAGATAGTTTTGAAAAATTGCCGATACATTGGATGTGGTGGCCGGCGATCGGCGGTGTCGCCATCGGGCTCGGCGGTCTGATCTTTCCGCAGGCTCTCGGCGTCGGTTACGACACTATCGGAAATTTGCTTCAGGGAAACGTTCCGATGACGGTTCTGGCCGGTGTGCTCTTCGTTAAGTCGGCGATATGGGCAATATCGCTCGGTTCGGGAACTTCGGGCGGCGTCCTTGCACCGCTCCTGATGATGGGCGGTGCTCTGGGCGGATTGGAAGCGATGGTGCTTCCCGACCACGGTGCCGGCTTTTGGCCGCTCGTCAGCATGGGAGCGATACTCGGCGGCACGATGCGCTCGCCGCTCACGGGAATAATTTTCGCCGTCGAACTAACGCACGATCTGAACATGCTTCTGCCGCTTTTGATAGCGGTGACGACGGCTCACGGTTTTACGGTGCTGACACTCGGACGTTCGATACTTACGGAAAAGATCGCCCGACGCGGTTATCATATGAGCCGCGAATACGCCATCGACCCGCTGGAGATCACATTCGCACGTGAGGTTATGCGGACGGACATCGAAGCTCTGCCCGAACATCTTACGATCGCGGACCTCGCTGCGCTTATCCCGAAAGACCTCGGCAAACGCGTGCAGCACTTGTATCCCGTCGTCGGTGAGGACGATAAACTTGTCGGCGTCGTAACCCGCCGAGCTTTGCGCAAGGCCATTCAGGACCTTTCACGCACGACCGAAAATGACACGCTCGGAAGTATTACAGATCGCGACTGTGCAGTTGTGTTCGAAGACGAACCGCTTCGCGTTGTCGTGGAACATATGGCCGCGACGGGCCTGACACGCTTTCCCGTTGTTGACCGCAAGGACCCGCAAAAACTGGTCGGTTCGATATCGCTAAATAATTTGCTTAACGCACGCAAGATGCATCTCGAGGCAGAAACAAGGCGTGAACAGGTTCTGCAGCTGCCAAAGATCAAGATCACGAATTCGTCTGACCTTGCGAAAAAAGCCAAGGAAACAGACGAGACCTAGGGGTTGTTGCGAATATCTTGTCAATATTGACGACATCACTTACATCAAAAGAAGGAGGATCATCATCATGGCTATATCAGTTGCATTAGCAAACAAAATGACTGCGGCGGGAGTCGGAGCGGGAACTCCCGGATGGACAATAGTTCAGAATGCGAATCTATTGCCGCCGATTCCCGGCTCGACGGCGCTGTTTGGAGATACAGATGCCCAGGCCTTGCGAAAATTGATGAACAGCTATTTCCTCTACGGCCGGATCTCTTGGACGTGGGCTCAGTCAGCGGGTGCGGCAGCCGGAAATGGCGGGCTGGTCAAAGGCGCTATTCATGCCGTCGCCTGCGGTTCGTTCAATCACAATTTCAAGTGGCTTGCCGAAAACGGACTCGGCATCAACGGGATCGGCACCGGTCAGGAAACATCTCACTTCCTAACTTATCCGGATAAGGTATGCATCGACAGTAAATGGGTCGGTAATGTAAGAACCTTCAAAGACGGATTTCAGGACATGAAGTGCTTCAAATTTGCCGGTCATTATTGGGTAACGCACGGCGGTATAAATTACGACGTCTGTTATAACAACACCTTTAACGATCCGTCGGAAATTGTCTGGACCAAGTTGACCCAGGAAACCGACAATAAGCTCATCGGAAAGGCCGGGCTTCTTCCTAATCAATTATTCAAACTGGACAAGCCGCTGCCGAACGGAACGCATTTGATAATGGTTCAGCAACACGGCAATAATGGCTGGCCCAACTGGCAGATCGTTACAAAAGAATCGATATTGTCGTTATGATAACCGGGCATAATGCCTATCGAACTATTTCGCCGACAAGGTCGTATTCGTGGGCTTCCGTGATCTTTACGTTGTAGATCGCGCCGATCTGCGGTTCGAGGTCTTCGGGAATGTCATTGATCAGAATATATCCGTCGATCTCCTGCGTTTGGCCTTGAAGCCGGCCTTGGAAAAGCAGATCAGATTCGCGTGAAAGGCCTTCGAAAAGTACCGGAAATGTTTTGCCGACCTTTTCCTCGTTCAATTCGCGGCTGATCTTTGCCTGGAGCTTCATTACGCGATCGCGGCGTGCTTTCGCGACCTTCGGATCGACTTTGTTCGGCAGATCGGATGCGGGCGTTCCTTCTTCGTCGGAATACGTGAAGACGCCCAAATTATCGAATCGGCAGTTCTTGACGAACGTCATCAGTTCGCCGAAATCTTCGTCAGTTTCGCCCGGAAATCCGGTAATGAAAGTCGTTCGGATCGTAATGCCGGGAACTTTTTCACGCACGCGGCGAATAAGCTTTTCCAGGCTTTCGCGGTTGCCGCCGCGCTTCATCAGCTTTAGGACGTTTCGCGATGCATGCTGCAGCGGCATGTCGAGGTATTTCACAGCCTTCGGAGTTTCGGCGATCGCCGCCAGAAATGCATCCGAAATATGCGTCGGATAGGCATACATCACACGAACCCACTCGAGTTCTTCGATCTCGCCGAGAGCGCGTATCAGCGCCGCCAATGCATCAACCTCGCCAAGATCTTCGCCGTAACGCGATGAATCCTGAGCGATAAGGACGACCTCTTTTACGCCTTGCTTCGCCAGATTCCTAGCTTCTTCGATGATCGAACCGAACCGGCGCGAACGGAACGACCCGCGCATCGACGGGATCGAACAAAACGCACAAGGGCGGTCGCAGCCTTCGGCGATCTTTATGAACGCCGTGTACGAATCGGTCGCCCGAAGCCGCGGCGTATCGAAATCATATAAATACGTCGAAGATTTGTTGCCGAGCGGAGTTATCGTAAGCTGCTTTGCGTCGAATTCCTCATCCGCGGCGTTCAATATTTCGTCGATCTGCGACGTACCGATAAAAGCATCGACCTCCGGCAGCTCCTTCATCAGATCATCCCGGTATCTTTCGACCAGACATCCGGCAACGATAAGCCGCGATGCGTTGCCGCCCGATTTCATCGCAGCAGCTTCGAGTATCGCATCGACCGATTCCTGCTTTGCGGATTCGATAAAACCGCAAGTATTGACGACGACCGTGTCGGCCTCGCCTGCGTTCGGTGTTATTTCATAACCGGCTTCGGCAAGCCGCCCCATCATTACTTCGGAATCAACCAGATTTTTTGGGCATCCGAGACTCACAAAGCCAACTTTTTTATCTTTCTTCGACATTCAAAAACTAATTCTTCTTTTCCAACTCGATCAGCGCGAGACGCTCGACAACTTTGCCGTTTTCCAAATGTTCTTCAATAATTTCCGAAACGTCATCGGGCCGGACCTGAGCGTACCAAACGCCGTCCGGATAAACCAGCACCGCCGGGCCGATAGAACAAAATCCGACGGAACCGCACTCGGTTAGAACGATCTCACCCATCGGATTGCGGCCTTTCTTTTCCTTTCCCTGCCGCAGATTCTTTGCCTCGAGCTGCTGTTCAAAAGCCGCCTTTACATCCGCGCTGCCGTTCGCCGTACAGGATTTCCCCGTGCAGACGAATACGTGCCGCTTGATGGGCGCCTGCGTAACCGGTGCAAGCTTTTCGAGCTGTTCGCGGTCTTCGATAAATTTCCGTTCCGCCATACAACCATTTTCGCACGAATGGGTGTCTAATTGCATCGTTGCAGCAACGAAGTATGTTAGAATCAAAGATTGATCCCATATATTTGTTGATCGATGGCTATCGGAATAATCATACATATTTCGGTCGGGGCGGAGAAAAGGACCGAGTTTTTTTCGGAAGACCGTTTAAGTATCGGTTCCGACGAAACCTGCGATCTGCAGATACACACGAAGCAGATCGAGCTGACCAGCCGCTGGCTCGAGCTCGAGAACAGCGACGGGGTTTTCCGCGTCACAAAATTCGATCCGGAGCTCTCATTCACGATCAACGATAAACCTCTTCGCCGGTTCATAGCGATCTCGGACGGCGATATTCTGCGGATCGAACGCACGGATATTTCATTCTCGTTCTTCTCGCTGGCGGAAAAACCTTCGCTGATAACGACGACCCGCGACCAGCCGCATATCGCCGCATTTATCGAAGAAGCCGCGCTTGACGCCGCCGCAACGCCGGAACGCGACGACGCAAAAGCATTTCTTCGCGAATTTACGCGCGAGCTGATGCGTGAAATTTCGATCACGACAAAGCTGATAACGCTTGTGCTCGTCGCCGGTTTCCTCTGCGGCATTCTTTATCTGGGTTATGCGGTGGCCCGCGAACTTCGCACTAGCCGCGAGCAGGCAGAACAGCAAAACAAGATCATCCAAGGCCTGGAAGACAAGCTCGGCGAAGCCAACGAACAACTCGGTTCGCTTGATAAAACGACAAGGGAAATGCTGCAAACGGCATCGCTCGCATCAAAGCTGCGTGTCGATTACGGCAACGGCATCTGCTTGATCGTCGGCGTTTACGATCTCGTAGATCGAAAAAGCGGCAAGGTTCTGCGTTATCCCGACGAAAGCATGTATTCGCGTGCGCCGTACGACCAGGTAATTCCGGAGGACGGTTCAGTGGAATTCGGCTCGCCTAGTTCCTTTCTTACGACCGACGGCAGCGGCAGTCCGGTCGAATACGATTTTATCGGAACCGGCTTTCATGTCGGCGGCGGATTTATAATTACGAACCGCCATGTTCTGCGGCCGTGGACCGAAGACGATAATGTCAAGCAGATGATCAAGAATTCGAACGGCAGAGCTCATATAAAAAGCTTACTGATATATTTTCCGAATTCGCCGAAGCCCTTCCCTCTCAAGATCGTCAAAACCAGCGATACCGAAGACGTCGCAGTTGCAAAAAC
>CBFGSN010000062.1:0-14905 GCA_965651435.1 uncultured bacterium | reverse complement strand
GGCATATCCGAACCGTTCGCACGGAATATACGAAGGCGAAAATACAACGCGGCATTTGTACGGATTGCTGACCAAGTATCTTAAGGAGCATCTTTGAGGCCGGATTATTGGCATCGAAATACCGATCTTGCTGTTATAATAGATCCAACTATGAATGAAATAATATTTTTAGTTGAAGAGGCCGCTGAAGGTGGATTTACTGCTAGGGCTCTCGGAGAGTCGATTTTTACGGAAGGCGATGATCTTGGCGAACTTCGTAGTAATATTCGTGATGCCGTCGATTGCCATTTTGAGCCGAGCGATAAACCAAAAATGATTCGTCTTCATTTTGTAAGCGAAGAAATAATTGCCGCATGAGACTCCCGAGAAACGTCAGCGGAAAGGTTCTGATCAAATCATTAAAGTCGCTCGGTTATGAGATACCCGACAAACGGGAAGCCACATTCGCTTAACAACGAATGTAGGCGGTGTCCACAATATTACTATTCCAAATCACGATCCGATCCGAATAGGTACATTCGCCTCAATATTGGATGATGTCGCAACCCATCTCAAAATAGATAGGGCTCAGCTTTTGAAAGAACTCAAACTTTAATTTTTACTCTTCCGTTCCCGATCTAATAATTTTTCTTTTCGTTCGATTCCCCATTTGTAGCCGCTTAGTTTGCCGTCCGAAGCGATCACACGGTGGCACGGCGTCACGAGTGCCGCGGGATTTGTCGCACATGCTCTAGCGACGGCGCGGACACTTTTTCTGCGGCCGATGCTTTCTGCAATTTTGCCGTACGAACGTGTTTCTCCGAACGGTATCTTTCTCAGTTCGGACCAAACGCGCATCTGAAACGCCGTTGCGCGAACGTCCAGCGGAAGATCGAGTATCGCGGTGCCGCCGTCCAGACTTTCGATAATCACCGCGACGGTTTCTTTAACCCCGGCGTCGTCTGCGATAAGGTTCGCCGCAAAGAATTCTTTCTCTAATTCCGCGGCCAGTTCGGTATCAGAATCGCCGAAACTTACCGAGCAGATGCCTTTTTTCGTAACAGCGACGAGCATTTTTCCGAGCGGCGAATCGACGACGGTATATCGGATCTCAGTGCCGCGGCCGCCCTTTTTATATGTCGCCGGCGTCATGCCCAGATTCTCGCGGGCCTTTTCATAGAGCGAACGGCTCGACCCAAAACCGCTATCGTAAAGCGAAGTAACGACGTCATTCGTTTTGACGTTCTCTTTGAATTTTTCCATACGTTTTGCCGTCAGAAAGCTCTTCGGCGACATTCCTAAAATTTCCCTGAACGCCTTTTGCAGCCGGGCCTGCGAAGTTCCGGTTATCTTCAAAAGTTCGCCGACGGTTTCGATATCGTTCTTCGACAAATATTGAAAAATGCGTCCGATCAGAACGGCATTCTCGTTCACGACGGCTTCCTTCGGGCGGCAACGAAGGCACGCGCGAAAGCCCGCCGATTCCGCTTCGGCCGCACTAGAAAAGAAAAGAACATTCTCACGTTTAGGCGTTTTTGATCTGCACGACGGACGGCAAAATATTCCGGTCGTTCGTACGGCAAAGAGGAATACGCCGTCAAAGTTTTTGTCGTTGTTCAAAAGTGCGTTCCACCGCCAATTTTCCGGTTCGTCCGCGTATAAATTTTGTGACATATTCAAAGTCTAACGAAGCGCGAATGGCTTTTCTATCCGAAAAGCTCGGAGCAATTTTCGTCCGTTCGCGAATGCCGGACCGTTTCCCGCAGGACGCTGCCAAATTGCCCGAATACAACGATTTTGATATGGTAAGAGGTTACACTATCATAAAAATACCGCTATCAAATAAGGATATTTAATAATGGCAACTGCACCAAAAAGAGCGAATAAACCGTCCAAAGCAAAGACGGCAGCGAAGACAAAGAACGGAAAGAACGGAAAGACCGTAGTCGCCGAAAAGGCCAGAACGACCGAAGCCGACGGCTACAGTCCGACGAAAAAAGTTCAAAAAACCGCAAAGGCGACGGCTGCGGAAAAAACGCCTAAAACCGCGAAGGCAAAAGCGAAAACTTCCGCGGCGGCCGGTTCCGATAAATATTACGGGTTGGATAAAAAGACGCTCGTCGGCATTTACAAAACGATGTATATGTCGCGGCGCATCGACGACAAGGAAATTCAGCTTAAAGGGCAGAACAAGATATTCTTTCAGATCTCAGGAGCCGGCCACGAAGCGGTTCTCGCCGCCGCGGCCCTGGCGATGAAGCCGGGTTACGATTGGTTCTTTCCGTATTACCGCGACCGCGCGCTGATGCTCGGGCTCGGAATGTCGGCTCAGGAAATGCTGTGGTCATCGGTGGCCGCCGAAAAAGATCCGAATTCCCACGGCCGTCAGATGCCGTCGCATTGGGGCAGCGTCGAACTCAACGTCCCGTCGCAATCGTCATGCACGGGAACGCAGGCACTTCACGCGGTCGGTGCGGCCGAAGCCGGTTACCGCGCATCGCTTGTCAAAGAACTGCAGAGCAAAATAAAAGGCTTCAAAAAGGACGAGGTCGTTTATATGTCCGTCGGCGACGGCACGACCAGCGAAGGCGAATATTGGGAAGCACTGAACACTGCCTGTAACCTGAAACTGCCGGTGATCTTTGTTGTCGAGGACAACGGCTACGCGATCAGCGTTCCGGTCGAGGTCGGCACGGCGGGTGGTGATATTTCCAAGCTCGTCGCCGGTTTTCCGGATCTATATATCCAAAAATGTGACGGCTGCGATCCGCTGGAAAGCTATGCGACATTTCAGCGTGCGGTGAATTATTGCCGTGAACGAAAAGGCCCGGCTTTTGTTCATGCAAAGGTCGTTCGCCCGTATTCACATTCGCTTTCCGATGACGAAAAACTCTATCGTCCCGAAGAAGAACGTCAGGCCGAAGCCGCCATCGATCCGATCAAAACTTGGGCGGAATTCCTGATGACGGAAAAGCTGGCGAACGCCGCCGCTCTCGAAAAGATCCGCAAAGAAGTGGACGAAGAGGTGAACAAAGCCGCGGATATCGCGGTCGAAACGCCGCAGCCCGCACCGGAAACCGCTTACAGAAATGTATTTTCTGAGGATGTCGATCCGACCTCGGCCGAATTCGACACCGAAGAAGGCGCGGAGCTTTCCGGAAATCCGGGAACGATGGTCGACCTCATCAACCGCTGTCTGCACGAAGAAATGGAACGCGATCCGCGCATCGTTATATTCGGCGAAGACGTCGCGGATGCGTCGCGCGAAGAATACCTCGAACGCGTTAAAGGCAAAGGCGGCGTGTTCAAGGTCACGGCAAATCTGCAGCGTAAATTCGGTTCGGCCCGCGTGTTCAATTCGCCGCTGGCGGAAGCGAACATCGTCGGCCGTGCGGTCGGAATGGCCATCCGCGGATTAAAGCCGGTGGTCGAAATTCAATTTTTCGATTACATCTTTCCGGCAATGCAGCAGATCAGGAACGAGGTCGCCGTTACCAGATGGCGAAGCGACGGCGACACGACGTGTCCGCTGGTCATCCGCGTTCCGGTCGGCGGTTATCTGAAAGGCGGTGCCGTTTATCATTCGCAATCGGGCACGACGCTGTTTTCGCACACGCCGGGACTTCGTATCGCATATCCTTCGACGGCATTGGATGCGAACGGGCTTTTGCGTACGTCGATCCGATGCGACGATCCGGTCTTGTTCCTTGAACACAAACACCTATATCGCCAGGTCTATAACAAATCCGAATATCCGTCGAAGGAGTTCATGATCCCGTTCGGCAAGGCCAAAACCGTCCGCGAAGGCAGCGATATCACGATCGTGACATTCGGCGCTCTCGTCGAACGTTCGAACCAGGCCGCAAAACGGCTTGAACAACAGGGCGTTTCGGTCGAGATAATCGACCTGCGGACGCTGGTTCCGTACGATTGGGAAGCCATCGCCGAATCGGTCAAGAAAACGTCACGCGTCATCGTTGCTCACGAAGACCCGCTGTCGTGGGGTTACGGAGCTGAGATCGCGGCCCGCATTTCGGACGAGCTTTTCGAATACCTCGATGCGCCGGTCAGGCGTGTCGGCGCGACGGATACGTTCGTTGCGTATGCGCCGCAGGTAGAAGATTTCATTCTGCCGCAGTCCGAAGACGTCGAAAAAGCGGTGCAGGAATTAATGAAATACTAGCTTTCACACGATGGAGCCGATCGATAAAAGATCGGCTCTTTTTTATTCATTCAGAACATTCTTGTAAATTTGCGCGTATTCATGCTATCTGTGCTAAAGTAAGCGCGCAAAGGTTATGAGATCCACCATCAAATACACGCTAGTGTCTTTGTCCGGCGTTCTGTTGGGCACTGTATTTTTCGCCATTTCGGCCGCCGCTCAATCGAACGGCCCGGTTGTCGTGCGTCCCGGTGCGCCGGGCGAGGCGACGAAAGTTCTTCCGTCCGACACGCGGGCGACGCTGCCGCCTGTTTCGCCAAAAGACGTCGAATTTATGCAAGGCATGATCATGCATCACGCACAGGCCGTCGAAATGACGGCTCTGATAAACGACCGCACCGATAATGAAAGGCTCCGGCTTTTGGGTTCGCGTATAAGCCAATCGCAATCGAGCGAAATGAGTTTTATGAAGCGTTGGCTGACGGCCCGCGGACGATCGACCGAAATGCAAATGTCCGGAATGGGCGGCATGAACGATATGTCGGATCACAGCGGCCATCATATGGACCATAACAAAATGGAACACGATATGATGATGCCCGGAATGCTTACGCCGGAACAAATGAAAGCTCTTGCAGCGGCAAAGGGCGATGAATTCGACCGGCTTTTTCTGGAAGGAATGATCCAGCATCACACCGGCGCTCTCATTATGGTAAAAGATCTTTTCGATTCGGCAGGAACCGGACAGGATGCCGAACTTTTCAATTTTGCAACCGATGTGGACAGCGGACAACGTGCCGAGATCCGTATAATGCAGTCAATGCTTGGAATAGAACCATAGAACTGAAAATTATGAAATATATAAAGAACTTGCTCAGCGTATCATGTGCTTCGGCATTTGCCTTATGTGCTGTTTTGGCGGTCGGAGTTTCCGCTCAAACGTCCTCATCTCCCGATAAGTCTCAGCAATCCAAAACCTCGGCAGCCGTCAAAGACGGCCCGAAACTTCCACCCGGAATGAAAGGCTCGAACCCGGATGATCCGCGTGCGAAACTGTCGCCCGGCCTTTTTGACGCGGGCGAAGCTGCGTTCGGACTCGAACACATCCTGCTTTTGAAAAAACCGGATGCATTCCAGCTCGGCGTCGATCCGAAAGGCCCGAAGGTCGATGCAGCGTTGACCGCTCTTGGTGTTCCGAAAGGTGCGCCGATCCCGGATGCCCAGAAAATGACGCTTGCGGGACTTGCCTTTGCAAATTCCGACATAGCTTTTCAGGGAAATCATCTGTTTTTGGGAAATTTCTACGGCATAAACATCTACGACATTTCCGACCCTGAAAAGGCAAAGCTCCTGACGTCGATGCTGTGTCCCGGCGGCCAGGGCGACGTTTCGGTTTACAAGAATCTGATGTTCATGTCGGTCGAAATGCAGAACGGAAGGCTCGATTGCAGCGAAGAAGGCTTTCCGGTCGAAATGCCGAAAGACCCGAAGGATATGGGCGGACTGCCAGCCGCATCGAAAGACCGTTTCCGCGGTGTCCGCATTTTTGATATTAGCGACATACAGCATCCGAAACAGGTCGCCGCTGTTCAGACGTGCCGCGGTTCGCACACGCATACGCTCGTGCCCGACCCGAAAGATCCGAAAAATCTTTACGTCTATGTTTCGGGAACGTCTTTCGTTCGCCAGGACGAAGAGCTTGCGGGATGTTCGGGCGGCATGCCGGATAAGAATCCGGACACGGCTCTGTTCCGTATCGACATCATAAAAGTTCCGCTTGCGGCTCCGCAGGACGCGAAGGTCGTTTCCAGCCCGCGTATCTTTATGGATTCGCGGACGGGCGAGATCAACGGTCTGAACAACGGCGGAACGCACGGAAAGGACAACGAGATCACGAAGCCTTCGGACACGGATCAGTGCCACGACATCACGGTCTATCCGGAGCTCGGATTGGCCGCGGGTGCGTGTTCCGGCAACGGAATTTTGCTTGATATCAAAGATCCGGCAAACCCGAAACGGTTAGACGCGGTCAATGACCCGAACTATTCATACTGGCATTCGGCCGCGTTTTCGAATGACGGTAAAAAGGTCATTTTCACGGACGAATGGGGCGGCGGAATGGGGCCGCGGTGCCGCGAAACCGATCCGCTCAAATGGGGAGCCGATGCGATATTCAACCTCGAAGGCAACAAACTGAAATTCGTCGAATACTACAAAATGCCGGCCGCACAGACCGAAGGCGAAAACTGTGTCGCACATAATGGTTCGCTCGTTCCGGTTCCGGGACGCGACCTGAAAATTCAGGCGTGGTATCAGGGCGGCCTTTCGCTGATGGATTTCACCGACCCGAAAGCACCGGTCGAGATCGCATATTTTGACCGCGGCCCGATCGACAAGGATATGCTCATCATGGGCGGTTCGTGGTCGGCGTATTGGTACAACGGTTTCATATATTCGTCCGAGATCGCACGCGGCCTGGATATTCTGAAGCTTACGCCCACTGAATTCCTGACGCAGAATGAGATCGACGCGGCAAGAAGCGTCGTTGTTTCTGAGGAAAACGTTCAGTCGCAAAGGCGCATTGTTTGGCCGAACAAGCTTGTCGTTGCCAAGGCTTATCTCGACCAGCTTGAACGCACCAACGGCCTTTCGGCAGATCAGATATCATCGCTTCGCGATTCGATCGAAAAGGCCGAAGCCTCGAACCTCGGCAAAAAAGAACGCAGCCAGTTGAAGAAAGACGCCAAGTCTCTCGATAAAGCCGCCAAGTCCGCAAAGAACGCGGCGGATGCTTCGAAGATCAAAGCTCTCGCTTCGGTACTAAAAGCACCGGTTGCGTAAGCGAACGTCCATCACGACAAAAGGCGGCTCATTTCGGGCCGCCTTTTTTTTCGATCTCTGTTCGCCAAAGCAACGGAAATGCGAATGTTAATATCTAACTCAAACATGACAGGCGTACGAATACGACCATTTATTTTCCTTGTGTTGATGATCGGGACGATCTTCGCGGGCGTTTCATATTCTCAATCCAGCGAAAACCTGTCTATTGTCGGTCCTGTTGTAGCGGTGGAGACCCCGGAATTTTCCTGGCCGATGGAATTCGAGGCGGTCAAGATATTTTACGTCCGTGTGGACAAAGTTGTTAAAGGAACATTTGACGACAAGTATATTCGAATAGGCTACGGATACAATCCTTCTCATTCGCCGCAAAGCAATCTCCCGACAGAGCTATTTAACGGAAAAACGGTTTGGAAGTTCAACGTGTCAAAGATGTCCGGTTTTGAACGAGACACGTTGCCTACAGTCAAGACACAAGCCGAACGAGCCGCAGAATTAAAGGAACCCGACCGAGCGGAAGACGAACCTCTGGAAACCGTAAATGATGAATTAATTGCGAAGCTTCCCGGAGACAAGAAAGATCTTAGAATCGCACCCGCTTATCACGGTCTTAAATATATCGTGGGTTGCGAGGCCGAAAAGGAAGGCTTGGAAGCCATGAACACGATTCAATCGTATTGGCTCGACTTCACACGAAGCGACGGACTTAAACAGATAAGGTCAACTCGATAGTTGCCGCTAACAAAATTATTCGCCAATAGCCACCTGTTTCGTATCAGGCCGCGAAAATAAGAAAGTACAGCAGCAACAGAATTATAGCGATGCCTACGGCCGCCAAGATTATATTCGCCGGGCTGAACGGCGTTTTCTTTATTTCCACGCTCGTCGTGCCCGAAGCCGTTTCGAAAGTGCTGTTGATCTGGTAATTTGATACGGACCTGTCGAGCATATCTGCGTTATTTATTAGATTGCTCATTTCTTCCTGGGCGGCCGCGTTCTTATATTCGGCGGTGCGCTTTTGAACCGCTATACGCACTATCTCGTCCGCGGCCTTTCGGGTAACTTCCGCGGCCTGCTTTTCATCCAGGTTATGCAAAGCGTTATCTACGATGTCTTCTGCCGTTACCGGAAACAGCGAAGCGCGTTTTCGCGGCGCAAGCTCATTTTCGTCATTATCATTCATCTTTTCTTTACCGTAAGGTCTATTGTACCGTATGGAAGTTCCAATCGGTGATTTACTTTAGTTCGTCCGCCGAATTCCGTCAGCAGATCGCTCATGCTTTCAAATTCGCTTCGGAGCCGTGAAACAGCGATCTTGCCTTCCTCTACCTGTGAACGCCTGAGTATATCTCGTGCGATCATCATTTCACCATCCGCCAACCATTCCAACCTTTCTTTGATCTCAGCGGGCAATTCAGCGGTGTATGCCTTTTCTATCATTTCGGAAACGATCGGCGTCAGCGTTTCTTCCCAATCGTCCGTATGAACTGTGAGAGCATATTCGGTTTTCGCACAGTATTCTTCCATCAGATGCCTTAAAACCTCACACTTCAGGTCAAAGCTCATGACCTTTGGCAGGTGCAGCATGAAACGCCTGAACGTTTGGCCGCTTGGGCGAACTTGTCCACTTTTCCACTTGCTGTAAGTACGCTTGGCGTAGCGCGCGGGTCCGGGGCCGAATTCCGCCCGGTATAGCCTTAATAGCTGTTTCAGCGACGTGTCATCAAGGCCAAGCAGGGTTTTGAGGATCTCTGCGTGATGCAGCCGTTTCGATGCGGCCTTCGGATCCGTGAGAATAAATTTTAAAACATAAACGGCGACCGCGATCAAGATCAAAATAATGACGGCGCCAAGCATAAATATCAACGATCCGCCACCCGATAGACTCCCGTTTCGACGCTTTCGGCAAAGCCTTCGTCAACGAGCCGGTGGTTTGCGGCTCCGGCTTCTTTTCGCGACAGGCCGAATTTGCCGGCGAGTTCGCCTTTGAGCGTCATTCCGAAAGCCGATAAATACGCTCGTGCCAATTCGAGAACGGCTTTTTCGCGCGTCATTTTTGCGGCGATTTCCTTTGGAAAGCGTGCCTCGGCGACGGTCCAGATGTATGTAAATTTCGGCACATAAACGACCTCTTGCGGTACGACCTTCATCCGTTTCTGAAGTTCGTCGATGGCGTTGGTCAGGTCTTTTTTGTCCTTGAATCCGCATTCACCGCGAAGGTCGGCGGTCGCCATTTCCCATTCTTTGCGGAGTACTTTCAACACGGCCTGAGCGTTCTTTGACAATATGCCGGATTCGCCTTTTCGTGAACAACCGTAGATCGCATTGAACACCGGTATCATTCGTTTTGCCAAGAACATCGAATGGCCTTTGACCAGCTTTGCGTAATAGATGTTTCCGCGGGCGATGACCTCGTCTTTCAGAACCCAGGCAAGACCTGCTTCCGGATCTTTCTGAACGTTTCGCGGCATATGCGCGTCGCGGCGGCCGCAAACGCCGACATAAACAGACGGCATACGCTTTCGTTCGTCGGTCAAACCCAGAGCAAAGCCGAGCTCCTCGACCATGGCTTCGACATCCTGTGCTGTTTCGAGTTTTATGGATTCTTCGCGCCGCCATTTTCGGTCGCGGTAAGATTCGATGTCTTCGCCGATCGTCGCCGCCGTCATACGCGTATTAGAACAGAAAAATGCCGCGGTTTCCAATGTTCGGAGATCCGCGGCAAATGTATTGGATGCAACCGGCGTCAACGCGGGCGTATAGGCGATGACGACTGAACGGTTATCTCCGAACCTTTCAAAAGTTTCAGATCGTCGCGGCCCATAACGATGACCGAACCCGCACCGGCACCGCCGCCGATAATGGCTCCGATCGCGGCACCTTTCGCACCGCCGGCGATCGCTCCGATCAATGCTCCGATTCCTGCGCCGATGCCGCCGCGTTTGATCGTTTCTTTCGTTTGGCTTCCGCCTTTTGCCGTTCCTTCTTCGTCGATCTTAACGGTTTTTCCGTTCTGATCCTTCACGCCGTAAAGCGAGCCGGCAAAATCATATGCTCTGCCGTCCGGCATCGTTATCCGTTGGAAATTGAACGTCACGTTCGAACGTCCCGAAACGCGTCCCGAACGGTCAATGCCCGAAAGGTAGCCTTCGATCACCGCTCCGTCATATTCGCTCGGGCTGGTGACCGTCATCCGAAAGCGGTCGTTGTTTTGCGAAGCTTTCGTGTCGATGTCGGTTTCCAAACGGCCGGTGACGATAGTTCCGTCGGGCACGATAAAATCACCTGTCCGCTGAATTCCGGTCGTCGTCGGCTGCGTTCCGCCGGTGTTTGATGAATAGACGTCGTTCGGGTCGTTGCTGGAATACGGTACGCCGCCGCCCGAATTTCTGATATCGACGCCGAGAGCCGCGACCTCATCCGTTTTTGTGTAATAGCTGTCGGCAAATACCGTTTCGTATAAATAATCGGTCGTGAAGCGACGTGTGACCTGCAGCCCGCGACCGCCGTCAACGACCGCAAATTTTACGTTGTGGTCGGTGTTGCCGCCAACGCTGGATATGACAAGTTCGTCGCCGTTGAGCGTCGCACGAACGCGAACGGTGCGGCCGCCCGCCGATTCTGTAATGTCGTTACCGTCAGCAATGAACGTCGTCGCCGGTGAATCCGTCGTCGCAAGCGTGACTTCGTTTCCATTGATGCTGATGGCGATCTGCGGCTGCGAACGCAGCTTTTCTATCAGGTCGGCGCGGTTCGCACCGGTCACGCCAAGCCCGCGTGCGATCTCTGCGGCGTTATCGCTGCGTCCGGCGTCAAGCATGTAAACGCCCGAAAGCCCGTCGGTACTGTAATTCGCGTTCGCATACGACGGCGAACCTTTCTCGTGATCGTCATACGAACTCTGCGAGTACCAGTTCGGCGTGACGCCGTACACAGCCGCAAGTTTGTCGATCTGATCCGTGACCTTTCGCCAATCGTCGCGGATACGCTGGCTTTGGTATTGATCGGCGACCAGGCCGTTCAGGACGAGCGCGGAGCTAACGATATTGTCGATATCGGTGCGGCTGTCGCGGCGGTTGTCGAAATTTACCTCGAACGCGCGCACTGCCTGTTCAAAGCCGCGCACGCCGGCATCGGCACGATCTATATCGTCCGGATCCGCAGAATTGCTGCGCATTCGGTTTTGGTATGCGTAGCTGAAATCCTGAAATCGCGAATTCAATATCCTTATCATATCGCGCATTTCCCGGTCGCTCCGCCGCTGCGCCTCGGCGGTTATGCCGAACGCAGCAAAGAATGTCAAAATAAGAGCCGCCCCCGCAGTAAACTTAAAAATTCGTTGCATCTGTATCTCCTGATCTGTCCGTTCAATATCCGGAACACACGTTTCCATTTTATATGAAGCGATTTTAATGCCAAAAGTTGTTCTGATTTGCTGCCGCGCCGATGCCGGCCGTCGTTGTGGTAGAATCGGATAAATTACAGCTACGCCACCGGAGCCGATCTCATTATGCCGACACCACCGTATAAAGCCGTCGTTCGTTACGCCGGTGATGACATGTTCCTCGGAACGCCGCCCAGCGGACACACACAAGCCATTGATGTAAAAGGAGATAGAGCGAGTGCGATCAGTCCTCTGGAGATGCTGCTGGTATCCGTCGCGGCATGCACTGCGGCCGATATCATATCGATCCTCGAAAAGAAACGGCAGGACGTGACCGATTACCGAGTCGAGATAGAAGGCGACCGCCGCGACGAATATCCGCGCAGTTTCACGACGTTTCGCATAAACCATATCGTGCACGGCCGCGGCGTTTCGGAAAAGGCTCTGTCTGATGCCATCGAACTTTCCGATACGAAATACTGCTCGGTCGCCGCCACCGTCCGCCCCACTGCGACGATCATCACAAGCTATCAAATATTCGAGACAGAATAACTTTTGAACGATCCGATCAGCCGAATCAACTTTTCGTCCGCCCGTTCCCGCCGCGGTTCAGGCGGAGTTGTTTTATGCTGAAAACTTACAGCTAAACGCTAATAACTGTTTTGGATCAATGGACCAAAAATGAGCAGAAGGTATCTGCTATTTCTTCCCGTTCTTCCGAATCAGGCGGCAAAAGCCACAGAGCCATTTCGTGATCCGGAATTTGAAATTTCAGATCTGCATCCTTATTGATGCCCGCCGCATCCATTGTTCATTGAAAAAAAGGAGTGTCGAGGTTATGAAACATGTATCTGCCGCAGTTCTGTTATTTGTCCTGTTCGCCGTTTCGTCAGCTGCCGCCCAGAGCAATGGTCCGCGCTACAATCCGGCGATAGATATGGAAGGTTTTCTGAAGGTCGCCCAAAAAGCGTCGAAGCATCGCCGGACACGGCGCGTCACGGAAGACGAGTTTATTGCAATGAGCAAGAAACCGGGCGTCATCATTCTGGACGCGCGAAGCCGCGAAAAATACGATCTGCTGCATGTGAAAGGCGCGGTTAATCTGAGCTTTCCGGACATAACGGTCAATAGTCTTGCCGAAGTTCTGCCGGACAAGAACGCGACGATCCTGATCTACTGCAACAATAATTTTGAGAACGAACAGCGTGCTTTCCCGACGAAGGCCGCGCCTGCGTCGCTGAATCTTTCTACGTATATTTCGCTCTACACCTACGGCTATCGCAACATTTACGAACTCGCGCCGCTGCTTGATGCAAAAACGACCAAGATCGAGCTCGTTTCAACCGATTCGGAAGCTGCGGCCGAGCGTTAAACGTTATGTGTTTTCGCGGCCGCGGTATTCGCTAACCATTCGTCCCAATCTTTCAGGGCGCGTTCAACCTGAACGGCGTGGCGTTCGCGTTTGCGGCGGTATTCTTTGCGAAGCTCGACCGGCAGCGGTTCGAGCAGTCCGAACGTAATATTCACGGGCTGGAAATTTTTTGTTTCGACGTTCGAAACATACCGGCAGAGCGCACCGATAGCCGACGTTTGCGGCGCGGTCAAAAGCGGCTGTGAACGAAGCGTCCGGACGGCATTTCTGCCGGCCAGCCATCCGGTCGCGACCGATTCGACATAGCCTTCGACGCCGGTGATCTGTCCGGCGAAAAACAACAGCGGCTCGCGTTTTGTCGCAAGCGTTTCATTTAGGATCTTCGGGCTGTTAATGAACGTGTTGCGGTGTATTTGGCCGAACTGCAGAAATTCTGCGTTCTCTAATCCGGGAATGAGCTTCAGAACGCGCTCCTGTTCGCCGTAGCGCAGATGATTTTGAAATCCCACAAGGCCGTAGGCATCGGCCATCAGGTCTTCCTGACGAAGCTGCACGCAGGCATACGCCTCTTCGCCCGTTCGCGGGTCGGGCAAACCTTTCGGCTTCATCGGGCCGAACCGAAGCGTGTCGATGCCGCGTCGTCCGATCTCCTCGATCGGCAGACAGCTTTCGAACCAACGTGTTTCTTCAAAACGTTTCAGCGGCACGGAGCGCGCCTCGATAAGCGCGTTGTAGAACACCTCGTACTGCTCTTTTGACATCGGACAGTTTATATAATCGTCACCGCCTTTGCCGTAGCGCGCCGCTTTGAACGCGATGGACATATCTATCGAATCCGCCGCTACGATCGGCGCGATCGCATCGTAAAAATAAAGCTGATCGTCGCCCGTAAACCGCATTATGTCCGCGGTCAAAGCTTCGCTCGTTAGCGGCCCGGTGGCAATGATCGTTGGTTCACTTTGCGGGCCGCCCGCTGACGCAGGCGGTTCCGACAGCGACTTTCTTTCTTCGCGTATTATCTCGATATTCGGATGCGCTTCGATCTTTGCCGTTATGTATTCCGAAAATTTTATCCGGTCAACAGACAGAGCCGCTCCGGCCGGAACGCGCGTCGCGGCGGCTGCTTCCAACACCAGCGAACCGCCGCGGCGAAGCTCTTCTTTAAGCAGGTACGGCGCCGTTCCGGGTTCGTCCGTTTTCAGCGAATTTGAACAAACGATCTCCGCGAGCTTATCCGTGCGGTGCGCCGGTGTTTGCTGCAGCGGACGCATTTCGTAAAGGCGGACCTTCGCCCCGGCTTCCGCTGCCTGCCACGCCGCTTCGACCCCGGCCAAACCGCCGCCGATAATGTTTACAACATTCGTCATTTGGTTTGATTATAGAACGAATGAAAAGATTTTGCCTTACAGAGAACATTCATCATCGGAGTACATTACTTGTGCTAAACTTTCATTGGGAGAGAGATATGCATACGACAGAAAAGACGACCATAAAAGATAAGGTTCGCGCGCTTCCGACGGAACAGAAGGTCGAATTGATAAAGTTCTTAGCCGACACTTTGTCTGTGGAAAGAATCGAATCAAGTCCCCTTCAGTTCGGAAAATATTCCGGATCGGGCCGCGCGATGGCGACCGAATCCGACTTTAAAATAGCAGAATGGCATCCGAAAGAACTGGAATTGAATGGAAACTAGATATATTCTTGATACATGCGTTGATATGACATCTTGAAGGTAACAGTCTTCTCGGTTCTAATGCCAAACGTGTCATCGGCGACCCGAGCAGCCATCTGATATTACCTGTGATCGCCCTAGCCAAAGCTCTTTTTATTGTTGAAAAGGGCAGATCAGCGATTCCGAGTGTACCAGATCTTTTGAGCGATGTTACGAATGATAGCCGCATAGAAATTTTTCCGCTCACCGTTGGCATTTTGGAAGAGAGCATTTCGCTCACTACAATACCCGAGATCCATGACCGCCTTATCGTAGCTACCGGCGTATATCTTCAGAAACTTGGCGAGGCGGTCGAGATACTAACAAAAGACCACGAGATTCTAGCCGCCGCCGAACTGAATATTTGCTGGGACTGACATTTCCCACACATCTAACACAACAGCATCAAATTGATTTCTCGGCGGATTTGCGTAAAAATCATCCCTTATGTCAATCAGA
>CBFGSN010000061.1:0-15044 GCA_965651435.1 uncultured bacterium | reverse complement strand
TTCAGGCGCTTTTGACATTCGAGCCCGTTCGAATATAGAGTTGGCAAACCGAAAGTTTTTGGAGGAAACCCCATGACAGAACCGTTTGCATCGGAGAATGAAACAAAGGTTACGCTCGAAGCCGAGCGGACCGGAATTGTCGAAGAACCGCCGTTTCGTATGCTGGTTCTGGGCGATTGGTCGGGCGACGCCGAAAATGGGTCGCTTTCGCCGGTGAAGCCGATCGTCATTGACCGCGATAATTTTGACGACGTGATGGCAAAGCTTGGCGTCCGCGCCGATATAACGATCGGCGAAGGCGACGTTATATCGTTAAAATTCAATGAATTAGACGATTTTCATCCGGACAATATTTTTCGGCAGCTGGATGTTTTCGAAAAGCTTCGCGGGCTTCGCAAAGATCTGAACAGCGATGAAACATTCTATCGCGCTGCGCGCGAGGTACGCGGAATGTTCGACATCGCCGACACGCCGCAGCCCGATCCGATGGACATAACCGAAGAACCGGCCGACAACCTGCTTGACGCGATTCTCGGCCAGCCGTCCGGCGGTGCTCCGAAACCAAAGCCGAAAACTTCGACCGATCTCGGCAATCTGATCAGCGATCTGGTCCGCCCGCACCTTGTTTCAGTTGACGAAGACGAAAAAGCCGGAACCGTCGCCGCCGTCGATGCCGCCACAGGTTCGCTGATGCGGGCGATATTGCGCGACAGAAAGTTCAAGGAGCTCGAAGCCGCTTGGCGAGGCCTGTATTTTCTGGTTCGGCGAACAGAAACCGACACCGACCTGAAGATATATATTTTGGACGTTCCGAAGAACGACCTTGCCGACGACCTGAAAGACGCGGATGACCTTTCGCGGACGGATCTGTACAAACACCTTGTTACCGAAGGCATGGAAGCGGGACTCGAAAACACCTACGCGCTTGTGCTTGGCAATTACGAACTCCACGCGAATATCGAAGACATTGCTCTGCTCATTCGTGTTTCGAAGATCGCCGCGGCGGCAAACGCGCCGTTCATCTCGCACATGCATCCGTCGATCTTCGGTATCGGCTCATTCGACGAAAAGCCTGAATACCGCGATTGGAACATCCCGGACGAAAGCGACCGCGGAAAGCTTTGGAGTGCGCTTCGCGGACAGGCCGAATCGCGCTATCTGGGTATCGCCGCTCCGCGCTTCATCACGCGTCTGCCGTACGGCCGCGAAACCGAACCGGCCGAAACTTTCGCGTTCGAAGAATTCGACGAAAATTTCACGCACGAAGATTACGTTTGGGCCAACCCATGCTTCATCATCGGCAATCTTTTGGCGAACAGTTACAGCAACTATGGCTGGGAAATGGGCGAACGGCTGATGCAGGATATCGAGAATCTGCCGGTGCATGTATATGAAAACAAAGGAGAAACCGTCTTCAAACCGTGCGCCGAGATCCTGATGACCGAAGCCGGATGCGACCGCCTGATGAATTTCGGATTCATGCCACTGGCGTCTTTCAAGAACACCGACCGCGTAAAAGTGGCGAGATTTCAATCGATAAGCGATCCCGTCCGCGCGCTGAAAGGCATCTGGAATTGACGAGTTTTTATTGCATTTGCGGTAAATTCTAATACAATATAAAGTTTGACCAAAAAAGCGGGCCATCCCGCTATTTTTGGCAATAAAGATATGTTTGACGAGACATTTGACGTGATCGTGATAGGCGCGGGCCATGCGGGATGCGAAGCTGCATCGGCCGCGGCGCGGCTCGGTGCAAAAACGGCACTCGTTACGATCAATCTGGACCTGATCGGTCAGATGTCCTGTAATCCCGCGATCGGCGGTATCGCAAAAGGTCACGTCGTCCGCGAGATCGATGCGCTTGGCGGCATTATGGGCCGCGTCATTGACCGCACGGGAATTCAGTTTCGGCTACTTAACCGTTCACGCGGTCCGGCGGTTCAATCGCCGCGTGCTCAGGCCGACCGCGGGCTCTATCGAACGGAAATGCGGGCCGTTCTGGAAGCAACGCCGGATCTGCATCTGCGTCAGGGCTGCGTAGTAGCGTTAATCACTGACAACAATAGAGTTATCGGCGTTGAACTTCAGGACACACGTCGATTTTCGGCAAAGGCCGTTGTGATTGCGACTGGCACATTTTTGAATGGCACCATTCACACGGGCAACCGTACATTTTCCGCAGGACGAGCCGGTGAACCGGCTTCGATCGACCTCGCGGAAAACCTAAAGACGCTTGGTTTTCCGGTTGGACGCCTGAAAACCGGGACGCCACCGCGGATCGACGGACGCACCATCGATTGGGACGCCTTCGCCCCACAGCCGCCGGATGAATCGCCGGTCGCATTTTCGTTCGCGACGGAACGCATCGAGCAGAAGCAGATCCAATGTTTCATAGGTTACACAACGGACCGTCTGCACAACAGAATACGCGAAAACCTGCACCAGTCGCCGCTTTATTCCGGCAAGATCAAAGGAATCGGCCCGCGATATTGCCCGTCTATCGAAGACAAGGTCGTGAAATTTGCGGATAAAGATCGTCATCAGCTTTTCCTTGAACCTGAAGGCCTGCATACGAACGAGGTTTACCTCAATGGATTTTCGACCTCGCTGCCGTCCGCACTGCAACTTGAACTTCTGCGAATGATCGACGGTTTCGGCTCGGTTCAGATAATCCGGCCCGGTTACGCCATCGAATACGATTATGTTGACCCGCGCGAGCTGCGTCCGACGATGGAAACAACGCGAATGGACGGGCTTTTTATGGCGGGGCAGATCAACGGCACGACCGGTTACGAAGAGGCTGCGTGCCAGGGATTGATGGCCGGCATAAACGCCGCGCATTCGATAACCGGAAGAAAGCCGGTGATACTCGAACGCGACGAAGCTTATATCGGTGTTCTTATCGACGACCTGATCCGCCACGGCGTTGATGAGCCGTATCGGCTGTTCACATCGCGGGCAGAGGCTCGGCTGCTTCTGCGGCATGACAACGCCGACCGTCGCCTGTCACCGATCGGCCGCGAAAACGGACTCGTCGGCGATAGCGACTGGGAAAGATTTAATTCACGCCGTGATCGTATCTCGGCATTGCGAAACGCGCTCGACGACACGCGATATCGCCGTTCGGACAAGGAATATTCGAGCATTTCGGGCCTTCTGGGCACGGATCTCGGCGATTCGTTCACGCTTTCGCAGCTTGCTATGCGCGACGGTGTTTCGCACGAAATGGTTGGGCGGCTCGTGCCGGCCGGGCTTGCGGACGGATTTACTTCTGCCGAACTCGACAGCGCTCTGGCAGATTCGCTTTACAGCGGCTATATCGAAAAACAGCGCGTGGCAACCGAACGGGTGAATCATCATGACAGCCTTCGCGTGCCGGACGGTCTGAAGTTTACAACGATCGGCGGACTTTCTAATGAGATGGTCGAACGGCTCGAACGGGCTCAGCCACGGAATTTTGCCCAGGTCCGCAACATCGGCGGCCTTACGCCCGCGGCGGTATCAACGGTTTTGGTTCACCTGATGTCATTGCAGCAGCAAGAACGCACTCGTTAATCAATGTGGAACGTTCCACATTGAATTGACACTCTGAGTGAATGTGGTACGTTCCACATTCCCGAAAAGGTGCGGGCGCGCGTATAATCAATTCAACTCTATGGGAAAGATAATCGCCGTCGCCAACCAAAAAGGCGGCGTCGGCAAAACAACAACCGCGATCAATCTGGCCGCCGGACTCGCGCTCCAAAAGAAAAAGGTTCTGCTCGTTGACGCCGATCCGCAAGGAAATGCAACTTCCGGTGCCGGCATTCAGCGTACACCGTCGCGGAAATCGCTGTATGACGCAATGGTTTCCGGCGAATCGATCCGTGAACTCGTCGTTCCGACGGAAATAGAAACGCTCTGGGTCCTGCCGTCGGACAAAAATCTTGCCGGCGTTGAGATCGAATTTGCCGACGCCGACGACCGCGGGCACATTCTGAAACGTTTGCTCGACCCGATCCGCGAATATTTTCATTACATCGTTATTGATTGCCCGCCGAGCCTCGGGATCTTAACGGTCAACGGCCTTTCGGCCGCCGATTCCCTTTTGGTGCCGATACAATGCGAATACTTCGCACTCGAAGGCGTTACGGAGCTTTTCGATACGCTTGCCCGGCTGAAACGCGAACTGAATCCGAATCTGACAATAGAAGGTTTACTTCTCACAATGTATGATGAAAGAACGAATCTTTCTTCCGCGGTGGCGAAAGACCTTCGCGATTTTTACGGCCCAAAGGTTCTGGAAACCGTGATCCCGCGAAATGTAAGGCTTGCGGAAGCCCCGAGCTTTGGAAAGCCGGTATTTTCGTATGACCCGCGTTCGCGCGGAGCGGAAGCATATCTCGAACTGACGAAGGAGATACTGAAACATGGCTAGAAAACCTCTCGGCAGAGGACTCAGTTCGCTCTTGGGCGAAAGCTCGGCCGCGGCGTTGTCAGAGGGCGGCGACCGGCCCGTCGAGCTCGGGGCCGAACAGATAATCCCCAACCCGGCACAACCGCGAACTCGGTTCGCCGACGACGCTTTAGATGAACTTGCGCAGTCGATCAAGACTAACGGCATTGTGCAGCCGATAGTTGTTCGTCCCATCGGTGAAAAATATCAGATCGTCGCCGGCGAAAGGCGCTGGCGTGCGGCGCAAAAGGCCGGGCTGTTAAAACTCCCGGTGGTGATAAAAGAAGTTTCGGACGACAAACTGCTTGAACTCGCTCTGGTCGAAAATATCCAGCGCGAAGAGCTAAACCCGGTCGAAGAGGCGCGTGCATACCGCAAACTTATTGATACTATTGGACTTACGCAGGAAGAGGTCGCGGAACGCGTCGGAAAGGAACGCACATTGATCACGACGTCGCTTCGGCTTTTAAAACTGCCGGACGATATTTTGACGCTTATCGAAGAAGGCAAACTTTCCGCCGGACATGGACGAGCGCTGCTTTTGACGGATGACGTTTCGCTTCAACGCCGGGCGGCGCGAGCGACGATCGGCGGCGGAGCGTCGGTCCGCGAAACGGAACGAACCATCAAACGTTGGATGTCGGGCGACGCGAACGGCAAGGAAAAGCCCGCCGAAACAAAACCTGCGAAGGACGCGAATGTCCGCGCCGCCGAAGCCAAATTGATGCGGCGGCTCGGCACAAACGTAAAGATAACGCCGAAGCCGAATGCAAAAGGCGGCAAGGTAGAGATAGAATATTATAGCGACACGGACCTTACGCGGATATACGATGCGATCATGCGCGGCGACGCGTAAATAGTGTATGTACAAGGTTTAGAGTTACCGTCAGATGTTTTACCTGTTCATTTTCGAATCTATCGGCACACAGGAGCTGATCCTGATTGGCATAATTGCGATGATCTTTCTGGGTCCGCGCAAATTGCCCGAGTACGCCCAAAAGATCGGCAAAATGATGGCTGAATTTCGCGGAACTGCCCAAGATTTTCGCTCGACCTGGGAACGCGAGGTAAACTTCGAGGAGGAAGCAGAGGCTCTTCGCAGCGGTGAACTCAACGAAACGAAGCCGGTAGCGCGGATCAAACCGTCCGCAGAAGCAGCGGATGCGACCGTAACGGCGCCTGACGAGAAGCCCGAACCGATGATCAGAACGATCGACAAGGACGCTTTCGACGAACTCCGTGAAATAAAAGATATGGACACCGATGCTCCGGAATCCCCGAACACTCCGGACGCCGGAAAGCTTTCGGCCGAGAAACGCAATTGGCTTTAATAAAGATACGCCGCAGATATGAGCAATCCAGAACCCGATGAATTAGATGCACGCGGCGGCCATATGTCCTTTTTGGATCATTTGGACGAACTTCGCCGAAGACTTGTAAATTGCGTCATCATAGTAATTATCGCTCTCATTGCTTGCTGGTTCGTATCCGATCATATATTCGCTTTCCTCTCTGTTCCCATCAGAGAAGCGATCTCCGAAGCGGAAAGGCGGAACGTTCCCCTCGAAGGCTTATCCGGAAACGAGTCCGTCCGTCCGGGAACAAGCCTGGCCGAAGGCGATGAGATCTTATACATATTCGACCGGCCCACCAAGATCGGAACCGCTGTTGTCGCCGCCGGAACATCGGTCAAGGCCGTCGCGCAAAAAGGGCCTGACGGCATAATGGGCTTGTATCTGAAAGAAGCACTTTTCGCCGGAAACGTTGTCATTCCCGAAGGTATAAAGCTGCCCGCGATCATTTCCGATTCGGTAACCGCTACGTCGGGTGAGGAAGAACGGCTGATAGTCACGACCGCTGCCGAATCCTTCACGCTTTTGGTAACGGTGTCGCTTTACTCGGCGATCGCGGTTTCGCTGCCGCTTCTTCTGCTGCAGGTCTGGGGTTTCATCTCGCCGGCGCTCTATAAACACGAACGCGCCTATGTAACGCCGTTCGTTCTGCTGTCGTCGATATCTTTTATCGTCGGAGCGGCTTTCGCATACTATATTTTGTTTCCGCCGGCGGTTCGTTATCTGCTGTCGCTGGGCGAAGATTTTCGGATACTTTTGCGCGCGACAGATTATTTCGATTTCATTACATTGATAATGCTCGCGATGGGCTTGATATTTCAGATGCCCGCGATAACGTACGTCCTGGCGCGAATCGGCATTATCAATGCGGGGTTGCTTATAAAAAGTTGGAAACTTGCTCTCGTTGTGATACTTATCGTCGCGGCAGTCGTGTCGCCGACCGGCGATATTCCGAATTTGATGCTGTTCGCTACGCCGATGATGGGACTGTATGTTGTATCGATCGGCATTGCATGGTTTTTCGGAAAAAAACGTCAGAGCGACGATTCTGTATAAGATACGCGGAAAAGCAACCGCGCCGGGCCGAAAAGCATCTTGAACTATTAGGCACAAGTGTCTAAAATATCAGGTTAACTGTAATATTGTCCGACATTCGCACACAGCGATATCGGCCATTCGGAGTTTAATATGAAAGTCTCAAAAGTCGTCCGATCTTTTAGCGCGATAGTATTCTGCGCGGCCGTAATTGCGTCCGGCGGCGGTGTGGTTTTCGCTCAAAGAACCGAATCCACGCCCACAACCGATATAAGTGAAAAGGCACGCAACGTCAAAAAGGAAATGAACGAGGTTTACAAGCGGTGGGTGAACAATGACGTCGCTTATATCATCACGGACGAAGAAAAACGAGCCTTCAAGGCGCTGGTCACGGACGAGGAACGCGAAAATTTTATCGCGAGTTTTTGGTTCCGTCGGGACCCGAATCCGGATACCGAGGAAAACGAATACCGCGAGGAGTATTACGAACGTATCGCCTATGCGAACGAACATTTCGCATCGGGAATTCCCGGCTGGAAGACCGACCGTGGACGCGTATACATCACTTGGGGAAAACCCGATTCTGTCGAATCTCATCCGATGGGCGGACAGTACGACCGGCCGGCTTGGGAGGGCGGCGGAAATACTTCTACTTATCCTTTCGAGATATGGTTCTACCGTCACTTGGATAATGTAGGCGAGGGCTTAGAGATCGAGTTTGTAGACCCTACCAGTACGGGTGAGTATCGCCTGGCGCGCAATGCCTGGGAAAAGGACGCCCTTTTGATGGTGCCCGGAGCCGGTTGGACAACCGCAGAACAACTCGGCCTCAGCAATAAAGCCGACCGCGTCGCCGGAGGCGGCCAGGTATATATGCGGCAGCAGGACATGCCGTTCGAACGCCTTAGGATCAACGCGGCACTACAACGCGCTCCTGATGTTAAATACGGCGATCTTACAGATCTTGCCGGCGGCGATTCCGGCGTTTTTGGCGAAGATCCAATGCCGTTCGATGTGCGCGTCGATTTCTTTAAGCAATCAGACGAAAGTGTTATTACGACCTTTACTGTTCAGGCAGCCAATAAAGAGCTCAGCTTTACGAACGAAGGCGGGCTTGAAACCGCGAAAATGAATATCCGAGGAATGATCACGGCGGTATCCGGAAGGCGTGCCGGAGGCTTTCAGGATTCGGTTACCACTACCGCGACCGTTGACGAACTTGCCTCGGCCGTTGACCGAAAGTCGGTTTACCAAACAGCGATCGCGATGACGCCGGGCGATTACAAAGTTGACGTAAAGGTTACTGACGTTACGTCAGGCAAAACAGGCCTGGTTCACCTCGGTTTCAAAGTTCCGCGGTATGATGACGCCAAACTTTCAACGTCGTCTCTCATTCTGGCATCAACCCTTCGCGCTACCGACGAACGTGATATCGGCAACGCCTTCGTCATCGGCAGCACGAAAGTCATACCGAATCTTCAGGGCGTTTATCAGAAAGGCCAGAACGTCGGGATCTACCTGCAGGTATATAACGCGCAGATCGACCAGACGACCCTTCGCCCGGCGGTCGATGTGCAGTACGTCCTGCTCAAGGACGGCAAGGAAGTTCTTCGCCAGCCCGAAGATTGGACAGGACTTAGCGATTCGGGACAGCGTTTAACGCTTGCCCGCTTGCTTCCGACCGAAAATATGCCTATCGGCGATTATGAGATCAAGGTCATTACGAAAGACCGTGTCGGCGAAGGCCAAACCGTCGAAAACAAAGGAAAATTCACTATCATAGAATAGTGGATCTTTTCAGCCCGAAAATGAACGAATGGCCGTCCAAGCGACGGCCGTTCGCATTTTTAGCGAACGCGGGGCCGGGAACGCTCGTATGAAACTACAAGAGCTTTGAAATAATGACAAATCCGTCGATTTTAGCTATAGTCGTTAAAGTCATTGGTTGCGGGCTGCTGCATGTTAAGCTTGCGAAGATCGCAAATGTCCGCAAACTGTAAAAGGTCACCGCTCTCGGAAATAATGATCGTTGGAACCGAATGGCTGATCGAAGCGATCGGCTGCAATACAGATACGCTCAGACAAGAAGATGTTTTGCGCGGTCTTTTTGCGCGCATCGTTGACGATCTTGGTCTGCAAACGATCGATTCCGTTTGGCATACGTTCAAAGGCGAAGGCGGAGTTACCGGCATGGTCGCTTTGACCGAATCCCATCTTGCATGCCATACATATCCCGAACACGCGACAGCGACGTTCAATTTATACTGCTGTCGAACTCGGCCCGAATGGAATTGGGATGAGAACCTAAAAAGCGAACTCGGAGCCGAGCGCGTGATCGTAACAAAAATTTTTCGCGGCACTGAAATGTCGATGTCGGGCGGAGGAAAAATTTGAGCTTTTTGATCGCAAATTGTCCACACTGCGGCGGCCAGATCGAATTTCGATCGGGCGCGACGATCGTGGTCATTTGTCCGTACTGCCGTTCGGCCGTCGCCCGTACCGACCGAAAGCTCGAAGACCTGGGCAAGGTCGCGGAGATCGTTCAATCGGAATCGCCGCTTAAACTTGGCCTGAAAGGAACGTTCAACGGAAACCGTTTCGAACTAACGGGCCGCGCGCAATATCAGCATTCGCTTGGCGGAAACTGGGACGAGTGGTACGCAACCTTTAACAACGGCTGGGTCGGATGGCTGGCCGAAGCGCAGGGAAATTTTTACATCACGTTCTATCAGCCGATCGCCGATGGCGTCACGCTTCCCGAATTTGAATCGCTTCGACCCGGCGCGGCTCTGCCGACAATTCCGGGAGCTCCGCCGCTTTTGATAAAAGAAGCCGCAACCGCGACAACGATCGCGGCCGAAGGCGAGATTCCATACGAATTCACGCCGGGCGAGGAATCAAGATTTGCGGATCTGGTCGGAAAGGACAGCGTATTCGGAACGCTCGATTACAGCTTTGATCCGCCGTGGCTTTTTGTCGGGAAACAGGTCACACTTGCGGAGATCGGACTCGCCGACGCAAAACCCGCGGAAAGAGAAGCGCGTCAGGTTACGTCAGAGGCAATGGGCTGCCCGAAATGCGGCGGTCCGCTTGAACTTCGCGCTCCCGATAAGACCGAACGCATCGCTTGTCCGTACTGTGGTTCGCTTTTGGACGTGAACCAGGGCAAGCTGAAATATTACAAAGCCGCGTTCAAACCGCTGCAATATCCGAACTACGCGATCGAGATCGGTGCGTCCGGCGAATTTTTCGGCGTTACCTATAAGGTCATCGGTTCGATGAGCCGTTACGTAACCTTCGACGGCATACGATATTTTTGGAATGAATACCTTTTGTACGAGCCCAAAACCGGATTCCGCTGGCTTGTCCAATCGGACGATCACTGGAGCTTTGTCGAAGCGGTGAACATGGCCGATGTCGCGGCGGGCGATCCGTCACAGATCTCGATGACGGTCGGTTACAACGGCTCCTCGTTCAAGATATTTCAAAACACGACCGCAACGGTCGACAACGTGCGCGGCGAATTTTACTGGCGCGTCGAACAGGGCGAACAGGTTCTGGCGACGGATTACGTTAGGCCGCCGAAAATGCTTTCATGCGAACGAACGGCGAGCGAAGTCAACTGGTCGCTCGGAACCTACATTCTGAAAAAAGACGTAGAAACCGCATTCGGTCTCGACACGCTTCCGACACCGACAAATGTTGCTCCGAACCAGCCTTTCACCGGCTCGTTCTATTACACATATGGGCTTTTGCCGGTCGTACTGCTTTTCGTCGTCGCAATTTTCCTTATACCGCTCACGGGAATGTCGAAAGCGGTAATGTCCGAACGGATCGTGATCGAACCGACCACACCGGCGATCCCGACAACGGCATCTTCCGCCTGGCCGACTCCGGCTCCGCCAAGGGTAAAATTCAGTACGCCGTTCGAGCTGAAAGGAAACAGGAATGTACGCATTACCGCCAGCGCTCCGGTAAATAATGCGGCGGTCGATATGGATATCGACCTGATCAATGAACAGAATGCCGCGATAGAATCGGTCGTGATCCCGGTTTCGTATTACCACGGTGTCGAAGGCGGTGAAAGTTGGAGCGAAGGCAGCCAATCGAACGATGCGACGTTCTCATCGCTGCCCGCCGGAAAATATTCGCTTCGAGTCACCGGAACACTTGAAGGCGCGACAAAACCGATACCCGTTGACCTGAAGGTAGAACAGAACGTAACACGCGGTGTTAATTTCATATGCGCGCTCGTGCTGCTCCTGATATTTCCGGTACTCGGGTTAATTAGGAAAATGTCGTTCGAGGGCCGCCGCTGGTCGGAAAGCGAGTTCGGGCCGTCAACGAGCGATGATTAAAATGTTATGAAAAAGATCTTATATACGATATTTGCATGCGCCGTCATCGCCGGTTATGCCGCGTCGTCGTGGTTCGGCTGGGAGATCGCAAATTCCGGCAGTAAATCCCGTTTAGGAGTGCCTTTCATTTACACTGGTTTTCGTGGAGGAAAATGATGCTGAATCTTTTGCTGACATCGCCGATGCCGGCGATGGTCGTTGAAATGGATAAACTTTGGCCTGTTCTGCTGACGACGATAATATTCGTCGGCATCGGCCTGGTCGTTTTTGCCGTTGCGTTCGCGATAGTCGTCCTGGTCGCGCCGTTTTCGGTCAAAAAAGAGATCGAAGACGACCAGAACATCGCCCTTGCGGTCATTATCGGATCGATCATTCTAGGCATTGCGCTGATAATTTCATCGGCTATTCAGGGAAGCTAGCTTTACGGCGACGGCGCACGCTCCGTGACGCTTTCGCCATTCCCGAAAATGAACCGCACACCGCTACTTTTTTTGAATGTGATCGTCATAGCCACCTGCGGCTTGATCTACGAACTTCTCGCAGGAACTTTGTCGAGCTATGTGCTCGGCGATTCGATCACGCAGTTTTCGCTGATCATCGGGATTTACCTTTTCGCGATGGGAGTCGGTTCGTGGCTCTCGCGTTTTGTCGAAAAGAATGTCGCCGATAAATTCATCGATATCGAATTGGCCGTCGCGATCATCGGCGGCCTTTCGGCACCGCTCCTTTTTCTTACGTTCGCTTATATTTCGTATTTCGGCGTAGTGCTTTACACGATGGTCTTTGTCATCGGAGCTCTCGTCGGCCTGGAAATTCCGCTGCTGATGCGGATACTCAAGGACGAACTCGATTTTAAGGAACTGGTTTCCCGTGTCCTTGCCCTGGATTACGTCGGAGCTCTTGTCGCATCGCTGCTATTTCCGCTGTTCTTTGTTCCGAAACTGGGATTGAACCGCACGGCGTTGTTCTTCGGAATGCTGAACGCGGCGGTCGCCATCTGGGCGACGTGGCTTCTGCAGCCGCTGTTGAAAAGGAATGTGACCCTAACGCGAATAAAGGGGTTCGTCATCATCGTCATTTTGGCCATCGGTTTTATCAAAGCCGACCGCCTGACGACACTTGCAGAAGACGGCCTTTTTACCGACAACATCATTTATGCGAAAAGTTCGGCGTATCAGCGCATCGTCGTCACGAAAGGCAAAACCGGATACGCGCTTTTTCTGAACGGCAATCTGCAGTTCAATTCGTTCGATGAATACCGTTATCACGAAGCCCTGGTGCATCCGGCGTTCGCGGCCTTTTCCGGCGAACCGAAACGCGTTCTGGTGCTCGGCGGCGGCGACGGGCTCGCGCTTCGCGAAATATTGAAATACAAGTCCGTCGAATACGTTCATCTGATCGATCTGGACCCGGACATGACCGGGCTTTCCGATCATCTGCCGGCGCTTCGCGAACTCAACCGCCATTCGTACGACGACCCGCGCGTTCACGTGTCGAACGCCGATGCGTTTGTCTGGCTCGATTCGGCAAACGAAGAGCCGTTCGACATTGCGATCATCGATTTTCCCGACCCGAATAATTTCGCGCTCGGCAAACTCTATTCGACGCGGTTCTATAATTTGCTGAAGCGTACGTTAACTCCTGATTCGGCCGTCGTTATCCAATGCACGTCGCCGCTGATCGCCCGTTATTCATTCTGGTCGATCATAAGAACACTCGAAGCTGCGGGTTTTACCGTTCATCCTTATCAGACAACGGTGCCGAGTTTCGGCGTTTGGGGATATGCGCTCGCGAAAACCCGGCCGTTCGATATTCCGCGGCATGTTCCTCAAAACATCGAACTTCATTTTCTGAACGACGGGTCGTTCGCCGCGATGTTCGATTTTTCCGCGGACATGACACGGCCCGCTGATGACGTAGAGATCAACCGGCTGGATAATCAGGCGCTTGTCCGCTATTACGAATCGGAATGGCGCCGCTTCGAACAATAGACGATCAGTGAAACTCACCCGCCGCGAACTTTTAACCACATTTCTGGGCGCGCCCATCGCACTTGCGGCGTGCAGCAGAAACGCGTCCGCGTTTCCCGAAGGCGAGATCGTCGGGCAAAGCGTCGAACTCGGACACATTCTTCGCGAACCGCGGACGTGGACTGTTGCCGACGGCAACTGGCAAAACGTAGATGTCGCCATCATCGGAGCCGGTGTCGCAGGTTTGAGCGCGGCGCGGCGGCTTATACAAAACGGCGTCGATGACCTCGTTATTCTCGAACTTGAAAAAGCCGCCGGCGGAACCGCACGCAGCGGCGAAGGCGATCCGGTTCCGTATCCGTGGGGCGCACATTACCTTCCCGTTCCGTTCGAAGAGAACGAAGACCTGCTCGAGCTTCTCGATGAAATGGAAATTTTCACAAGCAAAGGCGGCCGCGAGGTGCGCGAAGAATTTCTATGCCGCGAACCCGAGGAACGTGTCTTTTACAAAGGCCGCTGGTACGAAGGTTTGTATTTGCATCCGGGCGAAAGTGAAGAAGACCGCCGCGAACTCGCGCGTTTTCAGGACGAACTGAATAAATGGATCGTGTGGCGCGACGCCGACGGAAAACGTGCGTTCACACTTCCGGTCGCCGCGTGTTCGCATGATGAAAACGTTACGTCGCTCGATAAAATTTCATTTGGCGAATGGCTGCGGCAAAATGGCTTCTCGTCCGAACGCCTTTTCTGGTATTGCGATTATGCGTGCCGCGATGATTACGGATCGAACCTAGATCAAACATCCGCGTGGGCCGGGCTTTTCTATTTTTGCTCGCGAGTAAAAACCGTCGGCGACGATTCGCAGCCGTTCATCACATTTCCCGAAGGCAACGGCCGTTTTGTGCATCATTTTCGCGAGATAGCGGGGACGCGTTTGCGAACGTCGAGCATCGCGGTTTCGATCGAACGGACGGAGGCCGGAGTCGATGTAACATATTTGGAAAACGGCGAAACGCGCGGGTTCCATTGCCGCAATGCGGTTTTTGCCGCACCGGTTTTCACGGCGCCGTATTTGATAAAAGGCTTTCGCGAAGCGCCGCCGTTCGATGCCGCGGCGTTCGAACATAATTCTTGGTTCGTCGCGAACCTCTTTCTAAAAGATCGGCCAAAACCGCGCTTTGCAAAAGATTTTCCGCTCGCCTGGGACAACGTTTTATATGAAAGTCCATCGCTCGGTTACGTTACGGCGACACATCAGAAAGGCATCGATCATGGGCCGACGATCCTGACATACTATTACCCAATGTGCCGCGAAGAAAATTCACGGACAAAGCTTTTTAATTACACCTGGCGCGAACTCGCCGACGTTTGTTTGGCGGACCTGTCGCTTGCGCATCCGGATATTTACGAACTGACGACCCGCATCGACATAATGCGTTGGGGACACGCGATGATCTCGCCGCGGCCCGAGTTTATCTGGAGCGGCGTCCGCGAAAACGCGGCCCGGCCTTTCGGCAGCATCCATTTTGCACACACAGACCTTTCCGGCATCGCACTTTTCGAAGAAGCGTTCTATCACGGAAACCGCGCCGCCGCCGAAATACTTTCGGCCCGCGAGGTCCCGTAAAACTTCAGTTTGCGGACGCTTTCAACAACTAAAGTTTGTTGAAGGTATTCACAGATGCTATCATTTTGTACTATCATATAAAACTGAATCGAAGGCAATCAAAAATGGCCGACGCGGTGTTTACGGCTCCGACACGAGCGAACATAAAATTCGCAGATATTGAGAAATTCCTGACTTCGCTCGGCGCCGAAAAATTTGAAGGAAGCGGTTCGCGCGTGGCGTTCGTTTTGCCGAACGGATCGAATTGGGAAACGCATCGGCCGCACC
>CBFGSN010000060.1:0-15196 GCA_965651435.1 uncultured bacterium | reverse complement strand
ATCCATCTCGAGCGTCATCCGATAATCATTCGCCATCGACGGATGCCCGTGAGCCATGGAAACTTCGATGCCTTTCTTGTATGTTTCGACGGCCTTTTCGCGGCTGCCGGTGCGTGCGTAGGCGTTCGCCAGCACGCCGTACGCGTTGCCTTCGTCATCGGCGTTCGCGATGTACGGTTCCAGCACGCGTATAACGTCCGCGTGCCGACCGGCTTTTTCGTATTCCTTCGCCAAACCGAACATCACCATCGTGTTGTTCGCGTCATCCGCCAGCATCTGTTCAAAAACTGCAATTCTGTCCTGCATAATATCCATAGCTTACCGAACATCGAACACATCATAAACCGCAGAGACGCAGAAGTGTGACACGGAGAGGGAAAGTTGCGACGCAGAGACGCAGAGGTCTTAGGACGCGGGGATCCGGCTCGCTTCCGCGCGTCGCCGATCTCTGTCCCCGTGTCGCTGATCTGCGTCACAGATCTAACGCCTCTGCCGTTCAATTACCTTCGGGCGGCGTTCGTTTCCGGCAAAGAGATCAGATTCAGGTCATAGACCGAATCGTTCAGCGTAACGGCGCGTGTTTCCGGTTCAAAGACAAGCCGCGGTGCCCGCACACTTATGAAATATGTTTCGCCCGCCCGCAGGCCTTCGAACCTGAACTGCCCGAATGTTCCCGTACGCCCGCCGACCCGCACCATTCCGTCCCCGCCCGACACCGTCACAACCGCTCCCGACACAGGCGTTCCATTCGGCCGAAGCACTCGTCCCGCCAATAAAACTCCCGCCGCCGTCGGCACGAATGCCGTCAATTCAAAATTGTCGATGGCAAGACTGTCTTCGGTACCGGGTATGTCGTGGTCCACCCACCTAAAGTAGAATTTGGAGCCGTTGGGAATATTTAGTTGGTCTATCGTCCCCGTTATCCCCGCAATTCTGTTGGCTTCCTGATTTCCATTCTTTGGTCCTGTCCGAGTCGAGGCTAGTGCAAAATCCAATGTTGGAACTCCGGTCCATGACCCCGAAGTCAAATGCAAAGCATCCGTACTATACTGAAATTGCAGTTCATCCAGCCGATTCGCGGCACCTGTACGCCATAATTCGCCATCATATTTTATATTCAGCGACGTTATCGGTCGCCCGGTATTGTTGACGAAACACGCTCCGATCATCCCGTCATAAGAGCTGGACCTGAGAGTTCCGAATGCCCGTTCGGCCGAGCCGGTGCTACCGAAACTGAACAGAGCACCGCTGCCCGCACTACCGTTGTCGGCATTGTAGTGTGACCTAGCGCGGCTTGCGCTCGCGAAAAAGCCGAATCCTTCAGGTAAAACGTCCCCTTTTCCCGTTGACGTCAAGCTGTCGAAATTTTCAGTGATCGGTACGCTGGGCGTCGTAATAGAGCGGCATACCGGCTCCGATTGATAGGCCTGTAAGGTTATGTCGCCTAGTCCGACGCCTTGCGCCGCAGAGCTGACCGATTGGGTGAATGTCCAGCGAATGTACAGATCTTCGTTCGGCATTATATTTTCGGTTACAAGATCGACCCATTGGAAACCGTAAGAACTGGCCGGGGCCGATGCCACGTTCGGTGTGTCGAGATAGCGCGCGTTGAAATCAATAGGCAGTTGTTCGCCCGCAGCGCTTCCTTGAGTAATTGTGAGTCCGAGGACCGGGCTGCTCCAACTGGTTCCGTCCTTTGACCAGGAAACGTCTATCGCAACATCCTGGTTGGAGATGTAGTATTGCTTTGCACTGTAGGTAACCCGGACAAACCTAAGCGGGCCATCCGTCATATTTCGATAATGAGCGACAAAGGAGTTTACGCCCGGCTGTCCTGCCTGCGTGATAAAGCCCGGCGACCGGTCCGTGCCGCACTTTGGACAGGTCCAATTGACCGAAAGTGCCGAAAGCGGTATCGCTTCGGACAAAATTCGTGTATAACTCAGCGTTGTCGAATTTCCCGGGTCGTTCCAGTTCGCATTAACACCGGGAGCCGAAACGATCCAGTTCGGCGGAAGTTCGGCGGTGTCCGTCATCGAATCGAAGTTTTCGGTAAACGGTTCATAGTCCGTAAACAATATCTGACCCGATACTACGGTCGAGGCAGAGACGAACACACAAAAAGACAGAAAAACAGCGAGGCCATTCCTGAAAAGATTCATTTTTAGTTGTAATTAGAACCGGCTTTCCGGTAATAGGGTTTATTTCTCAGCGATTATAAGCAGATTCTGCCGTATTTCAAACCGCGAACGACAATTTTTTAAGCTTTATGCGTGCTTTTGCCTGAGATCAGACACGATCAGCGTGATCTTTGACGCGGATGTTTTCTGATGTACTGATAGAATTTGCTATGCGCGAGGCGAAAATCGAGCTCGGCTTTTATATCGGCGTCGTGAATATATTTATCGAAGATCGACCGGGCCTTTTTCTCTTCGCCGATGAACAGAAGGTCGGCCATATAGGACAATGCTCCTCTTTGAATTTCCAATACCGTGGTCGGATCGCCGCCGGTGTCGAGTTTGGTTTGCTTTTCGATCAGCCATTCGTCCGTGCGCCGAAGGTATTTCTTTACGAAATCCTCGGTAATGCCTGTTGTCGGAAGGTATTGTTTCTTTGCGGGGTCGTATTTGAAATACGCTCGCGGTTCGGGCGTGCATGATCCGCAATCGTCGTTCATATAACGAAAGGTTGTGTCGAACTGAACGAGTTCGTAGATGCCGTCGCCGTCCGCATCGAAGATCTCCATCGGTTCGCGAAACGATCCGAATTCCTCGCTGCGAAAGATAGTTCGGGGCTTCGGCGTGGAAATATCAACGATCCAGTAATTGGTGCAGCAAGGACCGCCGGGACCAAGACTCACGACGTATATTTGTTTGGAATCGGGTCCAAGAAGTTTCGATTCACCCGAAAGAAAACCGCGGTAGGTGTCGTGCTCGTTTTTCGTTTTGAACCGAAGGATCTGCTTGCCGGACTTGGTCAGCCCGACCGGCATAAAATCCTTGGTTATTATCGTAAATCCTGATTGTTCGAATTCCCGCGCTGTCCCGTCACGCTCACTGTCCATAAAATCCGTTATGTTCTTCGGATTCGGAGGAAATATCGTGTCGATGGTTTGGCCCGGATAAGGTTCTTCGACCTCGGTGGTGGTTTCCTCTCCAACAATATTCTGCGACGTTTCACTATCATCCGGCCCGAATTTGGCGGGAAGTACATCCGAAGCCGAAGCCACAGAACCTACCGAATCGTACGCGCACGCCCCGGTTACGATCATGGAAAGAAAGAAAACTATGACAAGCGCGGGCTTCATTGCGACAAGTTTAACGCCGTTCGAATACTTCGGCAAGAGATTTCTTTGCACCTATTCTGCTTCCGGAGTTTGGGGCTGTCTTTTTAGAATAAGCGCGGCGGCGAATGAAACAATAATGCCGACAGGTGCGACCATTGCAATGGAAAAGAGCAGGTCGAGCCAGCGGTTTTCGTAGATGGTGCGCATTAATTCGATCTGGCGTTTTACGGCGTCGATCGCTTCCTGATCCGAAGCCGCGTTCAGGCCGCGTGTGGAATATTCCGTAAATTTTTGGATAAAGAAATCTTTGAAATCCGGGTTTATGACGTTGTAGATGTGCCATCCGGCCGCCTGTACGACCGATGCGATAAGCGTTATCAGCAGCCCGACCTGCACCGCTTTCCAAAAACCCAGGAAACCGCCGCCGACGCGGTCGCGATACGAACGCACGGCAAAAAATATCAGCGAAAATACGATCAGCATTCCCGCAAAGCCCGTGTAGCTCGAATTATCAAGCGTAATGTAGCCCGCGAAGCAAAGCTGATAGATGATAACCTGCAGGCATATCAGAACGACGCCCGCGATCAAACCGAATATTAAAGATGTTCTAAGCATTTTGTCCTCCTGATCCGACATTGCCCGCGTTATTACGCAAAATTGCCGCGCTGATAAGCGTTACGATAATGCCGACCGGCAGTATTTCCATCAGCGTCATTCCGAAACGAATATAGAAAACCTTGTACATTTCGGCAAATTCTTCGCCCTGGACACGCGCCGCTTCGACCTCGGCTTCGGGCGCGCCGGCGGCCTTCATCTTATCGATGTTATATGCGGTGTATTCGTCGACGAAATCTTTGTCGCCGTAAACTTCCCAGCTTGCGGCGTAACACAGCGATGATATAAGCGTGATCAAAATGCCGATCTGCAGCCCTTTCATGAACGTAATGCGGCCGCCGTTCTTCTCGCGGTATGCCCTGATGCCGAAAAATACCAACGACAATGCGATGACCATCGTCGCATAGCCGAAAAGCATTCCGTTGTCGAAATCGACCTCGTGCGTGCCGACAAGCGTTGTGAGTATCCACATCATCGCCGAAGCGGCCGCACCCGAGATCAGTCCAAATACCAAAATTATCCTGAGCATATGGTTTTTCCTCTGATCCGGGAAAAGTTTACGCGGAAACCGGCCGCAAATGCATCGGCCAAAAGGATGATTTTACGAAGAATATGGATTTTCGTCCGAAAGTATTAGCAGTTCGGCCTATGGGATGAGTCGTAATTCGCGCGCCCGACGTATTGCCTGCGTGCGTCGGCTGGCGTCCAATTTTGCGAGGATATTCGAAACGTGAGTTTTGATCGTAGAGGTGGAAACGAATAATTTGTCGGCGATCTCCTGGTTCGAATGGCCGGCGGCTATGAGTTCGAGAACTTCGAGTTCGCGGCGACTTAAACCGGTTTGCACCAGGCCCGATTCGCTGCGGTCGAACGGCACGGAAACTTCGACCGCCTTTGGCCGCGTAAGCCGCAAACCCGCCCAAATGCCCAATGATGTGAACATTACCGCGACCAGGCCGATGTAAAATTCGAGCGGAATATCGCGGATGACATATTTATATTCCACGAATTTGAGTAAGCCGATGAGCGCGGCCATGGCGGTGCCGTAAATTATGCCTGTTCGGATCATTAAAAAAACAAAGACCGCCAAATGGCGGCCCGATAAAAAAAGAAGACCCAAATAAAATGGCGGAGACGACAGGATTCGAACCTGTGAAGGGCTTTTGACCCTTAACGATTTAGCAAACCGCCGCTTTCAGCCGCTCAGCCACGTCTCCGGATCGCTTTGGCATCGGGCTTATCCCGCTACCAACGATAGATTTTTATTCTAGCCGAAGGGCAAACAAAGTCAAGTTCGAGGCATCCTATTTACCAAGTACGCTTCTGTATAGTGCTTGACACAAAGCATTTTTGCTTGGAAAATAACAAGGTTACAAGCGGGAACGTATTTCTTGGTCCTTTTTACGGTATTTTTCTGCGATCATTATTGGCCGAATGAAATTTCTAAGAACCGGACAAATTAAAATTTACGCTGTCGTCGCTGCTTTGCTTTTTGGCGCAGCGGCCATGAACGCGCGCGCGGAAGCTCGCGACGTGAACGGCGGGTTCGGCGTAATTAAAGGAAAGGTTCTCGACAAAGCCGGCATTCCGATCAAGGACGCGACCGTCGCGATATTCCGCGCCGGCACGTCGTCGCTGCTGAAACAAGTTCGTTCGGCTGCGGATGGAACGTACGTCGCAAAGATCGTTCCGGGAAAATATTCGGTGCTCGCCGTTGCCGAAGGATTCAATCCCGTCAGTCTTTCGGACGTGGAGGTCCGTCGCTTTACCGAGCTGAATTTCGGCTTCAAACTGGAACGCGCCGGCAGCGGCCGCACGCTCCCCGAAAAGAGATTAGACAGAAATAACCCGAAATGGGCCATCCGCGCGTCGCAAACCGCGCGTTCGATCTATCAGAACCGCGAAGGTGATCTGCCCGAAACCGTGGTGGAAAGTGCTGATGTCGCCGCCGACGAAGCCGGTCCCGACCGAAGAGGCCAGACCGTGATGGAAACCTATGCCGGTGCGACAAAAGACGGAGCGGTTTCCGGCGTGAATGTCGCTACGCTGATTCCCATAAACGAACAAAGCGAAGCCATCGTCGCTGCTCAGGCCGGCGTCGGAAGGAACGCTCCGCTGCGGCTCGAAACAACGTTCAAATATCGCCCGAACAGCGACCATCAGCTGCGGATCGTTTCTTCGTTCGGAAATTTCGGTTCGATCGACATTGGCAGCCGCCGCGAGAACCTTTCGCAGTTTTCTGCACAGGCGATCGACGAATGGCGCATTCGCGAAGGCGTCGTCCTTGTTTACGGTATCGATTATTCACGCTTTTTGGGAGCAAGCAACGATTTTGCCATCAGCCCGCGGCTCGGTTTCCAGTTCGACATCGATCCGCAAACGCGTTTCCGCACGTCGTACACATCACAGACCGAAGAACAAACGTGGTCGAACGCCATTGAACTCGAAGACACACAGGTTTACTTCCGCGAACCGGTCGCCATCGATGACTTTGCGGTTGCCGAAAACGGTCCGCGTATGCCGAAAAGTTCGCGGCTCGAATTCGGCATAGAACGGGTTTTGGATAACAACTCTTCGATCGAAGCAAACGTATTCTTTGACGGAACCGTCGGCCGCGGCGTCGGTCTGACGCAGGTGCCGTTCGATTCGATGAGCGGCGAGCTGACCGAATTCGTCGGCGAACAGCAGGGCCGAACGCAGGGTTTCCGGCTGGTTTACGCACGCCGCATAAACGGTCGTTTCAACATGGCCGCGGGCTACAGCTTCGGCAAAGGGCAGAAGCTTTCCGCCGAAAATATCACCGATCCTACATCCGTTTTTGCGGACGATTATTTTCAGACATTTTTCGGCCGGCTCGAAACCGACCTTCGGCGCGGCACCAACGTAAAGGCCGTATTCAGATTATCGCCGCAGGCAACGATCTTTGCTATCGACCCTTTCCGCGGACGGCTTGCCATCTATGATCCGAGTTTGAGCGTTCTTGTCACCCAGGATCTTCCGAGCCTTGGGCTTCCTTTCAGGGCTCAGGCCATCGTCGATGCACGAAACCTGTTCGACGTTCAGCCGACGGCCAACGGAGAAATGTCTTCGCTTCGCATAAACAGTCACGGACGCATGGTTCGCGGCGGCATCTTGGTAAGGTTTTAGGCATCAACGTGTTACGCGAGCACCCCCGGGCGTTTTCCAAAATCTCGGATTAAAAACAAAATTCCGTAGATTTTTCTTGACGCCGCTTTTCATTCAGTGTCATCTTATATCTATCTGCTTTTGTTCCAACATTTTACGTTCGACGTTCGCCGGGCCGCAGATGGAATGAATGTTGCATCTTATTTATTTCGGCGCAGTTTGCCCACGCATAGATGAAAAGGAAGGTGCTGACAAGTTGGAGCTTGATTTGGCTGGTCGTGACGGTTCTGTTCGTCGCCGGCGGCGCTCTTAATCTTTCGCAGCGAGCCTTTCATTCGCTTCCGCCGACCGACGGTATTCTTTGGGTTGAAAGAGACGGCGGTATTTATGCGGAATCGGTTATGCCGAATCTGGCCGGTGCGCGTGCCGGTATTTCCAAAGGCGATAAGCTTTTGACCATCAGCCTGGACGGCGAACATTTTGACGAGATCGTATCGACCGCTGACATTCCGATGTATCTGGACGCCGCGGGCGTCGGCGGAAACCTCACATATTTCTTTCGAAAAACATCCTATTCGACGGTCGATAATTTCTATTATGCGGACCTGAAAAATATCGACACGCTGCCGCGTTGGACGGCGTCGATAATTTTTCTGACGCTTGTCGGCATAATTTGGCTCGGAGCCGGAATTTTTGTCCTGTTCAAACAGGGCAGCGGCTCGCCGTTCGTGCTGCATTTTGCCACGGTCTGTTTGGCGGCTTTCACATTTCACGTTTACCGGCCGCTTAATCTAGGCCAGGATTTCGACCTTGCGGTTTCGCTCATCGACGACATCGCCTTCGCGTTCTTTGCTCCGCTGTTCGTGCATTTCTGTCTTCGTTATCCGGTTCGCAGCAGTGTTTTCGACCGTAAGCGGTGGCAAACATTCGCGCTCTATATTCCTGCGGCGATCGTTTCGCTTGCATCGGTGTTCTTCGGCCTTGTGCCGCACATCGCACCCGAATCTGTCGGGATCGCGATAAATAACTTTGCCGGTGCATTCAATATTCAGGCGACCATCTACGGCTTTTTGCTCTATCATTTCTCGATCGGCGTCGCCGTCGGAGCATCCGTTCTCATCTGGCGTTTCCTTCGTAACCGGCAAGCTGTGGTTCGCCAACGCCTGAAATGGGCGATATGGGGAACGCTTATCGCCGTGGTTCCGATCCTTGCTATCCAGCTCGCCCGACGCTTTGTTTATCTGCCGAATGATACCTTGACGACGGCGCTTACGACGCTCCCGCTTGCACTGATCCCGCTTAGCTTCGGGCATTCCGTCGTGCGGTACCGCCTGATGGACGTCGATGTGGTCGTTCGCCGAGCGGTCGTCTACGCGCTTACGACAGTCGCGATCGCGATGATGATCGGTGTGGTCGCTTTGGCTTTGGTTTACTTTGCCGTCAGCAGCGATCTTTCTAGTACAGAGATCGCCCTTCGCGGACTTATCGCCGTGATCGCGATGGCGGCGATCGTGCTTTTGAGCGAGCCTTTGAAGAAATTCCTGCAGGAACGCGCCGACCGTTATTTTTACGGCGAACGGTACGACCTTCGCCAGGGGCTTCTGGATTTCGGCCGGACGCTTTCCGCCACGACTGCGTTCGAACCGCTTCTGGACGCGCTTACCGGAAGGTTGAAACAGGTGCTGGACGTCGAAAAGATCGCGGTGTTTGTCGAGGATGAATTTTCGCCGGGACAGTTTCGTGTCGCAAAAGCCGTCGGCCTAAGCGAACGCTATCACGTTCCGTCCGATTTTCGCGATATGATCCGCCAGCGTTCGTCGGTTCGCGGAATCGTTCGTGCCGACGAACTCGACATACACGATTCGGACGAAGGCGGCAGCACCAATGGGAACGGGAACGGCAATAAGCCGGTTCGACAGGAGCTGCATTACTACGTTCCGTGTGTTGTGCGCAGTAAAATGGTCGCGGTCATCGGACTCGGCCGTGCGAGTGACGGATCGCTTCTTTCGTCCGAAGACACCGAGATCCTAAAAACACTTTCGGGTTATATCGCCGTCGCGATCGAAAACAGCAAGCTTTACCAGGAACAGCAGCAATATACCGAAGAGCTCGCTTTGCTCAAGGATTTTAACGAATCGATCATCGAATCGGTCAACGTCGGCCTTCTTGCCGCGGACGAGAACGGCCGCATCACGCGGTGCAACACGACGTTCGAAGATATGCTCGCTCTCGGCCGCGATGAGGTTGTCGGCAAACTTGTCGAAGAAGTTTTCGATGAAAGTTTTGCGCTCAACCTCGCAAACATCCTCGGCAAATCGCGTTGGCATTTGACCGAGATCCGCAATGCGTACAAGCTCCACACGTTCAACAATCGCGGCGAGGCATTGATACTTAACGTGGCGGTTGCACCGCTTCGCTCGATCTCCAGCACGCAAACCGGTGCGATAATCGTTCTGGAAAATGTCAGCTCACGCGTAAAACTCGAAGAATCGCTTCAGCAAAGCGAAAAACTTTCAAGCATCGGCCTGCTTGCTGCGGGCGTCGCACACGAGGTAAACACGCCGCTCACCGGCGTTTCGAGCTATACGCAAATGCTGCTGAACATGATCCCGGACACTGACCCGAAACACGCCCTGCTCGAAAAAATGCAGCGCCAAACGGATCGTGCATCCAACATCGTCGGTAATCTTCTGAATTTTTCACGCACCGGCAGCGTGATCGAATCCGCGGAGGTCGATGTTAACAAGCTGCTTGACGACACGCTTCAGCTCCTTGAACCGCAAATGCGAAAATCGAACATCGCGGTCGAAAAAGATTACGCCGAAATACCGCCGATCGTATTCGGGAACGCGGGAAAACTTCAGCAGATCTTCACGAATTTGATAATGAATGCGCGTGATGCGATGTTTGACGGCGGAACGATAACGCTGAAAACGGAATTGAACCGCGACAACGAAGTGCGTATCCGCGTTTCGGACACCGGCGAAGGGATCGATGCCGAAAACCTTAACAAGATATTCGACCCGTTCTTTACGACAAAAGGCGTCGGAAACGGCACGGGCCTCGGCCTTGCCGTAACATACGGCATAGTCCAGGAGCACGCCGGAACGATCAACGTCGCAAGCGGCGACGGCGGCACCACTTTCACTCTTATTTTCCCCTCGGCCTCTACGCAACGGCAACGCGCCGTCAGCTAGAACTTCCGCCGAACCACGTTATTTTTACCGAATATAAAGCCTATCCGCTGTTCCGTCCTGCGGATATTTTTTTTGACATGGCAGTAAAATAATGATACGAATTGTGCGTTCCGGACCAAATAACCCTGGCAATTTCGAAGTTCGATGACGGAAGCAAACAAAAACTCAGAGGAATTCCTATATGTGGAACTCTGGCGATTCCGCCCGGAGTGGATCAAATTACCCAACTACGAAAAAGAGCACTGGATGAAAGAACTTCTCAATGGCATTGGGCAGCAGCTTCGCTCCGGAGTTGAACTGGTCGGGTTCGCGCGTAATCAAGAAGGAACGCCGCACACGTCCGGCTACGATTTCCTTGCTGTTTGGAAAATGCCGAACGAAGAAGCCGCGAAAGGATTCGAAGACTTGGTCGAAAGTTCAGGTTTGCATACGTATTTCGATCAGGTCAATACGCGCGGCCGAACCATGAGTATGGACGAGGTAATTACCGCGCTCCTGACTTCGTCTGATTGAACTAATGCTTTCAATGGAATCCCGAAACCATGAAATACCTTATCTTTTTAGCACTGATAATATTACCCTTAACGCTCACCGCTCAAACCACCTCAAGATCGCAGCAACTGGAAAAGCTTTTTCATGACGCCTACGCGAACGGCCAATTTAACGGGGCTGTGCTGGTCGCCGAAAAAGGCAAGCCCGTTTATGAGGCCGCCTTTGGCTATGCCGACGCCGCCGGACATCGGTTGAATGTCGATTCGCAGTTCGCCTTGGCTCAGGTCACGCGGCAATTTACCACCATGGCGATCATGATATTAAAGGAACAGGGCAAGCTGAAATATTCGGATAAGGTCAGGCAATTCATTCCAGATCTTCCGTACGAAGACATTACGATCTACCATCTGCTCACGTTTACTGACGGCCTGCCCTACATTGCGGACGACCTGCCCGAAAGGGACAAAAGTGCGACGAACGGAAACGGGTCGACGGTCAAGGAATTGGTTAAATTCTTGATCGAGAATAAGCCCAAGGTCGACGCTCAGCCGGGGCTTGAACTCGGCTGGAGCGGGTCGGGATCGATCCTGATGGCGTATATCATCGAAAAAGTGTCGGGCGAATCCTACGCGAATTTTCTTGAAAAGCACATTTTTCGGCCTCTGAAAATGGATCATACTTACGTTTATGGTCAGGCTCATAACGCTCATCCAAAGAATCGAGCACGTTTGGTAAAATTTGCCGCAAACGGAAAGGACATCGTCGCGAATGATCAGCCGGTAAGTCCGCTTGTCGGGGATGTGGGAATTTACTCGACCCTTTCGGACCTGCTCAAATGGGACCGCTGTTTACACAACGGACAGCTTGTAAAAAAAGAAACGCTCGAGGAAGCATTCACACCCGCAAAGGTCGACAACGGAAGGATCGCGGAAGACGATGCCTCGCGCGTTCCGGGCCTTGCGGCAATCGGAAAGTATCATTACGGATTCGGATGGGACTTGGATACGCTTTACGGCAGCAGAGTCGTATTTCATGGCGGATTTCCTCCGAACGGCAGTGTTCTGTTCCGTAACCTCGACAAGGATCGAATAATAATCGTGCTTACGAACAACAGCACGCAGAATAGTCATTTCTATCATTTTAAGGTGTTCGACCGCGTTCTTAAGATAATGAATGAACGTCCTGCCGAACCGATAAAGAAGGCGATCGGCGATAAGATCGGAAGTACGCTGATAGTTAAAGGGCGAAAGGAAGCGATCGACGAATACCATAGATTAAAAGATTCCGAACCCGACGTTTATGACTTCAACGATCCGATCGAACTCACCGGGTTAGGCGAAGAGCTTTTGGCCGAAGGGAAGGTTCACGATGCCGCGGCCGTTCTGAAACTCAACACGCTCGAATTTCCCGATTTTCCTTATGCCTATTTTTTACTGGGTAAGGCATATATGTCGATACAGGATTATCCGGCAGCAAAGAGAGCACTTGAGAAAGTCATCCAACTTATTCCGGATGCCGAAAACTCAAGGAAGATGCTGAAAATCATCGAAGCAAAAATGAATGACACGGAAACGACCGCTAACTGACCTTTGTTATGGATCAGGAAATTTCACCGCGAACCTTCCGGAGCCAGAAAAACGCGACAACACATGCCATCAGCATTATTGCCGATGACACCCAAAACGTCCGGATCAGCGACGGATCGTCGATCTTCCCGACGGCGTTCGATAAAAGGTAACCGCCGACCGTCGGGCCGATCGCGCGTGCTAGGCTTGCTCCGGACTGCATGTTCCCAAGTTGTTCGCCTTGGTCGAACTCACCCGCCGTTTTTGAAGCCAAACTCGTCAGACCCGGCGAAGCCAGCGAATTACCAAATGCGAACAGAGCCATCACGAACAACAAGACCGGAAGGCCGCCTTGCTCCGGATGAAGGAACGGAAGCACGAAAAGGCCCACAACCATCATTACGGACCCGAAGATCACCAGCCACGATTCGCCGTAGCGTTTTACGAGCGGATTGAACAGCAGCCCCTGTGCGATAACGGCGATAACGCCGATGTAGGTAAAAAGATAGCCGTTGTCTTCGGCATCATAATGGTACCTGTATTCAGTGAACAGCACGAACGCGTATGTCATTATCGAAAACGCCATTACGAGTAGAAAATACACCAAATTTATCGAACCGAAATCTCCTTTCGTAAATGAGCTCAGAAAGCCGACGATGCGGTTTTTGCGGGCCGGAACCGGTGCGTCTCCGTTCTGTTTAATGGATTCGGGCAGGAAAAAATAGAGCGCGAAAGCATTAACCAGCGAAAGACCGGCTGCGAAATAGAACGGAATGTGTATGCCGTATTTGCTCAGCAAACCCGCGATCGCCGGCCCGAGAATAAAGCCGAGGCCAAACGCGGCGCCGAACAGCCCCATTCCTTTTGCGCGGTTCTCTTTTGATGTGATATCGGCGATATACGCCTGTGCGGTGGAAATATTTGCGCCCGTTATCCCGCAGATAACACGGCCTACGAAAACGAGCGTCAGCGTTTCGGCAAAGCCGATGACGAAATACCCGACCGCCGAACCCAGTAAGCTCAAAAAGATGATCGGACGCCGCCCGACCCTGTCCGAAATGCGGCCGAGGATCGGTGCAAAAAAGAACTGCATCCACGAATAGATCGAGAATATCCACCCGATCTCTGCCGGTGTTGCGTTCAATTTTTCGGCATAGAACGGCAGGATCGGAATGATCATTCCAAACCCGATCAGGTCTATGAATACAGTTAGAAATATTACTAAAAGAGGTTTGGTGAAGAATTTTTCTTCCGATCGGTCAGCTTGCATCCGTTTTTACCGACGGCTTCGGAGCCGTTTTATGAAACGCTTAAATTTTAGCAAACAATCGTTTCATAGTAGAATGGTCGATAACGTTCTGAAATACACATCACATCAAAAAAAGGGAGACTGCCGAAAAGACAATGGATAAAAAAGTATCGCTTCGCATTACCACGATCGTTCTCGCGGCAATTTTATTATTTATGTATCAGAAAACCCCGGCCGCTGAAATGAATGCGGCGGTTCAAACGAACGCCCCGGAGATCACTTACACGATCTCAATGTCCAAGCCATGGACGCATTTGCTTGAGGTCGAAATGCGCGTCAAATGGAATTCGATGCCGGCGAAAGCCGAATTGAAAATGCCTGTCTGGACGCCGGGAAGTTATCTGATACGCGAATATGCGCGGCACGTCCAGGATTTTTCGGCAGCGAACGCCCAGGGCAATGCTTTGACGTGGGAAAAGATCAACAAGAATACGTGGCAGATCGATACAGCAGGTGCAAAAGAGATCGTCGCAAAATATAAAGTGTATTCGAATGAACTTACGGTCCGTACGAACGAACTGAATGACGAACACGCTTTCTGGAATAACGGCGGTTTGCTTATGTTCCCGAAAGGCCAGCTCGCCGTACCATCAACGGTAAAGGTGCTTCCGTATTCGGATTGGAAGATCGCGACCGGACTTCCGAAAGTGGCCGGTTCGAACAATACTTTTCGGGCTCCGAACTATGACATACTCTACGATTCGCCGTTCGAAGTAAGCAATTTCAAAGAAATAACCGTAAGCATTCACGGTAAGCCGCACCGCATCGTCATAAGCGGCGAAGGCAATTATGACCTTAAAAAGATCGCTGTTGACCTGGGCAAGATCGCGGACGAAGGCGTAAAGATATTCGGCGAACTTCCGCCGGATGATTACACGGTCATCGTGAACCTCCGTGGCGGCGGCGGCCTCGAACATCTTAATTCGACCGCGCTGCAGTTCAATCGATTCGGATTTGAGCCGCGTTCGCGCTACGTGGGCTTCCTCAGTCTTCTTGCTCACGAATATTTTCACCTTTGGAATGTGAAGCGTTTGCGTCCGGACGCGCTCGGCCCGTTCGATTATGAGAACGAAAACTACACAAAGATGCTTTGGGTTGCCGAAGGCGGCACGGCTTATTACGAAAGCGCCATTTTGCTTCGCGCCGGACTTATTTCTGCCGACGATTTCCTAAGCGGAAAAGCCCGTTCGATCAGCCAACTGCAGAATACGCCCGGACGTTTTGAAACAAGCCTCGAGGACGCGAGTTTCGACGCGTGGATCAAATACTATCGGCAAGATGAGAATTCCATAAACAACCAGATCTCTTATTACGACAAGGGCGATATCGTAAATTGGCTGCTTGATATGACCATTCGTTCATCGTCGAACGGACAACACTCGCTCGATGATGTATTGCGTTATTTGTACGACGAATTCTATAAGAAAGGAAAGAATTACGGGCCCGCTGATTACCAAAAAGCCGCCGAAATGATGGCCGGAAAAAGCCTTGAGGATTTCTTTGACAAATACGTTCGCGGCACTGATGAGATCGATTACAACGCGATACTTCAGCCGTTCGGCCTGCGGGTCGAAGATTCCAATACGGGCAAGCGTGCCGAACTCGG
>CBFGSN010000059.1:0-15213 GCA_965651435.1 uncultured bacterium | reverse complement strand
GAATCCCAACCGGCCGGGCACGGCGAAGCGACACGCAGATCGTTCACATCGAAAGGCTTTTGTTTTTGCAACATAACAATCGTCTAGGATGCGGGGGCTAAAGAAAGCGGTTGCATCAACCCGCCCATAAAACTTCACCAAATCCCGACTTTTCGATATAATGTCCGTTTTTTTGCCGTATCGCGGCGATATTTACAAAACCATTTAGGAGCATTTTATGAAAAGAACAGTTATTTTTGTGTTGACGTGCGTCCTGCTTTTGGGAAATACGTTATGTGTATTTGCGGATCAGATCGTATTAAAGAACGGCGACCGTATATCGGGGAAGATCCTGAAAAAAGACGGTGACAAGATCGTGATCGAAACGGAATCCGCCGGAACGATCACGATATTATGGGCAGCGGTCGATAAAGTTTCGTCCGACGCACCGCTGAATCTGGAACTGACCGACGGCCAGCTTATCAAAGGAACCGTCGCAACGGTCGAAGACAATGTCGAGGTAGAAACCGCCGATGCGGGCAAGGTTGTCGTCGAAAAAGAAAAAATAACAACGGCCAGAAACGACGCCGAGCAAGAGAAATTTGTCGAGGAACGCGACCGTATGCTTAACCCGAGCTTTGGCGATCTTTGGACCGGTTCGGCAGACGTCGGTTACAGCATGACGGCCGGAAATTCAAAAACAAGCGCATTTACCGCGGGCATCCGCGCGTCGCGTGAAACGACCAAAGACAAGATCTCCGTTTACGCGAACGCGATCCAGGCCAGCAATTCGACGACCGGTGTGAATGTCACGACCGCGAAAGCGCTGTGGTTCGGCGGCCGATACGATTACAACATAAATGAAAAGCTTTTCGCGTTCGGTTCGGCCGATTTTGAGATGGATGCTCCGCAGCTTCTGGACCTTCGAATGGTATTCGGCGGCGGTTTCGGTTACCGCGCGATACGGAACGAAAGAACGCAGCTCGACCTGTTCGGCGGTGCCGCGTACAACCGCGAATACTATAAAACCAGCCTTCGCCGCAACTCGGCGGAGATAATGATCGGTGATGAGCTGAAACACAAAGTTAATTCCAGAATGAACCTGACGCAGCGGCTGGTCGTTTATCCGAATGTGTCGGATCTTGGCCGCTTTCGTGCGCAGTTCGATTCGTCGCTGCTGACCGATATCAATGGCTGGCTCGGCTGGCACGTGACGGTCGGCGACCGCTTTAACAGCGATCCTGTTATCGGTGCAAAAAAGAACGATCTATTCCTTTCCACCGGCATCAGGGTCAGCTTTGGCCGCAAGAAAGATAAATAAACCGGCTGTTCGGCAAGCATCGGAAAGGCGCAGTTTAATCGTTATTTAATACTGTGTCTTTCCGACAAATTGTTTTAGGATATATATAGGTAATGGACGCGGTGTTCGACAAACTTCACGAAGAATGCGGCATTTTTGGCATTTACGGCCATAATGAAGCATCCACATTGACGCAGCTCGGCCTTTTTGCGCTGCAGCACCGCGGGCAGGAAGCGTGCGGCATTGTGTCGAGCGACGGCGAGCATCTTCACCAATTTCGCTCGCAGGGGCTTGTTGCCGATGTGCTGGGCGAAGACGTTCTGCGAAGCCTGGTCGGCAAAAGCGCTATCGGCCACACGCGCTATTCGACCGCCGGCCGAAATACGATCAAAGAAGTTCAGCCTTTTTCGGTCATCTGCCAGCACGGCGAGGTCGCCGTCTGCCACAACGGGAATCTTCCGTTCGCAAAACAAAAACGAGCCGAACTTGAACAGGCCGGTGCGATATTTTCGTCAACGTCCGATACCGAAACGCTTTTGCACGGCATCGCCCGCACCGCAGCAAAAGACGCCATTGCCGCTATCGAAACGGTTCTGAAAGATACGGAAGGCGCGTTTTCGCTGCTGTTCCTGACGCCGACGGCTTTGATCGCCGTTCGCGACCCGCGTGGGTTTCGCCCGCTCGTGCTCGGCCAGTTGAACGGAGCGTGGTGCGTTGCATCGGAAACATGCGCGTTCGACCTCATCGATGCGGAATACGTCCGCGAGGTCGAACCGGGCGAAATGCTCATCATCGATGAGAACGGCCTGCGTTCGCTCAAACCTTTCGCCGAAAGACCGCGTTCGGTCTGTACGTTCGAACATGTTTATTTTTCGCGGCCCGATTCGACCATCTTCGGCCGTTCGGTCAATGAATCCAGGCACAAAATGGGCAAACAGCTCGCGATCGAACATCCGGTCGAAGCAGACCTCGTTGTGCCGGTTCCGGATTCCGGAGTCGCCGCCGCGATCGGGTTTTCGACGCAATCGGGCATCAGTTTTCGCCAGGCCATAATCCGCAATCATTATGTCGGCCGCACGTTCATCGAACCGTCGCAATCGATCCGTTCGTTCGGCGTACGGCTGAAACTTAATCCGATAAAAGATCTTATCAGCGGCCGCCGTGTCGTGCTTATCGACGATTCGATCGTCCGCGGCACCACATCGAAAAAGATCGTCCAGATGGTTCGCGAGGCCGGTGCAGCCGAAGTCCATATGCGCATCTCGTGTCCGCCGACGATCAGCCCGTGTTATTACGGTGTCGATACACCGAGCAAGGACGACCTGATCGCGGCGCAAATGTCGGTCGAAGAAGTTTGCGAAAGCATCGGCGCGGACAGCCTCGGCTACCTTTCGCTGGAAGGAATGCTTGATGCCATCGGCATCGATGCCGCTTCGTCGTGCAACGCCTGCTGGACCGGCAAATATCCGACGCTTATCGCGAGTTCAAAAGCCGCTTGACCGGACGATGCCGGCCCGGCATCGTTCATCCCATCATCCCCGGAGGACCGATCCATATGAACAATAATTCATCATTTTTTCAACGATTTTCAACGCAAACCGCTCGGCTCAGCGGAAAGCCGCTGACATTCGTCACGGCCGCGGCGGTCGTCATAATCTGGGCCGTCAGCGGTCCGATATTCGGTTTTAGCGACACCTGGCAACTGGTGATCAACACAGGAACGACGATCATCACGTTCCTGATGGTCTTTCTGATCCAAAATACGCAGAACCGTGATACCGTCGCCATTCAGTTAAAGTTGGACGAGATCATAATGGCCCTTTCGCACGCGCACAATGAAATGATCGATGCCGAAGATCTTGATGAAGCCGAACTAGAATCGGCGCACGAACGGATGAAAAAGCTTGCCGAAGAATCGAGAGAGGAATTGATACGTGAGAACAGGCTCGGTGAGGACGAAGTGATGCGCGAACGAAAGCCGAAACATCATCATCGAAAGCGATGACAGACTGCGTCCAACGCTTCCCTGTCATTTTTCATCAAAATATCGTAAACTAACGTTCCGCGTTGGACCGCCCGCTGATCGCGGCGGTTTCGACAAATGGGGGCGACAGGCTTCGACAGGGGCTTGTATAGATCTTTGAGTGCACGTCGGGCTTTGTAAGGTTAGCTCGTTAAAAAAACTTTGCGAAAACAAATGCTAATCAAGAATTAGCTCTTGCTGCCTAATTAAATTTAGCTACAGCAATGTCTTGCGGGAAGTTCGCCTGATGCGACCCGTTAAGGCATCACACAGTTCAGGCTCGGACGCGTCCTCCGCCTGCGGACGCGGCTTAAATTTAAGCCGGGCTTGCCTGAAAAGAGGTCTTGCTCATTCATCTGCTCTTTTCGGGCGAGAAAAAAGTGAATGAGATAAACGTGTAGAGCTTACTGGTCGCAACCTTTGGATGCGGGTTCGATTCCCGCCGCCTCCACCAATTTTATAGAAAAAAGACGGTCCTTTCGGGCCGTCTTTTCGTATTTAAGGAAGGCCGTTCCCCTATAAACGGCCTCCGCACATATTACCGGCGGGAGGCCTTGTCCTGATCGGACATAGCGGTAATATCGAAACCCGTCACATCTTCGGTAGAACTCACGAGGAGCGACGGGAACTGGTATTGTTTGTGCCTTGCATTCAGAACGTATATGTCGCCCTGTTCAAGGTCGTTGAAAATGAAGTTACCGAACATATTTGTCCGCACCGATATCGGCTGACCGTCCGAACCGGTGGCCGAAACGATCACATTCCGAAGACCGTTGCCGAACGGATCGCGAACCGTTCCCGAAACCGAGATCGGCGCCGCCGACGGAGCCAGGCCGCAGTGTATACCGGAATGCGCGGAAGCCGCGACAACCTTCAGGTCCGTAATGCCCACGACCTGCAGGCCGACGCGCAGAGCCTCCTGCGTGATACGATCCTGACCAACCCGGGTTTGATTATTTATGTCGAGGATAAGCGTGGCCAGTCCTAGTAGATCGAGCTCAAGGTGTTGGTTCGGGTTGCCCGAAATGTTAACCGGAATATTTACTGCTCCGACTGTCACGGTCAGCCCCGTCAACGTTGAACTTCCGTTGCATGTTGGAACCGTTGATGAACAGCTACAAACCGTATTTGCCTGAAGGACATTCGCCCCGATTCTCACCGGCAACAGCAGTGGAACGTTAATGACCAAGTTCTCGACCCGCGTATCCGATTGCGTTGTCAAGGCGCTTCCGCCGGCCGGCCCGCCCGACGTATTCGATGTGACGGTCGCATTGCCGAGAAGCGGCGGAAGACCGGCACCGGTCGTCGACACGGACGTGAGTCCACCCGACGTCGGCAAAAATCCGGTGTCCGCTGCGATCACGGTCACGCCCGAATTGAGCAGCAGATTATCACCGATCCAAAGGCCGTACGCGCGGCCGCGGTAAAGGTTGCTCAGGCTGACCTCGGCGCAATCGATGCCGGAATGAGCCTGAGCAACGATTATATCGGTTTCCGCCAGCGTTCCGAGTGCCGTTATCGTGATATGCAGCGCGTTAACGGTTATCGCGCCCGGGCTGATTATCTGTTCGTTGATAACGACATGAATATCCGCGACGCCCGCAACGGTTATATCGACCGTCTGATTTGGTAACCCGCTGACAGCGATAGGCGTTCCGGCAACGTTTAGATCCGTGATCGTCGAATTTCCCGAGCATATCGCACCTCCGCAGGTACAGGACGTGTTCGATTGAACGACGTCGGCGCTGATGCCAAGTCCGAGAAGCGAAATGCCGAGCGTATTTACGCTTGCCGAGCTTTGACTGCTGTTCACATCGCCGCCGGGACCTCCCGCCGAACTCGAAACTGTTGAACCACCGACGGAAACAGCTCCGCCCGCGACGGATACGCCGACGCTCGAAAGGGTCGTGTTCGCGCCGTCCGCGGCGATCGGCCCGGTGGCAAGCACGCCGGTCGTCAGTGCGTTTGTAGCAGCCGTATCGAGAGTGACCTTGGCGGCCGCCGCCTCACCCGAATATGTCTGCGCGGACGCGGTCCCCGCGAGTACCGCCGAGATAAAAATTATCGTGAAAATAGTGAAAAACTTACTCCTGAATTGCATACAGATCTCCTTAAAATTGAGCAAAAAGACACAAGTAACGAAAACCGCCGCCGCAAAAAAAGGGTATGCGAACCCCTTACCACGCGTGGGCGAACGCAGCTTTCGAATGGGAATACGAACCTGGACGGATACTAATCAGACACCGCTCGGATTCGATATGTTATGTGTTTATTGACCTTGCGCGGAAACCGGAAAGTCTGTAGAAAAGAAATGCTCGGACCCGAAAATGCGGGTGCGAACGCGTACTTGCTTTTATTGAAAGGCGTTGGAAGAAACCTAAACTGAGGGAGTTCAGTGTTCCAACCCAAACCGGAAAGAATAGACAGAATCGTCATGGTAGTATTCTCCTTAACTTGGGCCGTAGCTGTTTAATTGAAAAAAATAGAATAAAGCCGGGGACTCTATTCGTATTCACGGCTTTCACAAAAGCCAAATTTAACTCATGGTTGCCGTGATGTATTCTAATAATGAAGCTAATCGTGTAATAAGTCAATACATTTTTTTTGCTGCGACAAACATTTTTTGTCACTTCGCATTCGTATGAACATTCGAAATGAAATGCCGATCGGAATATTCGACTCGGGCGTCGGCGGTTTGACGGTCTATCGGGCACTTCACGAAAAATTGCCTAACGAACGATTCGTCTATCTGGGCGACACGGCACGCGTCCCGTACGGCACTAAATCGCTTGCGACGGTGGAACGCTACGCGATCGAAAATTCGACGTTCCTTGCGAAAATGGGTGTAAAGATGCTCGTCGTTGCGTGTAACACCGCGTCGGCGCTGGCACTTCCGCGCATTCGCGAGGAGGTCGGGTTGGATGTCGTCGGCGTTATCGGGCCGGGAGCGCGTCGTGCCGTTCGCGAAACCGCCGGCATCGAAAGACCGCGGATCGGCGTCATCGCGACCGAAGCGACGATTGCCAGCGGTGCGTATGCAAAGGCGATAGAACTTGCATCAAGCACGGCGGAAATAAAACAGGCGGCGTGTCCGCTGTTCGTTCCGCTTGCCGAAGAAGGGTGGACGGCCGAGGACGAAACCGTTTCGATCGCGCGCAAACACCTTAGGCCGATAACGGAATTTCGTCCGGATGTGATGGTGCTCGGCTGCACGCATTATCCTTTGCTGCGCGCCGTCATACAACAAACTGTCGGCGAAAATGTTAAACTAATCGATTCGGGAGCCGCGGCGGCGGATGAGGTCGCGGAGCTTTTGAATGAAAAAGAAATGGGCAGCAGCACGGCACCCGAAGGCCGACGGAGGCTCTGCGACGACATGGATCATTTTTTCGTGACGGACGCGGCCGAAAGGTTTGCCGCCGTCGCCGAAAGATTCTTGGGAACAAAACCGGAACGGCTGGAGGCGATCGAACTGATCTAAGCCGTAATTTACTAAAAACACGATATTTATATGAGTTTTGAAAGAGCAGACAAGCGGGCGTACGACCAGATAAGAAATACAAAGATCACACCGAATATTTCACCATATGCCGAAGGTTCGGCGCTGATCGAGGTCGGCGGAACCAAGGTCATCTGCACCGCGTCGGTCGAAGACCGCGTGCCGTTCTTCCTTCGCAACAAAGGCACCGGATGGGTAACGGCCGAATATGCGATGCTGCCGCGCGCGACAAATACGCGTACACAGCGTGAGGTGCAAAAACCGCAAGGCAGAACGCAGGAGATACAGCGTCTGATCGGCCGCAGCCTTCGCGCGGTAACCGATATGAAAGTGCTTGGCGAACGGCAGATCTATCTCGATTGCGACGTGATCCAGGCCGACGGCGGAACGCGGTGCGCGTCGATAACGGGCGCGTATGTCGCGCTTGCCCTTGCCTGCCGAAAACTCGTGAAGCAGGGCGTCATTTCCAGGTCGCCGATCATGAGCGAGGTCGCGGCCGTCAGCGTCGGCATCATCGAAGGCACGACGATCCTGGATCTGGCATATGTCGAAGATTCGAATGCCGAGGTCGATATGAATATCGTCTGTACCGGCGCCGGCAAATTCATCGAGATACAGGGCACCGCCGAACGCGAACCGTTTTCGCGCGAACAGATGGACGAGATGCTCGGCCTGGCCGAAAAGGGTATATCACATTTATTTCAGATACAAAGGAATGCTTTGAATCCGTAGGAAAATATGAACGAAAAACAGTTTGAAGGAAGATCGGCGATCGTCACGGGCGCGACGCGCGGCATCGGAAAGGCAATTGCATTGGAACTCGCAAAACGCGGAGCGAACGTCGCATTCAACTATTCGAAAAGCGCCGAAGCCGCCGATGCGCTCAAGGCCGATATCGAAGCCTTGGGCGTAAAGGCATACGGCGCTCAGTGCGACGTTGCCGACACCGAAGCCGTTGCGGAATTCGTAAAGAACACGACGGCCGAATTCGGTTCGCTGTCGTTTTTGGTGAACAACGCCGGCATCACCCGCGACCAGCTTATTCTGCGGATGAAAGAGGACGATTGGGATGCGGTCATTGACACGAATCTGAAGGGCGCATGGAATTTTTCGAAGGCCGCTCTGCGTCCGATGATGAAAGGCGACGGCGGTTCGATACTGAACATTTCGTCGATCTCCGGCGTCGTCGGAATGCTTGGCCAAACGAACTACTCGGCGTCAAAAGCAGGTATGATCGGGCTGACGAAAGCTCTTGCAAAAGAGGTCGCGAGCCGAAACATTACGGTAAATGCGCTTGCCCTCGGTCTCGTCGAAACAGAGATGGCCGGTGAAATGAACGCCGAATACCGCGAAAAGATAATCGCCCAGATACCGCTCGGACGGCTCGGCAGCGTCGGCGAAGTTGCCGAACTCGCTTGCTTCATGCTTTCGCCCGCGGCGGCCTACATCACCGGCGAGGTGATCAAGGCGGACGGCGGACTTGCGATCTGACGCATCTCAAAGAAAATGATCGAAGAGGTAAAAGATCATGAACCGGCGGAAACGGAAGACCGCGAAGAGGTTCGAAATGAACGCGAATACGTCGCGGCTCAGCCGTATCCGATGATCACGCTTTTGATACTTGCATGCATTGCGGCGGTGTTCGCGGCGCAGGTTTATGTCGGGCTTGAAACTTCGATCCTTCGTGCGGGATTTTACAAACCGGCCGTCATCGCCGGGGATGAATATTGGCGGTTCTTCACAGGATTTGTGCTGCACGGTTTTGCCCTGCACATATTGATGAACGGCTACGCGCTTTATATGTTCGGCCGCGATTTCGAATTGATATCGAGCGGCTGGCATTTGGCGAATGTTATCCTGATCTCCGCGATGGCGGGCAATGCACTAAGCCTGATATTTTTGCCGGACGGCATGAGCGTCGGGATATCCGGCGGCGTTGTCGGCCTGATCGGCTATCTCGCCGTTTATTCGTTCCGTCGGCGTCAGTTCATCTCGCCGGAATACCGCCGAAGCCTTTTGATGAACATTGGCCTGATACTGGTTTTCGGCATCGCTTTGTTCAGTTACATCGACAATTACGGACACATCGGCGGCCTGGTCGCCGGCGCGGTTTACGGATTCTTTCAGATACCGGCCAACGCATACACCGACCCACGCCAGGCAGGAAAATTCGCACGCATTACCGGAAAATTGTCGCTCGCTTTTATCGCCCTTGTTTCTGTTTTCAGCATTTTCAAGATGCTTTCCTGATCTGAAATGGCCAGAGTTCGCGTTCATCAGCACGTAAATCCGCTGTCACCTTTTTACATCCAAAAGCCGGAGCCGATCGATATATCGTCGGCGTTCGCGCGTCCGGAATTGCCGATACACTTGGACATCGGGTGTGCCCGCGGCCGTTTTCTGCTGCGAATGGCGGAGCGCGAAAAAGATAGAAACTTTTTGGGCGTAGAGATACGCGGGCCGCTCGTTGACGAAGCGAACCGGATCGCCGCGGAGGCCGGACACGTGAACCTTCATTATCATTTCGCGAACGCGATGCTGTGGCTGCGTGAGCTGCTATCAAAGATACCGGCGGGGCGGATCGATCGCGTGACGATCCAGTTTCCCGACCCGTGGTTCAAGAAAAAACACGCCAAACGCCGAATGGTGAACAAGGAACTCGTCGATGCGGTCGTGGAAAAACTGGCCGCGGACGGCAGCATTTTCGTGCAGACAGATATCGAATTTTTAGCCGAAGAAATGTTCGAATTATTCCGCGCTGACGCGCGATTAAAGGAATTCGCCGTCACGGAAAATCCATTTCCCGAAAAGACCGAACGCGAAAAAGCCGTCGAGGAAAAAGGCCTTCCGGTTTATCGAACGACGTTCGTTATTTCCAATTCTTCTCTTTCCTGAAACGTTTGACGACCATATCGCGGCGGAGTTTCGGCAGATGGTCGATGAAAAGTTTGCCATTGCAGTGGTCGGTTTCGTGCATAAAGGCTCGTGCGGCGTAGCCCTCGGCTTCGCGTTCGAACCATTCGCCGTTCTCGTCCTGTGCCTTGAGAGTTGCTTTCATCGGACGGACGACAACTGCAGGAACCTTGCCGACGGAAAGGCAGCCTTCCTGGCCGGACTGCTCGCCTTCGGTATGAATGATCTCGGGATTTGCGGCAATGAGTTTCACGCCGTCGCAATCCATAACAAAAAGCCGCAGGTTCAGCCCGATCTGCGGCGCCGCCAGCCCGACGCCTTCGGCATCGTACATCGTCTCGAACATATCGGCGCAAAGCTCGGCAAGTTCGCCGTCAAACGCCGTCACGGGCTGTCCGACCTCGGCCAAAACCTTTTCGGGATATTCTGTTATTTTGCGTAAAGCCATAGAAAGATTCCAAATTTCATATTTCAAATTCCAAATAGTCGGTTCCGTTCGGTCACGTTCAACCGGTTAATGAGGAAAAATTTTGGAATTTTGAATTTGGAATTAAAAATTACCTTGGAATGTATCCCGACCGCGCGCCGCGGCGAAATCCGCGTCGGGCGTTAAAGCCCTTTTCTTCGCGTGCCAGGCACTGCCAGCATATCGTCCGCTCCTGGTTTCGCGGGCTGATCCAGATGTTGTAATGTTCCATCACACGGTCGCACATACTGCAGCGAGCCGGTTCCCGCTCCGTTACTTTCGGATCGATCGTGTTCATTAACGGCATTTGTTTCCTCAGCGTTTACGGTATTGATCTGTCGGCGAATTGCCGACATCCTGATTATGACAAAAAGCCTCCGAAAAGCAAAAAGGCGGCCGTGGTGAGCCGCCTTGATGAATATCTTGGGCCGCAAGCTTACGATTCCGGTTGGCCGCTGCACCCGGACCCGTAAAGCGCCGGCTGTTTTGTGCTGATGATCGGGTAATTTTCCGCGTCCTTGTTGATCTCCAGCCAGTTCATATATTCTTCGGGAATGGACATATCCGAAAATATGGCTTCGACCGGACATTCCGGCAAACAGGCATCGCAATCGATGCAGGTGTCCGGATTTATCAAAAGTTTATCCGGCAATTCGTGAAATGCTTCAACCGGGCAGACTGCGGCACAGTCAGTGTATTTACACTCCACGCACGGTTCAGCAACTATATAGGTCATCTGATCAAAATTCTCCTAAATTAAGGATGAAAGCAAATTAAAAAGCTAATATGCTGAGTGTAACTTGTCAAATCACGCCTTACAAGTGTTAGAATGCCATCATCAGTACAACTTAACAACTCGATAACATATTAGGATAGCTAAATAAAATTATGAAAGCGGACCACGAATTATCGCTCGATTTCCTACGCGTAACAGAAGCGGCGGCGATCGAATCGGCAAAGACGATGGGACAGGGCGACCGAAAGCATTCGGATCACGTCGCTGTCGAGGCAATGCGAAAGGTAATGGACACGGTGCCGATGCGCGGGCGTATCGTCATCGGCGAAGGCGAACGCGACGAAGCTCCGATGCTTTATATCGGCGAAGAACTCGGCGGCGGAATATTTTCGGACGAAGCACGCGCCGAATTTATGGAGGTCGATATCGCCGTCGATCCGCTTGAGGGCACGAACCTCTGCGCTCTCGGGGCAAATAACGCCATCGCCGTTCTGGCGGCGGCCGAACGCGGCGGGCTGCTGAATGCGCCGGATATTTATATGGACAAGATCGTCGTCGGCCCATCGTGCCGCGGTTCCGTCGATATCGATGCTCCTGTCGCCGAAAATCTTAAGAACATCGCCAGACGGCTCGGCCGTGATGTCGATGACCTCACGGTAATTTGTCTTGACCGCGGACGCCATAAACAGCTTATCGATGATGTACGTTCAGCCGGTGCCCGCATTCGGCTTATTTCGGACGGCGACCTTTCGGCGGGAATTTCGGCGGCGGTCGCGGGTACGAACATCCACGCGCTGATGGGTATCGGCGGTGCACCCGAAGGCGTCATCACCGCCGCGGCCATGAAATGCCTGAACGGCGAGATACAAGCCAAACTCGTGCTCGATCCGGAACGCCTCGGCGTTGACAAAAGCAAGGTTCCGTCGCGCGAGGAAATGATCGAACGCATGAAAGGCATGGGCATCAGCGATCCCGAAAAAATTTACGACACGAATGACCTTGCGCCCGGCAAAAAGATAATCTTTGCCGCAACTGGCGTCACCGACGGCGCACTTCTGCGCGGCGTCCGCTTTTTCGGAGCCGGCAAACGCACTCATTCTGTCGTTATGACGACTGAAACAAAGAGTATTCGCTTTGTCGATACCGTTCATGTCGAAGGCGGCCCCGATGCCGTTATCAGATTTTAGTTATGACCGATGCAAAACCATTTGTTCTGGACCTAAGCGAAGTAGGCGCAAATGACGTCGCTCTCGTCGGCGGAAAATGCGCCAGTCTCGGCGAACTTTTTCGCGAACTGACGACGCAGGGCGTTCGCGCCGTTGATGGATTTTCGACGACGAGCCACGCGTATAATACGATCCTTGAAACCGACGGCCTGCGCGATAAATTAAAAACTCTGCTCAAAGGCCTCGATCCGAACGACCTTGACGAACTTGCACGCGTCGGCGGCGAAGCCCGGCGTTTGATGCTCGAAGCTCCGTTTCCGCCGGAGCTCGAAGCCGCGATCCACGATGCCTACGAACGTCTCGGCACGCGCATTGGCAAAAAGCTTTTCGAGGTCGCGGTGCGTTCGTCGGCGACGGCCGAAGACCTGCCGGATGCGTCATTCGCCGGACAGCAGGACACGATACTGAATGTCAGCGGCGAACAGGCGTTGATAAAAGCCTGCCGCGAATGTTTCGCATCGCTCTGGACCGACCGCGCCATCTCTTACCGCGAAACAAAAGGCTTTGATCATTTCGACGTCGCTCTTTCTATCGGCGTTCAGCCGATGGTGCGTTCGGATATCGCGTGTTCCGGCGTGATGTTCACGCTCGACACCGAAAGCGGTTTTCGCGAAGCCGTCGTTATTAACGGCGCTTGGGGTTTGGGCGAAGCCGTTGTTCAGGGAATGGCTACGCCGGACGAATGGATCGTTTTCAAACCGACGCTAAAGCTCGGTTACCGGCCGATCGTCACGCGCAAGCTCGGCGTCAAAGAGGTGAAGATGGTCTTTGCCGACGACGGCGGCGGAACGCAGGTCCGCGATGTAGTTCCGACGCAGCGGAACCGGTTCTGCCTGGCGGGTTTTGAGGTTCTGCAGCTTGCGACGTGGGCGTGCGCTATCGAAGATCATTATTCCAAACTTGCCGGACGCCATCAGCCGATGGATATCGAATGGGCAAAGGACGGCATTACGGGCGAACTTTTCATCCTGCAGGCGCGGCCCGAAACCGTTCACGCGCAGCGTGCCGAAAATTACATCGAAACCTACGACCTAACGGGCGACCACGGTGCGCCGCTTGCATCCGGCGTTGCCGTTGGCGATAAGATCGGCAGCGGAACGGCTCACGTTCTGCTCGATCCGTCAAAACTCAATACGTTCAAAGAGGGCGAGATCCTCGTCACAACGATGACCGACCCGGCGTGGGAACCGATAATGAAACGCGCATCCGCGATCGTCACCGAACGCGGCGGACGAACCTGTCACAGCGCCATCATCAGCCGCGAACTCGGCATTCCGTGCATTGTCGGAACCGGTGACGCGACCGAAAAGGTCAAATCCGGCAGCGACATAACCGTTTCGTGTGCCGAAGGCGACATCGGAAACGTATATTACGGAAACGTTGATTTTTCGGTAAAGAAACACAAGATCACCGGAATGGAGCGGCCGAAAACGCAGGTGATGATGAACGTCGGCGACCCGGACCACGCTTTTTCGGTTTCGCGTTTGCCGAATGACGGCGTCGGGCTTGCCCGGCTCGAATTCATCATCAACAATCACATCGGCATTCATCCGATGGCGCTTGTAAATTATCCGAATTTGCGGAACCGCGAAGACGTTGAAACCATTTCGAACCGCATACAGGAAGAAGCTCCGAAAGATTTCTTTATCCGCAGTTTGGCCGAAGGCGTCGCACGCATCGCCGCGGCGTTCTATCCGAAACCGGTCATCGTCCGTATGTCCGATTTTAAATCGAACGAATACGCGATGCTCATCGGCGGCAAGGAATATGAACCCGAAGAAGAAAATCCGATGATCGGTTTTCGCGGTGCGTCGCGTTATTACGACGACCGTTACCGCGCCGGATTCAAACTCGAATGCCTCGCGCTTCAGCGTGCGCGCGACGACATGGGCCTGACGAACATCAAGCCGATGATCCCGTTCTGCCGCACCGTCGAAGAAGGCGAAAAGGTCATTGCGTTGATGGCCGAACACGGCTTGGTCCAGGGCGAGAACGGCCTGGAGATCTACGCAATGTGCGAGCTTCCGGCAAACGTTGTTTTCGCTGATGAATTTCTGAAGGTTTTCGACGGATATTCGATCGGTTCGAACGATCTGACGCAGCTCGCTCTCGGGCTCGATCGCGATTCCGAAATGGTCGCGCATCTTTTTGACGAACGGAACGGCGCGGTCGAAAAAATGGTCGCAATGGCGATCGACGCGGCCATCCGCAACGGCAAAAAGATCGGCATTTGCGGACAGGCTCCGTCGGATTATCCGGAATTTGCAGATTTTCTCGTCGAACGCGGGATAAATTCGATATCGCTGAATCCGGACACGGTCATTCAGACGACAATGCACATTTTGGAAACCGAACAAAAGCTCGGCAAAACATCAAAAGCCGCCGAATGATAAAATAAAAGCGATGGACGGAAACGGCAGATACGTTTCGCAGAACGAACTTGCGCTAATGCACAAACAGGCGTGGAAAGTTTGGGCTGCGCTCTGTGCCGTCGCCGGCGTGTGGCTGTTCATCATTGTGCTTCCGCCTGTTTTGGTCAGGCTCGGATATCCGTCCGCAGCCGCGCCGATCTATGCATTCTACGGCTTTATCTGTCACCAAATACCCGAACGATCTCTGCATATCTTCGATCACCAGCTTGCGGTTTGTTCGCGGTGCTTCGGCGTTTATTGCGGCCTTCTGCTCGGGCTTTTGACGTATCCGCTTTGGCGTTCCGTCGATGAGATCGAACCACTGTCGCGCATCTGGCTGCTGTTGTCGCTTATCCCGATCAGCGTTGATTGGTCGCTGACTATTTTCGACATCTGGGAAAACACGCACCTTTCGCGGTTCGTTACCGGAGCGATACTCGGCATCGCCTGCGGCATATTCATCCTGCCCGCCGTCGTCGAGATCAAACGAAACTACCTGATGACCGCACTCCGCTCTCGAACATCAAATTAGAAGATATTTGTTGCTCACACTGACCGGATTTTATTTGTCATTCGCAATTCGTAATTCGTAATTGGTTCTTAGGGTTCGTTCTCTTTTCGTGTGCTTGGTGGTTAATTCTTCTGTTCAGATCGATAAAA
>CBFGSN010000058.1:0-15401 GCA_965651435.1 uncultured bacterium | reverse complement strand
TGCATCGTTTTATTCAATTTATTTGTATTTGTATGTAAATCTGCGAGCTGGTCGTAGCTCATAAATGAAATCCGAGTTTTCATCTCATTAAATACCGAGGAACTCAATTTGTATTCGAACTCACGTTTACGAGCAATGTCAGCAACAATGCAGAAATTGGCATAGAAGTCGGCGAGTTCAGAAAATTTGATTAGTGAGTTGAATATGTCAGTGGAGTGTTCAACTTCAAAAAAAGAAGACGGCATTTTTCTCGAATTAAACCAAATGACATCGATGTTCCGGGCACGCCGCACGAAATTCTCGTAGCTAAAATCGTAGATTTTCCCGATTGATGCTACTTCGCCCAGCGGCTCCGAAAGGAAGAGCTTCCGTTTATCTTGGTTTGGCACGAAAGTCTGATACCCCTGAATATTTCCTAGCTCCAGAAGTAAACCTTGAAAGTATGCGTGTGTGAAATTATTAGCCGTTTCATTTGAAGCGTTCTTTATCTCGAATAACTTAAGAACCGACTCCTTGCGGCTCTTAAGCGCCCAAAGGCCTGACTGAATTTTGAAAAAGAAGCGTTGGTCTTGAACAATTCGGTTAATCGATTTAAATGGTGTTTTTGTCTTCCATGTCGAGACATCGACGTTTTGATACAAGAAACCAAGAGTGGCAAATCCGCCATTCGCTACCATAACTTCGATGACCTGTTCGTATTGAGGTTTATTGTTGGGCACTTTTTAATGATCCACTGCGATTATTACAAATTAATCTGATACTGAATCCGTCGTGTTCTGATTATTTTTTCCAGTTCTGGGACAGACAGCATTGCGTATGACGGCGTTTCGGGATTTAGGCAAACGAAGCAAAAGCGGAACTTGTCGCCGAGCCGTTCGCCAAAATCGAATTCGTTTTGCGTTGCTCCGAAGAAAAATCCTTTCGGATTGTTCGGCAGACGCGCACGCGTGCATTTTAGTTCGATAAGCGTTACTTCGTCGATGTGCGTTTCAATTGCGTCAATCGACAAATCTGCTCCTGCCAACCGCGGAATCAGAACCATATCAAACGACCGCGAAAAGTTTTTCGGCTGGCCGAGCAGTTCGAGGATTCGCTTTCGCTCATCTTTATTAATGAAAAAGAAGCCCCGGCCGAGCGATTCCATGTATCGAATGCCATCTTTTTCCGTCGCGTTGTTTTTGCGGGTGATCGTGAACGATTTATCGGCCATCGCCGTCACCTCGCATATCTTCAAAATCAAGAAGCTGCGACACCGTCATCTCAAATGAATCCGCGAAAACGCCGATGTTTGCGAGCGTGATATTGCGTTCGCCGCGTTCGACCATGCCGATGTAGGTTCGGTGGAAGCCGGTGATTTCAGCGAGTTTTTCTTGAGAAAGGCCTTTTTCGGTGCGAAGCTGTCGGATCTTTTTGCCGAATGCTTCGATAAGGTGCCGGTTCAGCATCAGGATCAAAACTATACGCATTGTATGCAGCGATCAACATACAATGCGTATCAATTTGCGGGCGGGCTTGGGTCTTTGGTGTTTGGGCATCCGTTCGGCCGGCATCTCGGCCTCCGGTCCTTTGTTCCTCATCTTCCTCCGGTTCAGCGGTTATCTTCACTGCAACAAGAACACGAATGTTCTTCTTTTTTCGTGAACTTCGTTTATTTCGCGGACGATCATAAAAACCATCGATTATCATAAAAACCGCCGCAAACCGCATTTTCACGTCATGGTATGATCGCAGCGGCGATCATACGCGCGGGTCGTCGCGGATCCTTGAAAATTTCATTAGCAGGCGAATAAAAGAATACTCCGGAATGACCGAACCTTAAAAACGGCTAAACGCTGCAAACACGCTACTTATGCGAACGGAACGGGTGTGGACACCCCTGTGGACAGCGGTGTGGACAATGGCGTTTTTGGTGTGAACGATGCGGGGACGACAACGCCGGTAACCGCACACTGCTCCCGCCACGCCGACCTTCGGCCGCCGCTTATCAGGCACGAGAAAAGCAGGTGGTTTGATGTGTTACGAAACGCCTTTGGATGCGTCCCAGCTGCCGCGGAGTTTGCGAAGGAGCAGGATCTGGCCTGCGTGATAGGCGTTATGGGTATTGATGTCGGAGATGATGGAACGCCACGGGCTTTCGTTGGCGGCAGAAACGGCGGCGGCGAATTTGGCTTCGTCGGCTTTGGTGAGTTCGTCACGCCATCCGTTCATTATCGTTTCCATGCGGGCGATCTCGGCCGCGAGCATCGCGTCGTCCGGTGCGTCCGGCGCCGTGAAAGTGTCGTCATTCGTCAGGCCTTCGGCATGGGCGAATTCGCCGCCGCGAAACCGCGTCAGCCACGAGGCGTTGTAATAGTTCAGGTGCGTCAGAAGCTTCCACACCGATTTGTCCGAACCCGCCGGCGACCACGCGGCTTCTTCGGCCGTGACGCCCTCAAGCGCGTTCCGAAGCGCGACGAACCAGACGTTCTTGTCGTAACACGCCGCAAATTGATCGATGAGAAGATCTTTTATCATGCAGTTCGTAACAAGATCTCAAAGCCTTCCTGTTCAAAATGGCGATCGCTCGTCAGAACCTGAGCGATGTTGTGTTTTCGGCAAACGTTCATCGAAATACAATCCGTAAGGCTATAGCCTTTATCGAGCCGCGATTCGTAAAGTTCGAGAGCTTCGAGAAATGCCGTGTCATTTCGGGGAACGACGTCAATTCGAATATCGATCAGTAACCTGCGAACGTATTCGGCGACACGCCTTCGAGTATGATCGCCGTGTTCGCAATAGAAATTGAGGAGTTCGATAAGGACGTCTTCCGTGATGGTTAAGTCTTGCTCAATATGCTCCTGTTCTGCTTTAACGGCCGCGGCATGCCATTGGTCCTTCGGATTTATCAGCGCGACCAGATGGTTAGTATCAACAAAAACACGCTTCATTTTTTCGGAGCACCGTACAGATAATGGTCAAGGTTATAAGAAGCATCCGTGGGGATCTTTTCCAATTCTTCGTCAGGAATATCTTTCGCCAGTTCCTGCCAGATATCGAGCAAGCTGCGACGCGGCGGTTCAAGTTTTTCGACAAATTCAAGAACCTCTTCCCGCTGTTTTGGCGAAAGCTGCTTGATCTTGTTGGTTATTTTTTCCGTCGTCTTGCTTTGCATAATATCTTGAATTTTAGCACAACTTACAAAAGCTTCTTCGCCATTTTCACGACATTGTCGGCGGTGAATCCGTAATCGCGAAAAACGTCCTCGGCCGGAGCCGATTCGCCGAAGCGGTCAACAGCAAGCGACGCGCCTTTCGGGCCGACGTACTTTGCCCAACCGAGCGAAACACCGGCTTCGATCGAGATCCGGGCCGTCACCGCCGCGGGCAGCACGGATTCTTTGTATGCAGCGGACTGTGCGTCGAAAAATTCCCAGCACGGCATCGAAACCACACGCGTCGGTGTGCCGGCTTTGTTCAATTTTTCGCGGGCTTCCATGGCAAGCCCGACCTCCGAACCGGTGGCGATCAGAATAACGCGCGGGTCGGCTTTGCCGCCTTTGCGGTCCTCGGCTTCGGCCAGAACGTACGCGCCTTTGTGCAGCCCTTTCGCGTCAGCGAATTTTTTGCGGTCGATGACCGCGACCTTCTGCCGCGAAAAGGCGAACGACGTCGGGCCGTTCGTACGTTTTATCGCCGCACGCCAGGCTTCGCGCGTTTCGTGGGCATCGCACGGACGAATGACGACGAGTTCCGGGATAGCACGGAGTGCCGCAAGGTGTTCGACCGATTGGTGCGTCGGGCCGTCTTCGCCAAGCCCGATCGAATCGTGCGTGAAAACATATATGACCTGGATCTTTGACAAAGCCGCAAGCCGTATCGCCGGCCGCATATAATCGGAAAATGTCTGGAACGTTCCGCCGAAAGGTATCACCGAACCGAACAGAGCCATGCCGTTCATCGCCGCGCCCATTCCGTGTTCGCGGATACCGAAATGGATGTTGCGGTTCTCGTACGAACCGGCGGCGAAATTTGCGGACGATTTGATATACGTGTTGTTCGAAGGCGTCAGGTCGCCCGAACCGCCGATTAGCTGCGGAATATCGCCCGCGATCGCATTTATCACCTCGCCGGAATATGCCCGCGTTGCTTTGGCTTCGACGCCATCGAATTTCGGCAGGGCTTTTTCCCATGCGGAACCGAGATCGCCGGAGCGCATCTTCGCGAGTTTTTCGCCGAGTTCGGGAAACGCCTTATTGTATTTTTTGAGCGACGCTTCGAATTCTTTCTTGAGCTTAGCGCCGTTCTTGATCGCCTTACGCATATGAGCCGAAACTTCCTTCGGCACGTAGAAGCTTTTGTTTTCGGGCCAGCCGAGATTGCGTTTCGTTTCTTTTACGGCATCGACGCCCGGCGCGTCGGAATGTGCTTTCGACGTTCCTTGCTTCGGCATTCCGTATCCGATGATGGTTTTGACGCGGATAAGCTTTGGCTTGTCCTTGATCTTTTGTGCGGCTTTGATAGCGTTCTCGATCGCCTTTACGTCGTTGCCGTCCGCGACCTCGGAAACGTGCCAGCCGCAAGCTTCGAAACGCTCCGTAACATTTTCGGAGTACGCAAGATCGGTCGGGCCGTCGATCGTGATGCGGTTATCGTCGTAAAGATAGATAAGATTCGCGAGCTTCAGGTGGCCGGCGAGCGAAGCCGCTTCGTACGAAACGCCTTCCATCAGGTCTCCGTCGGAGCAGATGCAGTAGATGTAATTGTCGATGATATTGTGGCCTTTTTTATTGAATATTGCCGCGAAATGCGCCGCCGCCATGCCCATGCCGACGCCGTTCGCAAAGCCCTGGCCAAGCGGACCGGTCGTTATTTCGACGCCCGGCGTAAGGAAATTTTCCGGATGTCCGGGTGTTTTCGAATGAAGCTGACGGAAGTTTTTGATCTCGGCCATCGAAAGGTCATAACCCGTGAGGTGAAGAAGGCTGTAGAGCAGCATCGAACCGTGTCCGGCGGAAAGCAAAAAGCGGTCGCGGCCGAACCATTTCGGATCTTTCGGGTCATGACGAAGGAACTTTGTCCAAAGAACATACGCCGCCGGAGCCATCCCGAGCGGAAGTCCCGGATGTCCGGAATTTGCCTTTTGAACGGCGTCAAGCGAAAGCGTACGGATCGTGTTAATGCAAAGCTCGTCGATATTCTGTTTTTGTTTTGTCATGTGAATAAGCTCTTACAGCAGAATTTTATACAGTTCTTCGTGTTTTTTTCTCGCGGCGTTATACGCCTTTCGGTGTTCTTTTCGGAATTTGAAAGCCGTGCCTTTCGGCGTTTCCAGTGTTTCCAGTTTCTCTATTTTGCCAATAGATTCGAGCGCAAGCAAAACCGCGCCGCGCGAAGATGCCTCGCGTGTGTCCGGAAGCGACATATCGCGACCCAAAACATCGGCGATGATCTGTGTCCAAACCGGAGATTCGCGAAGCGCGCCGCCGGAAGCAATGATCTCTTTTATCCTGTAACAGCTTTTGAGTTCGTCAAAGATCTCGGCGAAACGATAAGCGACGGATTCGAGAGCCGCCTGGACGACATCGACCGCGTCGTGGGCGGAATGAAGCCCGACGATAGAACCCGCGGCGTTCTCGTGATAACCGGTGCTGCGTTCACCCGCGACGAAGGGAAGAAATGTGATGCCGTGACCGGCGGGTGGGCGTTTCGCGATCTCATTCTCGGTAACGTCATCGTCGGTTTTCAAACGCAGATTATCCTTCAGCCAGCGGTACAATCCACCGCCGTCGGACAATGCTCCGCCCGTGATCACGCGGCGTCCGTCGATTCGGTAACACCAGAGGCCGTCGGGGATGCGTTCCGGCGGTTTGCTGCCGACAACTCGCATCGCGCCGGATGTGCCGATCATTATCGCCGCTTTTGCGGGAATGACACAACCGGCGCCTATGTTGTTTGCAGCTCCGTCACCGATCGCCGGAAGCCATTCGGCCTCGGCAAGCAGCGGCCAGCGTTTCGCGAATTTTCGTGTAAGTTTCTGAGTCGAACCGTCGGCTGCGACGGTTGGCAATTTCGCATCACCGAGTTTCAGGTAATGAACGAGTTCGCGGTGCCAGGTGCATTTTCTTATATCGAAAAGTCCCGTGCCCGAAGCCATCGAAATGCTCGTTTCGGCCTTACCGAAAAACCTGAACCAAACCAGATCGGAAAGTGACAGCCAATACGCCGTACGCTCGACATCCTTTGCCCGGTTGTGTTTCAGCCAAAGCAATTTTGCCGGCCAATAGGACGAATGAAAACGCGCTCCGGTTTCGTTATGAATTTTCTTTTCGTCGAACCGCCGCCGAAGCCGTTCGGTTTCGTTGCGGCTTCGCGTATCGGCCCATGCGAAAACTTTCGTCGTCGGCCGGCCCGCTTTTGTAACGCCGACAAGGCTGTGCCAGAACGAAGACGTCGCAACGTAACCGATCTTTTCGCCGAGCTTTTCCGCTTTTTTGTGAACGTCGTCGATCGCCGCGCAGACCTGTTCGAATGCTTCGCCGGCATCGAGTTCCGCACCGCCTTCGTCCGTCGCGGTCAGCGTCCGCTCGTTCTTTACCATCGTTCCGCGCACGACATCGCCGGCCGCGTCATAGACGGCCGAACGGACACTCGATGTGCCGATATCAAGGGCAAGTATAAGTGGACGTTTCAAGACTTATTCTTTCGCGGACGTATTCACGCCCAAGACCTTTTTGAACCACCAACGCAGGCCGACCAATAAAAACCGCCAATCCTTCAGGAACTCCGGCGGTTTGCCTTCGTAATGATGACCGATGAACTGGAGCACCCAACCGACCACGAAGAGTGCGGCTATTACCAGCCAAAGCCGCGGAAAGAAAAAGCCGAACGGAAGCAGCACAATAGAAACCGCGATCATCGGAATGCCGAACGTGTGTGTCAAACGGTTTATCGGATGCTGATGACTTTCCGCATATTCTTCGATCCAATCGTCCCAAGACCTTCCGCCCATCATAGCTTTTTCCTCCTTTCTATCTAAGATATGTTTTGACAATAAGTCCGTCACCGAGATCCTCTTGGCCGCGCAATTCGAATCCCGCAAAAGCGTCTCCCGGCAGGAACACATCGGCACCCGGTACCGTTATCGGAATTTCGGTTACGATCCATTTGTCGATGACATCCGCGAAGGTTTCGAATGTTTTTGCACCGCCGATAATGAAAATATCGCCTTTCAGGTATGCCGCGAGCGCTAGGACCTCTTCTTTACTTCGCGTTAACAAAACGCCCGGTTGCGGTTCGATGATCTCCGTGCGGCTCAGAACGACATTCAGCCGGCCGGGCAATGCTTTCCCAAGAGAATGCCACGTCCGCGAACCCATCACGATGGTGTGTCCCGTCGTCGTTCGTTTGAAAAATTTCAGATCGGCGGAATAGTGCCACGGCAACTTTCCGTCTTTGCCGATGGCCAGGTCTTTTGCCGCCGCTACGATGCCCGTGATCATATGGTCAATTTGCGTCCGCGGTAAACTCCGATCTCGGAACCTTCGGCAAGCAGGACCGAGAACGGCTCCGCGTTATTCAAGAATGCAAATCGTTCGCCGTAGGTTCGTTCGAAATCAACATCGATATTAGCACTATCCGCGGAGAACAGGCGCCATTTCGGGTGTTCGACGCGATATTCGTCCGTTCGGTTGTTTCCGCGCTTCGTGTAGCCCCAATAATGTTCGATGATGAATTCACCGTGCGAACCAGCCGCCGGAACGTCGCCCAATTCGCCGCGTTCGATGCTCACGGAATTCGAAACTCCGCCTTTTTCCCATGCATAGCGAACGATCGTTCGATCGCGAAAATTGCTCATTGACCAGCGTTCATACGGTTCACCATAAAGCCTGCGTGCAACAAGGGCGATCGCCGTTCGCGGAACGATCTCTTTCACAAAAACGACGCCGCGGCGGAGTTGCTCGCCGTCCTGCCGCTTTACATAGAACCGAAGATTTACTTCCTCAAAATTTACGTGAAACGGGACCAGGAAATCGGAAACACGCGTGTCCAGAAACATGAACGCAACAAGACTCACGAAACAATTCCCATCGTACAGATCGATCTCTGTTCCGGCCGGAACCAATGGCGCCAGCACCCTAGCATCGACCTCGTAATTTGCCATCACCAGATCGATCCATTTTGCCGAAAGGAATTTTTTCAGATCCTGCATACTCGATCGGTCAATCCAATTTTCGATAAAGCGTTCTGCGGCCGATGTTCAAAAGCCGTGCAGCCCATGATTTGTCGCCTTCGGTGTAATCGAGCGTTGCTTCAATTACCTGCTTTTCGACCTCTTCCATCGTTGCCGGAAGGTCGATGGTGATACCGAAACTGCGGCCTTCGCCCGCGGCAACCGCCCGCTCTTGACGAACCAACGCATATTTTTCAAAGGCTTTTTTGCTGATCGCCTGCGGCAGATCGTCAAGCTCAATGTTGCGGCCCGAACCGATGATGACCGAACGCTCGATCGCGTTCTCAAGTTCCCGGACATTGCCCGGCCAATCATAGTTTACCAGGGCTCGCAAGGCTTCTTTCGAAATGCCGGAAACGTGGCGGCCGGTCTTTTCCTTATAGCGTTCAAGGAAATAATAAACCAGCGGCTGGATGTCCTCGGTGCGTTCGCGAAGCGGCGGGATCTCGATAGGAAAAACCGACAGGCGATAGTAAAGATCTTTTCGGAACGTGCCTTCTTCGACCGCTTTTTCAAGATCGACGTTCGTTGCAGAAATGATCCGCACATCAGCCGTGATGACCTCTTTCCCACCGATGCGAGTGAATTTTCCGTCCTGAAGGACGCGGAGAAGGCGGACCTGAGCCTGCATAGACATCTCGCCGATCTCGTCCAGAAAAAGCGTGCCGCCGTCGGCTTCTTCGAATTTTCCGATACGACGCGAATGTGCGTCCGTGAACGAGCCTTTCTCATGACCGAACAGCTCTGATTCAAGCAGGGTTTCGGGAATCGCCCCACAGTTTATTTTTATATACGGCTTGTCATCGCGGCCCGAATTGATATGGATCAGATTTGCCAGAAGTTCTTTTCCGGTTCCTGATTCACCGCTGATGAGCACACCCGTTCCGGTATCGGCGACACTGAGCGCCAACCGGATAGCGTTCTGTAACGATGGCGCCTGGCCGACGATCTCGCTGCCGCGTTGATTAAGCTGAGTTTTAAGCCGCATTACTTCGGCCGAAAGCTGGTCGCGTTCGAGCGCGGTGCCGATCTGATCGGCAATGCCCTCGACAAGAGCGATGTCATGTTCGTCGAAAACCGTTTCTTTACTCCAGACAAAACCGAGCAATCCGAACGGTTGGCCGCCGACACGAACCGGCGTAACAAGGGCTGATTTTCCACCGAGCTGCGTGTTGAATACAAGGCGTATCGCCAGCGGCAGTTGAGAATCCTTAAGCGGCCGGGTTTTTCCTTCCTGCAGAAGTTCGTTTATTGCCTTGAACGTATCGACCTTTAGCGAACCGCCGTGATCTTCGACCATCCGAAGAACGCGGTTCGGCTTTACGCCTTCACTGGCCCGGAACGAAACCAGCGAAATGCGTTCGCCGGCTGCGTCAAGGACGCCGAGCGCGCTGTAATCCGCCCCGGTAAGTTCGACCGCCATTTCGATAACGCGATCCGAAACTTCCGCAAAATCGGAGTGTGAATTCAGCGTGTTCGCGATCTCAAGAAGCGCAGCGGTTCGGCGAGCTTCGCGCTTTTGCGACACAAAAACGTTCGTATATTGATAGCCGATTGAAAGCTGCTGGGCAATGGATTCGAGGAAAGCAACCTCTTCATCCAGCCAAACGCGCGGCTTTTTTGTGTCATGAAGTCCGAGCAGGCCGATCGCCTGTTCGCCCTGTTTGATCGGAATGATCAGCAGCGAACGCGTTTCAAGCGCTTTCGTGAAAAATTTCAGCGTCGGATCTTTCGAGCTTTTTGTATCGTTGATGCGGATCGGTTCGGATATGTCGAATTTTTCGCCGAGCTTCGACATATCGATCGGTATGACGGTGCCCTTGCTTGATGGAACCGATGCGTCCTTTCGCCATTCGTGGCTGATCTCAAGCTGTTTGCCGCCGGTCAGCTGAAGCACGTCACAGCGGTCTGCATCGAGCATTCTGCCGATCTCCGAAACCACGACGTTAAGAAACTTTTCGATATCGATGCTTTCGGGAAAATAGCGCGCGAGCCGGTCGATGATGCCATCGCGGGCTTCGTGCATGTTCAGTTTTCTTTCGAGCGAAAGGGAATCCGAAGGTGAGGCTTGAGCGTTCATAAAACAACCGTAAAACGTAGATCTTAAAGCCTAATGTGCGTTCTTTGCGTTGGAATGTCAAGTTGGCACATAGAAATACGAACTGTGTATTTTTGAAACACTTACGGTTTATTCTTCGGCGGTGTCGGTTCAGGCTTATCCGGACGCACAGGCGGCGGGGGAGTTCCGGCAGGCATCGGCGGAAGCCCGTCTTCGTCCGGCGATCCGCTGGCTTTCGGCTGCGGCGTGCGCATTGTGAAATTGATGCGCTTCTGTCCTGCTTCGGCTTGTTCAAGCAGGTCAACCGCCTCAGAATACTCAGGATCCAGATCTACCGCCTTACGCAAAACGGGAACGGCCTCGTTATATTTGGCGAGTTTTATCAGGATCGCGCCAAGCTCCGTTTGATATTCGACATCTTCCGGCTTTAGCTTTACTGCTTGGCGAAGAGCGGAGGCGGCCTCATTGTCCTTGTTTAGTTTGTTGTATGAACGGCCGAGATTAAAATACGCGACGTCATTATTGTCGTTCGCATCGATCTCCTTCTTGTATGCATCGACCGCTTTTTCGAAGGCGATAACCGAATTTCTTTTCTTTTCTTCGGCAGGTTCTTCGCCCGGCAGAAGTGTCGGCGTTGCTTCGACGATCCCCGCATCGCGCTTTTCGATCAGCGAATACGCGATGCCCATTTTGAAATATGCTTCGCCGAGATCCGGGTTAAGTTCGACCGCCTTTTGGAACGCGGCTATTGCATCCTCGGTTCTATTTGCATCGAAAAGCCGGTTGCCTTCGGTAAGAGCGACATTCGCATCGGTTATGTCGGCAATGACCAGATCGGGCGGAGCAGAATTGGCGGCGTTATTTGCATTGGAGCCGCTGCCGCCGCAGCCAAACTGGAACAAAAGCGCAATGATGAAAACAAAAACGAAATTCTTCATAGCCAAGAAACGATCACCCCGGCGGAAAAACGAAAACGCGTCCGCCAAGCAGATGCACATGCAGATGAAAGACCGTCTGGCCGCCGTCCACGTTCGTATTCGTTACGACGCGATAACCGGCGTCTGAAAAGCCTTTGTCACGGGCGATCTTTGCCGCCGTCAGCATCAAATGCCCGATCAGCCCCTTTTGATCTTCGCCGGCGGTGTCGAGCGATTCGATATGCTCGCGCGGAATCACTAGAATATGCGTCGGAGCCTGCGGTTCGATGTCGTTGAACGCAATGCATCGGTCGTCTTTATAAACGACGCTCGCCGGGATATTGCCTTCGACGATCTTACAAAAAATGCAGTCCTGATCGGCCATATCCGATATTAAAACATAAGCGATGCCGCGCAGTCGAACGAACGGACGTTACGCGGCGCGTTCAGCGGCTTCGCCATCGCCCGTGAGGCGTTGAATATCCGCACCGACAGAGCTGAGCTTCCGCACGATCCGTTCATAGCCGCGGTCGATGTGATATACGCGTTCGATGACGGTTTCGCCTTCGGCGCATAATGCCGCAATGACAAGCGATGCCGACGCGCGCAGGTCGGACGCGATCACAGGTGCGCCATTCAGTTTCGTCGGTCCCTTAACGACTGCGGTGTTACCGGAAATATGTATTTCCGCGCCCATTCGAATGAGTTCCGACGCGTGCATAAAGCGATTTTCGAATATCGTTTCTACGATGCGCGAACTGCCTTCGGCCTGCGTCATCAGCGTCATGAACTGAGCCTGCATATCCGTCGGGAAAAGCGGATGCGGTTCGGTCGTGACGTCGCACGCGCGAAGCCCGTCGTTGGAACGGCGTGCAAAGATAGTTGTCTCGTCCTTTATATCGATGTCGACTCCGGCTTCGCGAAGTTTTTCTATAACTGCCGTAATGTGATCAGGCCGGCAATTCGCTATTTCCAGCTCACCATTCGTGATCGCCGCGGCGACGATGAATGTTCCGGTTTCGATGCGGTCCGGAATGATCGTGTGTTCCGCCTCGCCAAGTTCTTCGACGCCTTCTATCGTGATCGTGTCTGTTCCATGGCCGCGGACGTGGGCTCCCATTTTGTTTAAAAGTTCGGCCAGGTCTTCGATCTCCGGTTCGCGGGCCGCGTTGCGGATCGTCGTCGTTCCTTCGGCAAGCGAGGCCGCCATCATCACATTTTCAGTTCCCGTGACGGTGACCTTTTCGAATTCGATATTTGCTCCGCGAAGCCGACCGCCAACCGCTTCGGCAACGACGTCGCCCGATTCAAGCGAAACCGCTGCTCCGAGTTTTTCGAACGCGCGAAGATGCAGGTCGATCGGCCGCGTTCCGATGGCGCAGCCGCCCGGAAGGCTGACCTTTGCTTTACCAAACCGCGCGAGCAGCGGTCCGAGAGCGAGAACGCTCGCACGCATCGTTCGTACGAGTTCATACGGTGCTTCGAATGTCTCGATGTTCCGGGCACTGATCTTGAAAGTATTGAGCGAAGGAACAAGTACCTCGGCGCCGAGGTCTTCGAGCAGCCGCCGCTGTGTGATCAGATCCTTTACATACGGAACATTATGAAGCGTTACTTCTTTCGGCGACAATAACGCCGCCGCGAGGCATGGAAGAGCCGAATTTTTTGCTCCGCTGATCTCTATTCGTCCGCGAAGCGGAACACCGCCTTTTACCAAAAATTTATCCATTTACCTATTATTTTCCAATAGCTTTGCTTATACCTACGAGCATAAAATCTTATCACAAAAATGCCTCGGATCTCGCAACCGGAATTTAATTTTTACCGGGCAAACTCCTGGCGCAGTTCTGTCATCATAAGAACAGTTCCGAAAGTTAAATGTTTAGGTTTTGGGACTTTTGAATACACGAAAAAACTCCGGTTGTTTTGCCCTTCTCGCAGCCGGAGTTTTCGTTTTACGTGAGCTTTGATCCAATTCGATGGATCTGTTCCAGATGGCGGACAACATGGTCGCCGCTAAGCGAAAGCCATTCGGCCGCGGTTAAACCGCCCAGATATGGGTGCGGAAACGTTCCTGCCGCGGAATCGAATTCAATGAATTTTGGCAGAAGAGCATCCAGCATATCAGCGTTTGCATTTACGGCGCTCACCGCATCTTTTAGGCGAACATTCGCGGAGGGTTGAACACGTTCCGGAGCGTCAAGCTTTTCGGTCTTTATATCCTCCGCATGACGCAGAAAATCGTCACTGAGCGTGATCTTTCCTCCGTCAGACGGCGAGCCTTCGGCTTCGGCGTTGCCGAGGAGTTTGGCGCAAATGCGAATGATGCCCGATTCGACGGTTGCGACATGCATTGCGGTTTGAGCTATCGTCCAACCTTCGCCGTCAACGTTTTGTTCGGCCTTATCGGTGCCGAACTCGTCCAATACGGCCAAGAAATTATCGCGTATCGATCGGAGCTCGGCAAAGACCTCGTTGGCATCTCGCTGCATAGATCAATTCCCCTCCGGCTGCGGCGTTAATATAAGCCGATGCCAGCGTTGAAAGCTCGTCGCGTTGTCGGTTTCGAGTTTCATTAATTTTATCGCGGCCGTCTGGAAATAAAGCTGGTCGTCGGTCAGCCAGACCAGAGCGACGATCGGGTTGAACGAAACCAGGGTCTTTTCATCCGGCAGAGTTGTCGGCTGCTGCGAATTCACATTCGCGTTTGTTTCGGAATTTGCAGCCGCTGAGTCCGTATTCACATCCGCATTGAGCGACTGTGCCTGCGCCTTGTCGTACGCGGCGGACGAAAGCAGCAGCGCATTCTTTAGCGGAACGGCCGCCTGCGTTGGCGGAGTTCCATCCGCGTCATACAGCCTTATTTGTTTATCAAAAGCGGCCGCGACCTTTGCGGAATCGGGCGACCAGACCGGCTGAACGGACGTGAGCCCGTCATCAAGCCGGCGTTCGCGGCCGTTCGGTTCGACGATGCGCGGTCGGCCGCGCGGAACGAAGATCGCTCCGGCTTCGTCGGCCTGATATTTCAGGTATTGCCATTCGCGTGCGGTCGCGGCGAGGGCCGCAAGCTTTCGGCTGTCCGGCGACCAAATGTAATAGAAATAGATCAGGCCTTCGTTCTGCGTTATCGCCTTTGCGCCGGCCCCATCCGCGCTGCAGGTGTAGATCTGCTCCGTCCGGAATGTCAGAATTCCGGTGGGTGTTTGCGGCGTCGCTCCGGCTTCGGGCGAAGCAGTTTCTGTCGGTGCGGCTTCGTTGTTCGCATCCGCATTTGCCGCCGCGTCCGGTTCCGGAGTCGGCGTTTCCGTCGGTTTCGGCGTTGCGTCGTCTTTTACTTCGGGAACATCGGCGGCTGCCTGAAAATCGCGAAGCATCGCAGTAAAGGCGAGCGTCTTCGAATCGGGAGCCCATTGGATAGTGTCCGGAAAATGCACCGCCATTTCGTCCGACGTGACCTTGTTCAACAGAACGCCTTCGGCCGAGTAAATATCCAGGCGGTATTCGTCCTGCATATCGCTCGGTTTGTGATAGAGCGCGGCGATCCGCTTACCGTCGGGCGAAGTAACTGTGCGGTCGAGAACTTCCGGCAACCGATTCTGGTCGAAATCGGCTTGGACCGTCTCATTGCGGGCTTCGATGATTGCCGGATTTTTGATCTCCGGCGGCGGAACGTCTGCTTCGTATCGGTAATTCAAACGAACCGACGGAACCTCGCTCAAAGCAGACGGCATCGACGGCATCGGATCTTCCGCGGGTTTTTCGCCGCAGGCAAGCCAGAAAACCGCCGATCCAAACAGCAGCAAAAACAGGCTGTGACGCATCTTCATAAGCCTATTCACCGAGGTCCGCAAGGAAATATTGACGGTAAAGCCGCTGTTGATCGGCGGTCGGGTTATCGACCGGTACGAATGAAAGCGACGCACGGCTGTCCGCACCAAGCTTTATGTCAAATTCCCGAAGTTTGTCGTGACGAAATACGGCGATCTTTACCGTATCGCCGGGTTTTTTGCCGGCAAGATAGCTTTGCAGAAAGCCTTGCGACGCCCGGTATCCGTCGATCGCGACGATCTGGTCGCCCGCGTTAAGGCCCTGTTCGTAAGCAGGAGTTCCGGCCGGAACAGAACGTATCGTGAAACGCCCGTCCGAATCGAAAGCGACGGCTCCGAGTTCGGCACGCTTGCCCGTATTGGAATCTTCGACCCGCAGGCCGAACGGCT
>CBFGSN010000057.1:0-15427 GCA_965651435.1 uncultured bacterium | reverse complement strand
ACGACCGGCCAGGCGCTTCGCGCCGGAGTTCCGCAGGTCATCGTCCCGTTCGCGAACGACCAGGCCGACAACGCCGCCCGATGCCGCCGCGCGGGCTACGCGGAAATTATCCGCCGCCACGAATACAATGCCGACAAAGCCGCCGCCGCGGTCGAAAAAGTGCTCGGCGACCCGAATTACAAACAGCGCTCTTTTCAGGCATCACGCATCATCGCGGCCGAACGCGGAACAACGACCGCCTGCGATGCCATTGAAACCGTTTTGAATACGGCGGCAAAACCTCTAAAATAGATAGTTTGGCGCGGACGACGATCAAAAACACCCGTGAAAACGATCAATAATCTTTTACAGCAGAACAAAGAATGGGCCGCATCGATGACGGCTGCGGATGCCGATTTTTTTGAGAAACTGCGCGAAATGCAGGCACCCGAATTTCTTTGGATCGGATGCTCGGACAGCCGCATAACACCCGTCACGAGCCTCGGAATTTTGCCGGGCGAGATGTTCGTTCATCGGAACGTGGCGAATCTCGTCATCTATTCTGATATGAACTGCCTTTCGGTAATGCAGTTCGCCATCGAAATATTAAAGGTAAAACACCTGATCGTTTGCGGTCATTACGGCTGCGGCGGCGTGAAGGCAGCGTTGGATGATTCGCGCTACGGCCTGATCGACAACTGGCTTCGCCACCTTCAGGACATTGCCGAAAAGCACCGGCCGCTGCTCGAATCGCTTGGAACACGCGACGAAAGGCTGGACAAATTATGCGAGATAAACGTCATCGAACAAGTTGTAAACGCGGGTGAAACAACATTCGTTCGCGAAGCCTGGGAACGCGGACAAAAGCTGATGATACACGGTTGGATATACACGATCGCGGACGGAATTTACCGCGACCTGAAAGTAACGGTGGACGGGGCGGAAAAGCTTTCCGAACTGCGGGCGAATACGCCGGCCGTTGCGGCGAATATCGGAAATAATGCTTAAACAAAGACGGAATATTTTTTTAGCGGCGGCTTTGCTTATCTGCACGGCATTTTCGGCGGCAGTTTCGGCGCAAATGGCCGGAAAGCCTTCGCCGTCGAACGAACCGGAAGGCGCGATGCCGAAGAAACCCGCGACGACGAAAAATTCGCTGCCGCGGATAGATTCGCGCGAAGAATTTGACCTCATCGCCCGGACGTATCATCAAGGAACGCCGTTTTCGCTGCCGCATATAATGTTCGTCATCGATCGCCGCGCAAAGAACAAGATCTATTTCGTAAATTCGCAAAAGTTCCGTTTTCACAAAGATTTTATGCTCGCGACGTATCTGATACCGCGCGGGGCAGATGTTTTCAAACCGGTCTATATCGACCTCGACCGCCGCTTTATGGTCGGAACGATCGCCTGGCAAACGCCGATCAGCAAATTCACATGGGAACTTTGGGAAGGCGACCTTGCTTCGCCCGAACTCATAAAAATGGCGAACGACACGATCCAAAGATCGTTCTATGAGAAGATCGCCTACAAACCGAACTCGATCCGTCAGGAAGACGCCGCAAAAGGGCTCGACATTGATGTCGTAACGCAGGCCGACATCGGTAAAAATCAGGAATATCTTGCGCTCAATACCGGACGAGCCGTCGGCCGTCTTCACATTATTGACAAGCTCGACGACACGGTCGAGATCGGCAGCAACGAGATCGTGGTTCTAAAAGAACTGCCGATAACACTGCCGCCGGTTCGCGGCATCATCGTCGCAAAACCGTCATCGCCGCTCTCGCACGTGAACATTCTGGCTCGCGGTTGGGACATACCGAACGTTTACATAAAAGATGCGGACGTTCTGCTTCGCGACAAAGACACGTTCATTTGGGAATTCACTGCCGATCAGACCGAATATTCGTTCAAACCGGCGGACATCGATCTGCTGCGGACCGATTTCGTTTCACCGGATCAACAGGTTCCGCCGGTCGATCTGTCGGTAAAACGCCTCGCCCCGCTGAAAGAGCTTCGCGCAAAGAACAGCATCGCTTACGGGTCGAAATCGGCGAATCTCGGCCAGTTAATGAATTCGAACATCACACCGGCGGTCGTGCCGGACGGATTTTCCATACCGTTCTATTGGTACGAAGAATTCTTTACGCGAAACAAATTCGACCGCCAGATCGAAGATTGGCAGATCGACGACAATTTTGTTCACAATCCGCGGTACCGCCGCGAAAAGCTGGACGAATTTCGGGCGCGTATCGTCGCGGGCGAATTCGACCCGGCCCTTAGGGCCGAGATAATCAAAAAATGGAAAACGCAGCTCGGCGGAAAACCTGTGTTTATCAGAAGTTCGTCGAACGCCGAAGACCTGCCGAATTTCAGCGGTGCCGGATTGTATTCGAGCGTGCCGAACGTCCGCGACGAAGATAAACTCATCGAAGCGGTGAAAAAGGTTTGGGCGTCGCTTTGGAATTTTGACGCGTATGAGGCGCGTGTGCGAAATTACGTCAGCCAAACGGATGTGCATATGTCGGCGCTTGTTCAGGTCGGTGTAGATATGCAGCGCGGCGGCGTGATGATCACAAAAGATCCGTTTCAGGAAGACCGCAAGAACGCCGTTTACATCAGCTCCGTTTGCGGGCACAATTCGCGCGTCGTCGATAACACAGGTTTGCCGGAACAGCTTTTGTTCAATCCGAAATCGAATTCGGTTATAGTTTTGACGCGTTCGGATCAAACGAACGCACTTGCCTTTGACGAAAACGGCGACCTGAAACAGGTGGCGGATAAATGTTCGAATGCCCAGGGAAGAATTTTAACCGACGCCCAGGCGCGGCTTCTGGCACGAACGGCCGTGAAGATAAAACGCGCGTTCGGCGGGAAAAAAGAACAGGACATCGAATGGGGAATGATCGGCCGCACGCTTTATATTTTTCAGGCGCGTCCGTTCATAAATTAACTATGAAATATTTTGTCATCGTCATTGCCGCGATATTAGTAAGTGCGTGCAACACGGCTGCTCCTATAGCACAAGGCCCGGAACTGCCGGCCGAAAACCGCTCCGTTAATGGCGGAAACCGGCTCGAATCCGTCGCGGCTCATACGACCGAGAACGAAGACCCGACGACGGCGAAAACTCCGGAACACCGCGGGCCGGTCGGAGAACCGATCGACACCACGGAATTTGACGCCGCGATCAAGGCCGCTACAAAAGAAATGGCCGCGTCGCCCAAGAGCACGGAGATCAAAGAAAAACTCGGCGGCGCGTATTTTTCGCGTGCGTTTGCTTTGACGCAAGCCCGGCAATATCCGGCCGCGCTGGGCGATTACCGCCGGGCTCTGAAATACGATCCGGCGAACGAAGAAGCGGAGAAATGGATCGCCGTTATCGAAAATATTTACAAAACGATGCCCGACAAAACGCTTCCGAAAGAAGGCGAAGAACCGGAACCGCTGCCGTTCAAACGCGAAGGCGAAAATTAAAGGCTTTGTTTACTTTTTTCCGTTCCTAAATTAAACTTCATCTTTTCGTTTTTTATACATTTTTAGGACACGGAGTATTTACAAGAATTTTATGGCAATTTCAGCTAACGACATCAGAAAAGGCATGGTCATTCTACACGAAGGAGCACCGGTCAAGGTAATGGATTTTCATCATCACACGCCGGGCAATCTTCGCGCGATGGTTCAGGCACGCCTCCGAAATCTGCTCACGGGCAATTCGTTCGAATTTCGGTTCCGTTCGAACGACACACTCGAACGCGTTGTTCTGGAGCAGCACAAAATGGAATATCTTTATTCCGACGGCAGCCACCACCACTTCATGAACCAGGAAAATTACGAACAGGTCGCGCTTACCGAAGACGAACTCGGCGACGCGGCACAGTGGCTGATGCCGGGGCTGAAGATCGAGGTCGAATTTTATGACGGAACGCCCATCGGCGTGCAGCTTCCCGTTTCGATGGAACTGACCGTCGTCGAAACCGAACCGCAGCTGAAGGGCGCGACCGCTTCGAATTCGAACAAGCCGGCAAAGCTCGAAAATGGCGTTTCGATCTCCGTTCCACCGTTCATCGCCGAAGGCGAAAAGATCCGCGTAAATCCGTCGGAAGCAAAGTATATCGAACGTGTGAAATAGTTTTTGGGGTCGGCTTTGACACTCTTGCGAAAACCTCCGACCCTGTAAATTATGCTCTTCCTTTACAGTCTTTTATATTCGGCGGCATTTATTCTGATGCTGCCGGTCTTTTTTTTACGGCGTTCCAAATATGCCGCCGGGTTTCGCCAAAGGCTGGGCGATCATCCGAATTCGCGCGATCCGCGACCCGCCATCTGGCTTCACTGCGTTTCGGTCGGCGAACTCAACGCCGCAAAACCTCTGATCACGGAAATTCTCAAACATTTCACCGGCCACCGGCTTGTTATTTCGACAACGACAAAGACCGGCCAGGACCTCGCCCGGCGTCTTTTTTCCGAACAGGCGACCGTCGTTTATTTTCCGTTCGATCTTAAATTCGCTGTCCGCAAGGCTCTGAACGAATTAAAACCGTCGGCCGTGCTTTTGATGGAAACGGAGATCTGGCCGCGTTTTATTCACGAAGCGAAACTTTCGGGAGCCGCCGTCGCTCTTATCAACGGACGGCTTTCGGCGCGTTCGGCGCGGCGATATTCATACGTTCGCCCGTTCATCGAAAGCACGCTTGGCGATCTGGACATGGCTTTGATGCAGGCCGACGCCGACGCAAAACGCATCGCCGAACTCGGAGCCGACCCGGCAAAAATTCACCTCACCGGAAACATAAAATTCGACGTTGCCGAAGAAACCAACGCTGTCGCGGACGAGCTTCGACAAAGATTCGCGATCGAAAGAACGCGGCCGCTGATAATCGCCGCAAGCACGCACGAACCCGAAGAAGCGTGGATGCTCGAAGCATTTGCCGAGATGTTCGTCGAACCTTCGGATATTTCGCCGCGTCTTTTGATAGCGCCGCGTCATCCCGAAAGAACCGAAAAGATAATCGACATTATCCGCTCTTTCGGCAGCGGAAAATTTGCCGGCTTTCGGCCGCTTTCGTATGTTCGCCGTTCAGCGGAACCATCGGAAGCCGACACCACGGCGGACGTCATTCTGCTCGATACGATCGGCGAACTCGCGCATATCTATTCGCTTGCGGAGGTCGTTTTCGTCGGCGGTTCGATGATCCCGCACGGCGGCCAGAATATCCTGGAACCCGCGGCCGCCGGCAAAGCCGTTATATGCGGCGCGCATATGTTCAATTTTGCAGAAGCGACGCGTGTCCTGCTTGAACGCGGCGGGCTCGTCCAACTGGCCGATCAGACCGAAACCGTAAAGGCTGTCGATGAACTTTTCCTGGCCGTTTCCGATCTGCTTGAAGACGACGAAGCCCGCCGCGAACTCGGTGAAAACGCCGCTGCCGTGATAAAAGAGAACCGCGGTGCCGCGGCGCGCATTTTCGGCCATGTCCGCCGGCTCATTCAAAAATAGATGCTCATCGTCTTTTACATATTCGCGGGAGTTCTGATCTATTTCAGTTTTCGCTCGCTTTTGAACGCACGCAAATGGCTTGCGTATTTTCGGCGCGAGCTCGAAAAGAACGCCGCCGAGCCGAGCGAATTTATCAGCATTATCGCTCCGTGCAAAGGCATCGACGAAGGCCTGAAAGAAAACCTCGCCGCACTTTTTTATCAGGACGTAAAAAATTACGAGGTCGTGTTCGTCACCGACAGCGGGCGTGACGAATCCGTTCCGGTCATCGAAGAACTCATCGCGACAACGGCCGCGAACCGGAACATTCCGGCGAAACTCGTCATCGCTCCGCGTGCGGAAAACAGCAGCCAAAAGGTCGAAAATCTTCGCGAAGCGGTTCTGCATCTCGACCCGCGATGCGGCCTTATTGTCTTTGTCGATTCTGACGCGCGGCCTGAAAAACATTGGCTTCGCGTACTTGCGGCGCCGCTCACCGATGAAAATATCGGCGCCGCGACCGGCTATCGCTGGTTCATTTCGCCTGTCTATTCGGCGGCGTCGGAGATCAGGGCCGCGTGGAATGCATCGGTTGCGTCCGTGCTCGGTCCGGAATCGCACAAAAATTTCTGTTGGGGCGGTTCTGTCGCCGTCCGCCGCGATGTTTTCGAAAAGCTCAGCATTCGCGAACGCTGGACGGGAACCGTTTCGGACGATTATATTTTGTACAAAGTGCTGCACGAAGCCGGCCTTCCGATACATTTCGTTCCGGCTGCTCTGACGGCATCGGTCGAAACCTGTTCGTTTCGCGAAATGCTCGAATTCACGACGCGGCAGATAAAACTCACGCGCGTTTATCGGCCCGAACTTTGGCTGAATTCGCTGATCGGTTCGGCGATGTTTTCGCTGACGATGCTCGCGGCGTTGATCGTCTTTTTGACGCAGCGGCCGGACACATTCGCCTTTGTCGCGGCGGCGGCCACGCTTCTTCTGGTTTTTGTCTTCGATGCTGGAAAAGTCCTGATCCGGCTAAAGGCCGCACGGCTCGCTCTTCCGCTCTATTCGCCGCAGATCGCAGATCAAATGATCTCGCAAATACTTTTTTGGCCTGTTGTGCCTTTGGTATTCTTGTATAATTCCATTGCGGCAGTTTTTTCGCGCACGATCCGCTGGCGCGGTTTTGAATACAAAATGGTATCGCCGTTCGAAACGCGCGTTACAAAGCGCGAAAGCGACAACCCGCTGGGCTTGGAATAGAATCTAAAGGCCGATGCACTTTCGTAAACCGTTAATCTTTTTGCACCTACTGATCTTTGGCGTTTTTGCGGCCGCGGCGCAAGAATCGCCGAAGGCTGAGCCGACGCCCGCACCAACTTCCGCTCCGGCCGGCCGAGCTCCCGTCATTATCATTCCCGGCCTGACCGGAAGTCAGCTCATAAACAAAAATACGGGCGAGGTCGTTTGGTTCAAAACGTCGCGGTCAAAGGACGACGACCTGCGGCTGCCGATATCGCCGACGCTTTCGCGCAACACCGATTCGCTCGTTGCCGGCGACATCATTCGCGAATTAAAGATCATAAAGCTTTTGCCGGAGATCGAGATATACGAGCGGCTGATAAACGCGCTGCAGGAACGCGGCGGTTATAAGGAAGGCGATTGGGACGATCCGGGACCGAACGGCGACACCGATACGTTCTACGTTTTTCCGTACGATTGGCGGCAGGACAATGCCCGAAACGCGCAGAAACTTGTTCGCGACATCGCCGAACTCAAAGAAAAGCTCGGTAAACCCGACCTGAAATTCAACGTTATCGCGCATTCAATGGGCGGATTGATAGCGCGTTACGCCGCGATGTACGGCGACGCCGATCTCACGCCAAGGCCGAAACCGACATGGGACGGCGCGAAAGACATCGACAAGATCTTCCTGCTCGGCACACCGAACGAAGGCTCGGTTTCGACGATCAGCGCGCTGATGAACGGCTTTTCATATTTCGGCGGCGGAATAAACCTGCCGTTCGTCCGCGACATCGATCAATTTGATGTTTTTACGCTGCCGTCCAGCTTTCAGTTGTTGCCGTTCGACGACACGCTCATCGTTTATAACGACCGGCTCGAACGCATAAAGCTTGACCCGTACAATCCGCGAACGTGGGAAGAATACGATTGGGCGATCTGGGATTCGCCCGGTTTCAAGAAAAAAATGAGCGCGACCGAACAGGCGAACGCCCGACGGTTCTTTAGCGTTGCTCTCGGCCGTGCGGAACTGTTCCAACGCGCACTTTCCGCAAATACCTCGGCAAAGGTTCCGGTGTCGTTCTATTTGATGGGAGCGGACTGCAAACCGACACTAAATGCGATGATCGTCCGTCAGGACCTGAAAAAAGGTAAGTGGATCGCTCAGTTCGACGCCGGATCGTTCGTAAATTCCGACGGCGAAAAAATTACGTCCGAACAGCTTAAACCGCTGTTATACTCAGTAGGAGACGGTGTTGTGACCAAACGCTCGCTTGAGGCGGAAACGCTTGAATCGACCGGCAGAGAGAACGTGCTTCCGGTCGTTTCGGAACTTTTTCAATGCGAAGGCCACAATAAACTCGTCACAAACTCCGATATACAGGACAGGCTTTTGATGCTTTTGGCTCCAAGGCCGCCGACACAATAATGCAAACGCTTTTCGATCCGGGCGACGAAAACAATACCTCCGAACCCGAAAAATCAGAAATTTCGCCCACCGAGCCAAACCCGGCCGATGAGAATGACGAGCTTTTCGCGTTCTCATCCGCCAAAAGCGACCTCGGCTCGGCCGAAGCGATCCGCAACAGCGGCCTTGCGTGGTCAACCGGCATCGTGCTCTTTGGTTCGATCGTGCTGATGATGCTGATCGGTTGGGGAGCCGATCTTCTTTTCGGCACAACGCCGTGGGGCATGATCGTCGGGTTGGTCATCGGCGCGGTGATCGGTTTTATCCAGCTTTTCCGTGTCAGCTCCGAAATATTCCGCAGAAAATAAGTCAGTACCGTCTGCGGTAGCAGATGGTTTAAGGCGGCCGGATGGCGACGCGGTCTTTCCGTTAATCCGCATCTTCCCATTCAGTAGTTTTTACTGCTTATAAGAGAAAAACAGTAGAAACAGAGTACATGGCTCATCCTTTCACTCCATTAGGAGTGACCCGTCATTTGGCATCGCAAAAAAACACGGAGAAACCACAGGAACAGATGAGAAAGAGGAACAAAGAATGAACAGAACAACGTTGGTTCATTCTTCGACCCCGTGATGAGCTCAAAGACCGCTCCTAAACGAGCTCTGATGAACAACAAGATCCATTTCTGATAACAGCCTGTTCCAACAGAGCGGAATGGAGAAACAAGAAATAAAATCCTCTTCCGGCCGTTGTATTTTCTAGATTTCCTTTGTATCATTATAGGTTTGAATGAGCGATGAGCCCGCACGTGTCGAAAGCCCTGAGGCTATTCCGTCCGTAACGAATTCGCGGATACTGGTCATTATGGCCGCCGTTGGCATCGTCGGTTCGCTTGTTTGTTCTTTTTATATTTCGCCGCGGTTCGGAATAGGGGTGTTTTTGGGCACGGCCGCCGCATTTGCGAATTATTTATGGCTAAGCCATTCGCTCACGCGGTTGTTCGCCGCAGCGGCCGACGGAGAAAAGCCAAAGCTTTCTCCGCTCAGATTCGTCGGACGATATTTCGCGATCGGCATTCTGATCGCGATAGTTTATTTGACCAAGGTCGTGCCGATTACGGCATTTTTACTTGGACTGGCAGCCATCGCTTTCGCGGTGATGATCGAAGGTTTTATACGAATTTTTACAACGATCTTTAAGACAAAGGAAACTTGATAATGTTCTTATTAGCAGCCGAAGGCGGCCATCACACACCGCTTATCGTCGAATTCATAAATCATTATTTTGGCGAGCCGATGTACAGGTTCCAGATGGAATATACCAAACCGCTCTGGGACCAATTCTTCGGGCTTTTCGGCTCGAACGCCGAAAATATGTTCGGCCCGTACACACCGGAGACCGCAATTCCGTGGTACACGATAATGTTCGTTATTGCGTGTATCCTTTCCTTCATCGTTATAAAACTTCTGATAGGAAAGCTTTCGGAAGACGACCCGAGCCACAGCCAACTTACGGTCGAAGCCGGTTTCCTTGCTCTCAAAAATCTGATCATCAGCGTCATCGGCGAACACGGATATAAATATTTTCCGGTGGTCGCGACCTTTGCGGTTCTCGTTCTCGTATCGAATCTGATGGGAACATTCCCGCTGTTCATGTCGCCGACGGCATCCGTAAATGTGACGTTCGCACTCGGTTTGGCGTCGTTCATTTATTACAACTACGTCGGGATCAAAGAGAACGGCGTCCTAAAACATCTTGGCCATCTCGCAGGCCCGCGTCTGCCGCTGATGTTGATACCAATTACAGTATTGATCTTCGGTATCGAACTCGTCAGCAACATGATCCGGCCGCTGACGCTCGGCATACGCCTGTTCGCGAATATGTTCGCGGACGAACAGATCTATCTGAACATCACGAACCTCTTCCCGCCCTTTACGCAGATCGTTGTTCCGGCGGGACTTCTTGTAATGGCGGTGTTCGTCGCATTTGTTCAGACACTTGTATTCACGCTGCTTTCGATGATCTACATCAGCGAGGTTTCGCATCCGCCGCACGATGAACATCATCACAGCCACACACCGGAAACGGGCGAGCAGCACGCCGCGACAGCCGCGGCTTAAAAGGATTCGAACGCATTGAATTCGGCGTTCGATATTGTGCGGAAACGGCTTTTGAAAATTTGTGTTTTATAGCAGATATGCCCGCACGCATCAGGCGGCCTGACTCCAACGAGAGTAGAAATCAGGTAATACCGGAAGCGAGGCGAAATCATAACCACTGCAAATTTTTGAAAGAACGGCTCCGCGGTTTTTAGAAAAATAAAACTGGAGATAAAAAAATGACCAAATTGAAATATATGTTCTTTACGATGCTCGCTCTGGCATTGACCGCACTTCCGGCAATGGCACAGACGGCAGCGGACAACGAATCGACGGTTGCTTCGTCGAAAGCGATCGCGGCCGGTATCGGCTTCGGTCTCGCGGCCGGGCTCGCCGGCATCGGCCAGGGCCTCGTCGGTTCGCGTGCGGCCGAAGGCGCTGCCCGCAATCCGGGAGCCGCCAGCTCGGTTCAGACGATCATGATCATCGCGCTCGCGCTTATCGAATCACTCGTGCTTTTCGCACTGGTTATCGTCTTCGCGAAGCTCTAATCGACGCATAGACCTTTATCGCGGACGCAGCTTTCGGGCTTCGTCCGCGTTTTTGATGAAAATTAGGCAAAGTTCGGCGTAAAAATACGTCAAATTAGTTGCAACCTAGGCGTCACCGAATCGTTCTAAATAGTGATGACACACGAATTCAGCGGAAAGATCATCGCGGAAAAATATCGCATCGGTTCTTACTTAGGAACCGGCGGCGACATGGGCGAACTGTACGACGCCGTCCATATTTTTACGGAACAACGGGCGATGGTCAGCATTCTGCCGCTGGAACTTTCGCGTGACAAAGACGCGTCCGAGCGTTTCTTTGCCGCGGCTAAAGCATCATTCAGGCTTGCGCATCCGAATCTGCTGAACGTGACCGATTTCGGCACCGACGCCCTCGGCCACGATTACGCGGTTTACGAACCGCTCACCGGCGAAAGCCTCGCCGATCTGCTCGACCGCGAAGGCCGGCTTCCCGTCGGCGATGCCGTAGAGGTCGCATTTCAGGCCGCGTCGGGCCTTGCCGCCGCGCATGCCGAATCTAAGATCCACGGAAACCTTTCGCCCGAAGACATCGTGATCGAAGCCGGGCCGCAGGTAAAGGTCGTCGGTTTCGGCGCGCCAAATGTTTTCGAAAAACATCCCGATATTACGGTGGCCGCACCGGCCGAGTTGTGGTATTCAGCACCGGAACAGTGCTCCGGCGAAACGCTGAGAAGCGAACCGGCGGACGTCTATTCGCTCGGCGCGATCCTCTTTCAGATGCTCACGGGCGAACCGCCATTCATGGGCGAAAAACCGACCGACGTTGTTCTTAAACACATTGAGGAACCACCCGCTCCGCTTGTTTCGTATCGCAAAGACCTGCCGGCGGAACTCGAGCCGATCGTGCTGAAAGCTTTGGCGAAAAATCCGGATATGCGGTACGCCGGGGCTCGCGAATTTGCCGACGACCTCGGAAATATCACGGAACGCACGGGCACGAAAGCTGCCGCGGCCGCTGCGGCCGGTTCGAATTTTTGGCGGACGGCCTTTATCGGCCTTATCGGCATCGCCGTGCTAGCGGCCGGTTTGATATACGCCACATCCGGTAAAAAGACAGATCCGGTGACGCAGCTGAAACCGGACGAGAACGGCATTCCCGTTCAGCCGATCAGTCCGCCGACCGGCATCGAAGAACAAAATCTTGCATCAATGCCGCTGGCTTTTCCCGATACGCCGATCGACGGAACGCAGCCGCCGGGAACGATGCCGGGCGGTGACGGTTACAACGCATGGGCGACCGGCGCGCCTCCGCCCGGAGCTCCGCCTAATTCCTACGTGCCGCCGGGCGGACAGATCGTCACGATCGACCCGAATAACCCGAGCCAGTTCATGCCTAATGATACAGGCGTGATACTCGTGCCGGTTCCGGCGAACACGCAGGCGAAACCTTCGCCGACGCCGAAAGCGCCGACAGATCCCGACACAAAACCGGCAGCCACGCCAAAGCCCGCGCCAACCAAACCGGCTGCGGCGAAAACACCGGCTCCAAAACCGGCGCCAAAAAACGATCAGCCCTCTGAGCCGATCGAATAGAGTTTGGATCTTCGCTTTTAGGCGGCTATGTCGTTACGCTGATTCGAAACTCTCTTTACCTGCTTTGCGCTTCTTTGGTCCGTATTTTACGAACTCATCGAAAACCTCGCGGTCGTGCGCGTTCATTTCCAATATTTCGGCGCCGATCAGAAAACGCTCGGTCGAAAGATGCTGGCCGACCTTTTCGTAGCGTCTGCCCATTACGGTCATCTTGACCTTGCCGTTCGGGAGTTCGAGTTCGGCGATGAGTTTCAGGTCATGGCCGACCAGGTAATTTTCCTTGATGCGGATGGCGGAAACAACGAAACCGATGCCGCAGCGGCTCATGTCGGTCGTTTCTCCGGAAAGAAAAGAAGTATCGATGCTGGATGTGTGAATTCCGGGCGTTCGATGGGGGGCGAATGATACTTTTATCGGGACCTGTGCGGCGCGGCGGAAAGGAGCGGCACGCTGGGCACTAAATCGTGAAAACTTTGAAAGGACTTTGCGTATCATATTCATGGGTGGCGGGCGGCTGCGGCCGTCTCTATTTCGTCATAGGTTTTCCATTGTTGTCTTTTTTTACCAAATGCGGCGGATTTTTCCCGTCGGCTATCATTATCATCGAAAGTTTTCCGCTTTTGCCGTATTCCAGCGGCGTTGCGGTCGCGTTGTAGCTTTTCTTATCGGAGGCAAGGTCGATCGCGAATTTATATCCGGCGAGTTCCCCGCCTTTCAGTTCGGCATCGAGCAGGCCTTGTTCGATCAGCGTGTCGAGCGTCGCGTAATTTGCCTGATTCCGCATGCCGTAAACGGATTCGACGTCGGCTATGCGGTTCAGAAGTTTTTCCGCTTCGCTCTGCTGCGTTTCAAGCCGAAGCGTGAAGAAATAATTGCTGCCTTCTTTTTGGATCGTTTTTTCGGCGGCGGCATCGACCGTCAGGATGATCCAGTTGTCGCCGTCGCGGCGAAGTTCGATCTTCTGCGTTTCGCGTTTACCGGGATCGCGTCCCGGCAGGTTCGCCATGACAACGGCGTTGTCGCCGGAAATGACCTCGCCATTTATTTGAAGATCGGTCGGAACTTCGGCGGCGATGGATTCGAGATCGACGCTGAATTCGCCGAGCTGTGCGTCCGTCAGGCCTTCGATCGCCGGACGAAGGTTCGTTAAAAAGAACGCCTCGCGAAATTTTTTCTCCCGCAATCTGTCATAAAACGCCCGAACCGTTTCCGAAGGCGAATTTGGCTTTACCTCAATGGTCGCGGCTCTTTCGCCATTCGCGGTATTGCCGGAATCGGAGTCAGCGGTCGTGGAATTTGCCGTCACATTCGCGTTCCCGGGTGAATTCGCATCCGCCGCATTCGTCGAACAACCGATCGCGAACGCCGACAAAATAAGCGCGAAAGCTAAGAATGAACTACCACATTTTGAAAAGCAAAACGGCATCAATTTCTCCGAATTCAGTGATTAACCTGGATACTTGCGGCCGGAAGGCCGCCGCGAGGGCTAGTCAAGCTTAAATATAACCTTTATTGACAAAAAGTTAAACACTTATTTTCATAATGTAACCGTTTTTTCACATCGCCGGCACGGATATGAGTGCTTCACAAGAGGAAAGCTCCCCTCCTTACGAAGGAGGGGTGTCAGCCGCTTTGGGCTGACGGGGTGGTTCTCTAATACCTAATTTGACATCCGCAACTGATCTTCAACGTCGGGTTAATTCTAAACAGTTATCAGTTTCTAGCTGCTAGTTTGCAGTTCGGACTCGAGACGGTTGTCGCTACAGGTCAGAACCGGGAGCGATAGCGACCGGGTTCCGGGTTTGTGACTTTAGATTTGCGATTAGTTGCGGCAAATCTAATTCTAAACAGTTATCAGTTTTTGGCTGCAAGTTTTCAGTTTGGGAACCGGGAAATTTTTTGTCGCTTTGCGTTATAATGTTTTCAATATGACATACGAGATCAATGAAACCCACGACCCGAACCTGAAAAGCTGGGTCGAATCAGCCAACGACCCAAATACGGATTTTCCGATACAGAATTTGCCGTTGTGTACGTTTAGAAGAAAGGGGACCCAAGAATTTGTTCGCATCGGAGTGGCTATTGGTGACTCTATTTTCGATATTCAACATGCCTATCGTCGTATGTTATTCGAGGTTGCTTACGAAGGAATTCCGTTTCTGGCTAACTTCAAGACTAGTCTTCAGGAGATTGGCAAATATCCCAATTTCATAGATTCCTTACCTGATTTTCGTAAGCGTTGCGTGGAAATTCTCTCAGATAGTTTTAATGACGAGCAAAAAGCTATAGCTAGGGAATGTCTCGTTCCGATAAGCGATACTGAATATTTTCCGGCTTTTGAGATCGGCGATTACACCGACTTCTACTGCTCCATCTATCACGCGACGAATGTCGGGTCGATGTTCCGGCCGGACAATCCTTTGATGCCGAATTACAAATACGTGCCGATCGGTTATCACGGGCGGGCGTCGAGCATCGTCGTCTCGGGCACGGACATCAAGCGGCCGCACGGCCAGAACCGGAGCGACGCCGAAAAGCCGCCGGTGTTCATTCCGTGCAAAAATCTTGATTACGAAATGGAGCTCGGTTTTTTTGTCGGCAAGGGAAACGAGCTTGGTTCGCCGATAAACCTGAAAGATGCAGAAGAACATATTTTCGGCGTTTGTCTGGTGAACGACTGGTCCGCACGCGACATACAGGCGTGGGAATATCAGCCGCTTGGACCGTTTTTGGCGAAGAATTTCGCCACGACGATCTCGCCGTATGTCGTTACTATGGAAGCACTTGCACCATTCCGCACGCCGGCTTTTGAACGCGAAGAAGGCGATCCGCAGCCGCTCGATTACCTCAATGACGACGGCAATAATAAATTCGGCGGGCTGGACATAAATCTCGAAGTTTATATCCAAACGGAAAAAATGCGGAACGAAAATATCGCGCCGCATATGCTCTCGCGTTCGAACACAAAAGACCTTTATTGGACGATCGGCCAGATGCTGACGCACCACGCATCGGGCGGCTGCAACCTGCAGACCGGCGACCTGATGGCGACGGGAACTGTTTCGGGAAAAGAAAAGAACGAACGCGGCTGCCTATTGGAACT
>CBFGSN010000056.1:0-15528 GCA_965651435.1 uncultured bacterium | reverse complement strand
TCAACTGCTTGATACAAATATCCTTATTGATTTCTTAAGGAATAAAGCGGAAGCGATCTTAAGAAATTTCGTGAGAACGCTGGATGTGATCGAGGTAAGTTCGGCGATAGCAGAAAAAGGCGGACTATACCGGCGTGATTTCGGAAAGTCGCACGGTGTCGATCTCATTGATTCGATCATAGCCGCAACGGCCGAGCTCGAAGAGAAGAACTTGGTCACGCGCAATAAAAAACATTTTCCGATGCTTTCAAAGGTCGTCGTGCCTTACTGATAAGCTTAAAATTATGGCTAGTTTGCTGGATATGCGCCGACGCATTAAGTCGGTCAAGAACACACAACAGATAACCAAGGCGATGAAGATGGTCGCCGCGGCAAAGCTGAAACGCGCTCAGGACCGCGTTACATCGGCGCGGCCTTTTGCGCAGAAAATGTCGGCCGTTCTGGGAAATCTGAGTTCAAAGGTCGCGGACGATTTTTCGCACCCGCTGCTCGCCGAACGCGGCGATTCGAAATATCTTTACGTGCTCGTAACCGCCGACAAAGGCCTCGCCGGCGCGTTCAACGCGAACGTCATCAAGGCTACGCAGGCAGAGATGGCGGCGAATTCGGACAAAGACATCAGCATGATCGCCGTCGGCCGTAAAGGCCGCGATTTTTTCCGTCGCCGAAATATGAATATTCTCGAAGAATATCTCGGTCTGACGGGCGGCGGTTCGGCGAATTATTCCGATGCGTCGGAGATCGCCAAGAGGATCACGAAGATATTTACCGACGACGAGACCATCGACAAGGTATTTTTGGTCTTTACCGAATTCAAAACTGTTCTTTCGCAAAAGCCTGTCGTCGAACAGCTTTTGCCGATACCAAAGATCGAATCGGGCGAATCGGGCGAAACCGCCGAAGCCGCGGAATACGTTTACGAACAGCCGGCGGTCGAAATTTTCGGACAGCTTTTGCCGAAACAGATCGAAACGCAGATCTATCGCGCGATGCTCGAATCGGTCGCGTCCGAACAGGGTTCGCGTATGACAGCCATGGATTCGGCATCAAAGAACGCCGGCGAACTTATTGATTCGCTGACGCTTAACATGAACCGAATTCGCCAGGCAGCGATCACAAAGGAGATCATCGAGGTGGTTTCCGGCGCCGCGGCAGCGTAATTAACAATAATCGGTTAGCAATAGGTAGAGGAACGCAGTCTTTCGGGGCTGCGTTTTTTTATTGGGCAGGAAAAAATAGATCGTCGGATGATATGTTGTCTCACATTTTTACGCGTAATGATATGAGAGAGATCTTATCTTAAGGAATAAGGACCAACCCATGAAACATCTACTTTTTCTGATCTTCTGTCTTCTGGCTTTTTCCGTGGGATCTCGAGCTCAGACCACGGAAACATTTGATGTTGCTACTTTCCAGCCGCCAAAGGGTTGGACGCGCGCGGCACGAGCCGATTCGATACTGTTTTCGACCGAGAATAAAGATGATTACTGCATGATCATGCTTTATCGATCCATCCCCGGTTTCGATGACCCGAAGGAAAATTTTGATGCGGCATGGACGACGCTCGTTAAAGAAGTAGTAAACGTTTCGACCGCCCCGGAGATGACTCCCGCCGAGAAGATCGGGGATTGGCAGCTGCTCGGCGGATTCGCACCGTTTGAGCGGGAAGGGTCCAAGGGTGTTGCTCTGCTTTATACCGCCACCGGTCACGGCAAAATGGTAAATGCTTTGGTTCTCACGAACACGCAGGCATACGAAACGGAAGTAAGCGCATTTCTCGGTTCTGTCAGCCTGAAAGAACTTCCAGATCGCACACCCGTGAAGGCCGCCCCGACCGGTCAGAACGTCCACCCACAACCCGCGAAAAAGAGCGGTTTCAAATTTACGACCTCAAACTTTGATGACGGCTGGACCAGCACGGAGCAGGAAGATTGGGTGGAAGTTGTGAAAGGACAGACCAAGGTTTTGATCCATTACCCAAAGGAAGGGACGATATTCGCCGCTGATCCGGAACCGCTGACGAACGCCGCGTGGGATATTTTAGTCGCTCCGCGATACAGCAGCCTGAAAAACTATAGAACAGCTTACATAAGTACCTACGACAGACCTTATTTAGGCATGGGGTATGCGACTGAAAAAGCGTCCGGAAAACAAGTATTTGTTCTTCTTTTTCGGCAAGGCAATACCGGCTGGCTTGAGTTTGTTGCGCCTGACAAAAATGCGTTTATTCAGCAATTTAAATTCGACCCCGAAACGATAAAATGGGACAGCGAAAGCGACTTGCTCAAGCCCGTTGCTCAAATGGTGAACTATAACAAGTTCGCCATTGCCGCAAGCGATTTTAACGGCACCTGGACCAGTGATTTTACCGGTGTTCAGCAATTGTATAGTGTTTACACCGGAAACTACGCAGGAATGAACATCAACCAGTCGAACGAAGAGTTTGTATTCGGCACCGGCAGTTCTTACAGGTGGGAATTGCTGGTGGTGAACGGCATGGTTGGCAACATGAGATATGCCAACGTAAAGTCAGCCGGAAAGTTCAGCGTTCCCAATAACTGGCAGATCCGGTTCTCAAAGATAGAGTCCGGTCCAAGAACATATCACGCTTTTTGGTCGTGCATCAAAGGCGCACGATTATTACACCTTCTTGACGCAAATGCCACGGGAAGTGGGATCTATACGGTTTACGGAAAAAAATAAGCCGATCGCGGTTCGGCTATGTTCGTAAGGCGAAAGCGCGGATCGCGAAGACGAGGATAAATTATGAAAAAGACGGCAATTCTAATATTCGTGTCGGCAATAGGTTTTTCATGTTTCGGTGCTGACATTGCACACGCTCAGATCCGGGCTGCGGGCGGCGGATATTATCAGGCGGGCTACCCGACGGTGTACGGTTCGTTCGGCCAAGCGAGTGCGGCGCAAAGCCGCATGTACAGTACGATGAAGACGCAAACCCGCAAGACCACCGAACGCAATGCCTTGATAAAAAAATGGGGCCGAGCCGCAGTTGAGAAAGCCGAACGCGATGCGGCATCCGGTTCCAGATCTTCAAACCCCAAGATCGTTGTGCCACCCGCGCCGGTGGCAAGAAACTATGGAAAATTTCGCCCCGATACGGCGGTCGATAACGGAAAGGCTCTTGCCGATGCACTTGGCAGCACGCCTGAGGAAAAGGCTCTCATAAAGCAAATATACACGGCGACTAAAACCGCCTACGAAGAGGAAGCCGCGGCTAGAGGATGGCAAAATAATATTGCCGGCGGACTCACCTTCTTTACGGTTACGGCAATGACAGTTTATCGGGATGCGGACGAACCGAGCGATGAAGCCGTCGCAGCCTATTTCAAAACCGTGAATAGTTCCATCGACGAGATACCGGAATTCGCAAACCTTTCGAACAGAGAGAAACAAGGCTTCAACGATATTCTCATCGGTTTCAGCGGTATGATGATCGCGGTCTATTCAGACGCAAAGCGAACCGACAATGCCGAAGCGCTCGCTGCATCCAAACAGCTTGCAGGAATGCTGATAGAAATGATCCTAAACACCGATCCGGAAAATATCGGACTCGAAAATGACCAGATCGTTATGAAGTAGAGGGAGTTCGCTCCAAAACCAAGGGAAATCAATATGTCGAAACTCAATCTTGTGATCGTCGACCTATACCATCTCATTGCCCGAAGGCCTTGATAAACCCGGTACGATGACCGGCCATGGTTCGGGTTCTGTTCTCGGAAAATATACCGGGAGCAGCACGGAGAAATACACTCTTACTCCGATCGAGCCGTGTAATTGACACATAAGCGGGGTTTGATAACACTCGGATTCCTTAGTATGCTTGGTTTGCGTTCGGCTCCGGGCTCCGGTCTTCGAGTTATACTAATGTTTTTTTCCTCTTCTGAAATACGGCGTGACCGGATATATCGTTACGCGCCGCTTTTTATTTGGACCGGCGTTATTTTTTATCTTTCCGGCAGCGGCGGGTCGAGCCTTGAAACCTCACGTTTTATTCGTCCGCTGATCGAATTTCTTTTCACGGGGGCATCGCCCGAAACCATTACCTCGATACATTTTGCGGTACGCAAATTCGCGCATTTCGCGGTCTATTTCGTGCTTGGCCTTGCGGCATCGCGAGCCTTCGCGGGCGGTAAGAAGTTCCGAAAACACTGGCCGCTTTATAGTATCGCTCTCGTCATCCTCGTGGCGTCGCTTGACGAATTTCATCAAAGCTTCGAACCGGAACGCACCGGTGCCGCCGCCGATGTTTTGATCGACATATTCGGCGGGGCGACAGCAGTTGCGCTACATGCCGTCGCCTCACGCTTCGTCGAACACCGCCGCCGCAAAGAGGCGTAGCACGCGACGGTTGTGGTAAATTTTTCTAGATGAATATTTGGCAGATCATTCGACGGCTGGCGCCGTTCGTCAAACCTTACAGGGGATGGATAATCGTATCGCTTCTGCTGACCATGTTCGGGGCGATCGCCGCGCAGGTCAATCCGGTGGTACTTCGCTACACCGTCGATACGGTTCAGGACCTTCTTAACCAGGGCATTCCCGCCGAACAAAGCACAAAACTTCTGATCGAAATATCGATCGTTCTGTTTGCCAAGGAGCTTGTAAATATCGGTGTAAAATACGGCCAGAGCATGGTTGGCGAAAACCTGCGCGTCAAACTTTCGAGCGGTCTTTCGCAATATGCGGTCGAACGCATTCTGACGTACAAATACGCCTTCTTTGCTTCTGAAGAGAATGCGACCGGAAAGCTTCAAACGCGCATCGACCGCGGAGCCGAAAGCCTGACCGGATTTGTTCAGAATATATTCATCAACCTGATCCCGCTTTTTGCGAACGCTCTGCTCGCGCTTATTTTGATGTATTCGGCGAACGTCATGGTCGGCATCGTCGCTTCGGTGATAATGCCGGTCTATTTTCTTTTAAGCTGGCGACAGGCGCTGCTGCTTCGCGGCGTCCGGCGCGGGCTTCGGGCGCTTCGCGAACAGAAAACCAACGGGCTTTTTAACATAATCGAATCGATCATCGTCATAAAATCCTTTGTTCGCGAAGAATACGAAGGCAAAAAGCAATATGGCCTCCAGCAGGATCTGGTAAAAGCACAGCTGAAACAGCGAAAAACGAATTATGCATTCGACGCGATGAAAACCTTTGCCGAACAGGTCGGCGTCGTGCTCATCATAATTTTAACCGCCTATCTCGTCTTAGATCAGCAGATGAGTATCGGCATGATCATGTATCACATTCTGTTGTTCAACAACGTTTCGGCTCCGATCCGTCAGCTGCATCGCATCTACGATCAGATGAACGAAACGCTGACCTACGCCGAAGGATTTTTCGAGATACTTGATGCCGATGACGCCATCGAAGAGAGCGGATCCGTAACGCCCGAACGGCTTGCCGGCGAATTTGAACTTCGTGATGTGAGTTTCGTTTATCCGAACGGAACGCAGGCGTTATGGAACGTGAATATGCGGATACCGGCGGGAAAAACGGTAGCTTTCGTCGGTTTGTCGGGAGCGGGCAAATCGACGCTGATAAATCTTTTGTGCAAATTTTACGCGCCGACCGCGGGAAAGATCCTTCTTGACGGAAAAGACCTGCAGGATTACGACACGCATCTGCTGCGGCAAAAGATAGGACTCGTTCTGCAGAAAAATCATATCTTTCGCGGAACGGTCGAGGAAAACATTCGCTATGGAAGCATGCACTCGACAGAGCAAGAGATCGTATCGGCGACAAAGAAGGCGTACCTGCACGACCAGATCGAAAAGATGCCAAACAAATACGGGTCGGAGGCACAGTCGCTTTCGGGCGGCCAGCAGCAGCGCATCGCCATCGCTCGATTGTTCCTGAAAGATCCGCCCGTAATATTTTTGGACGAACCGACCGCAAGTTTGGATGCGATCGCGACCGAACAGATCAAGAACAGCCTGGACGCGATCAAGGAAGACCGGACGACGGTCGTCATTTCGCACAGCATTTCGCAGATAATCGATTCGGATGTGATCTACGTTCTGAAAGAGGGCCGCGTCGTCGAGATAGGTTCACACGACGAACTTTATAAAAAACATGGTACGTATCACGAAATATTCAACGCCTCGGCACGCAGCCTAAATCTGGACAAGATCGCCCACACGCTCGAAGAATAAAGTCGCGTTACGCCGCGGCGGATCTTGACCGCTGAAGTATCCTTTCGTAAAAGGCGATATATTGCGGAATGATCTTTTCCGTTCCGTATCGGCTGACGGCGAGTTCGCGGCCGCGTTTGCCAAAATTTCGGAGCACGTCTTCGTTCCGCAAAAGACGAAGCACATCGCTGCTCATTTTTTCGGTGTCGCCGATGTCGCTCAAAAATCCGCTTTCGCCGTCGGTCACGACATCGGGAATGCCGCCGATGCGTGTTGCGATCACCGGCAGTTCGCAGGCCTGGGCTTCGAGTGCGGCCAGGCCGAATGATTCGAGTTCCGACGGCAGCAAAAAGATGTCGGACGCTCCGAGATAATCGGCGATGTTCGCCTGTTTGCCGACGAATGAGGTATGTTCGGCGATACCTAACTGCTCGGCTAAATAATAAACGGCCGAACGTTCGGGTCCGTCACCGACCATTATGAGACGGGCTTTTTCGCCCGCTTTCAAAACTTTTGCGAGGATCTCGACACAATCCGCGGCGCGTTTCACGGGGCGAAAATTCGATACGTGAACGAGGAGCTTTTCTCCGTTTGGCGCGAGTTCGCGGCGAAGCTCGGAATCAGGCGTGTGCGTGTAGTGATTTGGGCAGATGAAATTCGGTATCACCTCGATCTCGTCAAAATCAAAGGTTTCGATCGTCGCCTGTTTAAGAAATTTGGAAACGGCCGTGACGCCGTCCGATTGCTGCAGGCCGTACCGCGTGATCGGCAGATAGCTGCGGTCTGCGCCGACAAGCGTTATATCCGTTCCGTGAAGCGTCGTGATTACCGGAACGTAGCGTTTCTGCTTGATCGATTCGCGGGCGAGTATCGCGCTGATCGAATGCGGAATAGCGTAGTGAACATGCAGCAGATCCAGCTTTTCGGCACGAGCAACCGTCGCCATTTTCGTCGCAAGTGCAAGGTCGTACGGCTGATGTTCGAACAGTGGATACGACATCATTTCGACTTCGTGAAAATGGACGCGCGGGCCGAGTTCCGTCACGCGCGTCGGCAGAACCGACGAAATAAAATGCACGTTGTGCCCGCGTTCGGCAAGCGCCTGCCCCAATTCCGATCCGACAATGCCGCTTCCGCCATACGTCGGATAAACCGTAATTCCGATGTTCATTAATTGAATACTAGAATATCGGCTATGCAATAGTAAAGACGATACGGGGCACCGGCGATGGCTGCCCCGCCTTCCTTTATTTACTCCGGCGGACGGTTTCGCTGCCGGCCGCAATAAAATTAAAGTCGTTGAGATTTCCGTCCGCTTGGGCAACGGCGGGTTGAAACTCATAACCGCGGGCGGCAACGGTTATGCTGTAATCCCGCCCGATCGGCAGATCCTCGAAACCATAGTAGCCGAATGTATTCGTCCGGTATGTCCGTTGGATGCCGGAAGCATCAGTCAGCGAAACGATCGCGTGAGCTATCGGCCGTCCGGACGGAGTCAGTATCCGGCCGCGAATTCTGACGGCCGAAAGTGCGAGTTCCACAGCAGAATAGACGTCGAGTTTGCCGTAACCCCATTCGGGATTCGGCGTTTCTCCGGTAAATTCATCTGAGCGGGCCGATCGATGCAGTAATTCGTCAATACTCGCCGCATCCATATACGGATTTGCCTCAAGCATCAATGCGATCGCACCGACAACCTGCGGAGCGGCCGCGCTGACCGCGCCGGCACGACCGTAAAGTCCGCCTCCGTCCTGCACAAGGTTGAACCGGAACGTGGCAAAATATGAAGTTGGGCTATATGGAGCGATCACAAGGTCGCCCGGAGCTGACAGATCGGTGCCGAGCCTTCCGTCAAAGGTTGGACCGACGCTGCTGCCGAGCCACAATTCGCCGACCTCGCCTTCGCCTATGATACTTCGCGGAACGCCGTCAATATCCACCCAATCCGTCGCGAGAACGTAGCTGTTCGGCGCAATATTGTTAAATGCCGTTGCCTGATCGATGATGCTGCCGGGCACGACGTTATCCGTGAAAGATCCGAGACTATAGTGAATCCGCGAAGGGTTGAGCGTCGCATCGAATCGTCCGTTGGTGACCGTCGATCCGATCAAATTCAGCTTGTACGTGCCGGCGGGACCCGTAATATCGATAAATATTTCGCGTTTGCCGTTGGTCGCGCCGTAAAATACTCGGCCGGAACCGTTATGGTACATATTAAATGCGGAGGTTTGGTTAAACGAACTGTTGCCGTTCGCAGGTGCCGGATAAGGGCCGAAATTCCCGGAGGGCGTTTCCAACGAGACGTCGAAACGGTCGTTCGCTCCGTACCAAAGATCTAACCGAAGCGTTCCGGCTGCGCTCTTTTGGATCGTGACGGGGTGCGTTTCTCCGGCCGTGACCGTCCCACCAGCGTGGTTTGCCATTCCGCCGTCATCGCCGGTTCCGGTTACAAAAGCTATTCCCGGTTTTCCGGGGCCCGCGAATGAATCTATTGTTCTGGAAAGCATGCTCGTTCCGTCCGTCGGGCCGTTTATGGTTCCGAAATTTGCGAGCATAACGACCGGCATTTCCAATTCGGCGGCTTTATCGCGGACGAATAGGAGCGCGGTTGGAAAAAGCGATTCGTTATAGAACGGAGCCTCGGCGGGTTGGTCGTCATGCGCCGGTGCTCCTTCGCTGGTAAATTTTACGGCGATTATGGATGCTTTCGGAGCAATGCCGCGATATTTACGATCGGACATATTTCGTCCGTTTCCGGCCGCGATACCAGTCGTGGAGGTTCCGTGACCCACCGCATCACGGGTTGCCAGCGACGGCCCGCCTTTTAAAGCGGCGTTTATTTCCGTTTCGGTATATATCGTTCCTACGCCGTATGTGTTGCCGGGTTCCGTTGCCCCGGTATCATCGGTCATATCAAAAATGTATTTTATTCGTGTTGAACCGTCCTCGTTTCGAAAATCGTTCGATTTCCAATCTATGCCGCGGTCGATGATCGCAACGATGACGCCTTCGCCGGTTACGCCGAATGTTTGGACGGCCTGATCCGTTCGGGTTTCGATCCTTGCGCGATTCATCGAAAAGGCAGGCAGAATGGAGGCGAACATAACGGTGATAGCTGCGAATGAAAGAACTTTGCTGGGCTGCATAACAAATGTCTCCTTTTTTAGTTCGTCTATTTTGTTACTGCGAGAACCAGCGGGATTTTCGGACAAATTAAATGACGGACAGCAAGAGGGTGCCGGCAAAAAGTATCGCGAAACCGAAGCATTTTCCGGATACGGGTTCGGCGGGCGGTTCGTTCAAAGCGGTCGGTGTCGACGTACTCGCGGGTTCGGCCTCGGGCGGCGTACCGGTTTTATGTCCTTTTTTTCGAACGAGATAAACGACGCCGCCGTGGTCATCGGTGAACAAGAATGAATTTTCGTCGAGCTTCATAATGTCGCACGGGCGGCCGTTGACCTTTCCGCGGTTGAGAAAACCGGTGATCAGGTCTTTGAGCTTTTCGCCCTTGCGCATTATGACGATCTTGTAACCGTGGCCGGTTCTGACGTTTGACGAACCGTGAAGCGAAACCAGAAACGCATCTTTTATCACATCGGGAGCGCCGCTTTCAAAATAATCGAAACCGAGCGCGGAACTTCGCGGCGGAAAGAACGCATACGGAGTCTGAACATTCCTGCAGCCCGAAGCGCGTTTGAATTTAGGGTCGCGGTAAACTTTTCCGTTAAGCGTATAACAATACGGCCAACCGTAATCGGCACCGTCCTTGAGCGCGTAAAACGTTTCGTTCGGTTTGTTTATGCCGAGGTGATCGACGCCCTGGTTCGTTGCGAAAAGGTGATCCTGCGTCCATTTTATGCTGACGGCATTTCGCAATCCTTTCGCGAATTGCCGTTGGTTCGACCCGTCCGGATCCATTTCGATAACGCTTGCGCGCACTTTCTCTTTTTCGACACATGCGTCACAGCTCGAACCGACAGCGACATATAGTTTTCCATTCGGTGCAAAAGCAAGCGTCCGCGTCAGATGCCATCCGCCATATTTGTAACTCAAACCATAATCCGGAAACGTCGCCAGTATTTGCGGATCTGTGTCGGTCGGGGCTTCTTCGCCTTTGGTAAATTTTCGGCGCGTGAGTTTATCGGTTTCGGCGATGTAGATCCAATCCTGTCCGTCGGAGTCGGTGTAAAATTGGACGCTGTTCGGATTGCGGAGCCCGGTCATATACTGCACTGTTTTCGCGAATTTGCCCGACTCCGGGTCGAATTCATCCAGAATATATATCGAACCTTTTTTGTTGTCCGTAAGGTCGCGCATATCCGTGACGAAGATACGGCCATCGGGCGACCTCGCAAAAAATCGAACGCGTTTCAAGCCTTCGGCCGCAGGAATTATCTCGAATTCTTCGGGTAGGTTCAGGTTAAATGACTTGCCGTTTTTTAGGGTGATCTTGTGCGGCGTCAGTTGAGCAAAAACAAAGAGCGGCGAGCAGATGATGAATAAAAAGGCGAGATATCTCATAACATTCATGAACGTAAAAGCATTTTCATACTATCAAAGAGCGCCGTCGCTTTGCCAAAAATCTTGTCCTGCAGTAGGTGCGTATGCGATAATCGATGACGTCGGTATTCACCGGCACATCTTTAAATTCCCCTTGATCCTTCCAAAATGAAATTGATACTCGCCGTAATTTTTACGCTAATATTTTCCATTACCGCATTTTCGCAAACTCTGACGAACGCCGAACTCACGCGTCGGATCAAAGAACGCCATGCGGAAAAAAATATTTCGCTTACGTTCAACGCCGCCGGAAACACGACGACCGTTCGCGGAGTTTCCGAAAATTTCCCGTCCGCCGAATCAAAACACGCCGGAATTTTGGCGATGAATTTCGCCGTCGGGTTTTATTTTCCGGGCAGCGAACTAACGCATCCGCCGGACAAACTTCTTTTGAGCTTTTGGGTTCTGACAAAAAAGCCGCGCTTTGGCGAAAGCAATGCGTTGAACGCCGGAGCGGCTTCGTTCGGAAATGCGCGTTATGCTTACAAAGACCGAATGGATATGGAATATCTGAATTTCGAACTGCGTCCCGAAGAGCTTTCAAAAATGGCGGCGGTCGGAAAGATAAAGATCGGTTCGGAAAATTTTACGCTGACGTTGGAACAGAGAGGCCTGCTCGCAGACATCCTGGCGATCATAAAAATGAACGACTGATCATTTCGCCCATTCGTCGGCAATATTTGCATCGACCTTTATCGGCACGCGTTTGATGAAATCTTCGGCGGCGGAAACCATCGAACGTTCGAGTTTTGCTTTCGTTTCTTCGGCTTCGGCGGCTTCACATTCGACGATGACCTCGTCGTGGATTATGTTGACAAGCTTTCCGCTCGTGCCGCGAAGTTCTTCGTGAAGTTTGCGAAGAGCACGTTTCAATATGTCGGCGGAGGTTCCCTGGATAGGCATATTCACGCCATAGCGGCGCGCGGCCGCGATCTGTTGGCGATCGTTCTCATCGAACCGAAGTTTCAGCAAACGCCCCGAAGCCGTGCGTGCCGTACGGTTGGCGATGACCTCGTTCGCGGCGTTGCGCAAATAAGCATCAAGCCCCGTGAACGTCCCGAAATATTTACGCATCGTATTTTCGGCTTCGTCCTGCGTCAGGCCCGTCATCAGCGCAAAACGCGACGAACCGACGCCGTAAACAATGCCGAAATTCAAACGTTTTGCGAAAGAACGCTGGTCGGAAGTCACATCTTCCGGTGCGATGCCGAACATCCGCGCGGCCGCGGTCGTGTGAAAATCCGCACCTGATTCGAATGCCTCGATAAAATTCTTGTCGTCGGAAAATTCTGCCAAAATGCGAAGTTCGATCTGCGAATAATCCGCGATCACAAGAGAACGGTTTTCGCCCGAACGGAAACAGCGGCGATATGCCGGATCGTGCGGTATCTGCTGCAGGTTCGGATTCGAACACGAAAAACGCCCGGTCGGCGCGCCTATCTGGCGAAAATCAGCGTGAATGCGGCCCGTCGCCGGCAAGATGAATTCGAGAATATTTTCGCCAAAACTGCTGATGGCTTTTGCGACGCTGCGGTATTCGAGCAGTTTTTCGATGACCGGATATTCTTCGGCGAGCGGCTGAAGCTGCCATCCGCGCGTGGTTTCCGGCACGGGCACGCCGAGGTTTACAAGAGCCGCCGTCACCTGCTGCTGCGAATCGAGATTTATCTCCGGCCGCCCGAAAAGCGTCGCCTGTGCGACACCGGCGGAGAGCATTTCCTGAAGTTCGTCGGCGGCCTTTGCCTGAAGAGCTCGTACCTTTCCGAGCTGCTCCAGCCAGCGTTCGCGGTCCATCAAAATACCGTTCAGCTCCATTTCGGCGATCGGCATTACGCACTCAAATTCGAGAGCGGCAACGTCCGTCAGCCCGTCGGCTTTCAGCCGTTCCGCGACCTGATCGTGAAGCGGCACCATAACAGCGGCGTCTTTTGCGGCGTATTCGATCTGCTCGTGCGAAAGCGCGTCGGCTCCCCAATCGCTGACCTGCTGTGATTTATCGAGTTCCGTGCCGGTGAAAAATTGCGCGACATCGTGAAGCGAATGCCGCCTGTCCTGTTCGCCGGCGGAGATGAGCTGGCTGGCAAGATATGTGTCGAAAATGCCGTTGAGTTCGCAGCCGAGGTGATGGCGAACCCATTTTGCGTCGAATTTTGCGTTGTGTGCGACTTTGGTTATGTTCGGATCGGAAAGAAGGTCACGCAGCGGCTGAAGCTCGTCCGCCGTTCGCAGGCCGTCCGCGCCCGAAAAAGGCTTTAGGTCGATGACCTGCGTCGTTCGCCCGTCACTTAACTGGACAAGGCGTATATCGCCCTTGTAAGGATCAAGCTCCGTCGTCTCAGTGTCAAACCCCAGGATATTTGAACGGCGCAACTGTTCGCAGGCCTTTCGAAGACCGTCGCCGTCACGAACGATCTGAACGTAAACTTCCATAAAATTATTTCGGAGTAGGATTTGATTCTACTCCTGATCTTAACTTGAGAAAAATGTACGGCGCACTTTTTTGATAATGCGTTATGTTCGATCGTCCGACGGCGGTGGTTTCGATCGAAAAAAAATCCCGATTTTTAGTTTGCGGAGCAGAAGTTTTCGTTTATACTTATCAGGAGTTTGCCTAATGTTTGTAAACGGATGATTGAAAGAGCAAACGGATCAGAATTTTTTGGCTGAGATATTTTCGGCCCACAGAATTTAGAAGGTTGAGCACGGCCGCCCAAAGCGGCATGTGCTCCCCGGACATAAGAATCGCCCAAAATGGGCTTCGAAAGCTGAGATTTCCTGCGAAATAACTTTTATTATTTTGAGCTTTGGCGAAAATTCGCAAAAGCCGCGGATACAAAAGTAACCTTTTTCGGGATATCTGCATACAAAGCCCCAAATGCGCCGCTTAGGTCTTTCGATCTTAAAGGTTTAACGCCTGTTCTTCTTCTTTTCCCGCATCATCCGACACTGCATTCGCAAGCCCTGTTAAAAGTTTAAGAATATAAGGAAAACTAAATGTCCAAGGAAATGATCGTAAGCGTCAACGGACGCGAAAAGAAGATCGCCATTTTGGAAAATGGAAAGGTCATCGAATTTTACATAGAACGCGGCGAAGAAAATGCAGGCATCGCCGGAAATATTTACAAGGGCCGAGTGCAGCGGGTTTTGCCCGGAATGCAGTCGGCCTTTGTCTCTATAGGTTTGGAACGTGACGCATTTCTTTATGTGTCTGATTTCTTTGACGAAGAAGAAGAGATCGAACGCGTTGTGATGGAAAAATCCAAAAAATCACCCGAAGAAGCCAAACGCGAAGCCAACGACAGGATAGAACGCGCACGGCTCGAACGCGAAAAACAGATGGAAGCCGCGCAGGAGAAATCCGAACCGCTTAGCGAAGCCGCGGACGGCGAAGACGCCGATGCTTCCGTCGCCTCGTCAAAAAGATCGGGCAAAGGCCGCGGCAGAAAAGGCAAAGAACGAGAAGAAACTGAAAAAGCCGACACTTCCGCCGAAACAGCGGAAACCGATACCGACGGAGACACTGACGCCGATTCCGATATGATCCTGCATGTTGCCGAACCGCCGGAATTCGAAATATCGGACGACGGTTTCGAGCGTATTGTAGATGCCGACGACGACGGAGACACCGGCGATATGTTCAAGGACGCGTATGTCCAGGAAAAGATCATCGATACGGTCAGGGCGATCGAATTTGACCTTGAAACCACTGCCGTGGCAGAGGTCGGTTCGGTGATGGATTCGGCACTTTCGGAAGCGAACGGTTTCGAACGTATCGCCGACGAAGACGAAGCCGAGCCGGAAGAAAAGCCGAAGAAGACGACAAAGTCCAAAGCGAAGACCGCTAAAGCTCCGTCGAAGCGCGCGACAAAAGCGAAATCCGAAAAGGCCGAAAAACCCGCAAAGGAAAAGAAGGCCAAGACTACAAGAACGACGAAGTCCAGATCAAAAGCTGCCGCGACAAAGGAAGAAGCCCCTGATGAAAAGGCCGTTCTGGAAGACGCCGAAGCAAGCGTAAAAGAATCCGCCGAGGTAGCCGAAATGGCAGTTCGCCGCGGCGGACGCGGACGGCGGCGCGGCGGCAAAGGGCGTTCGAAAGCTTCATCCGAAACCGATTCGAACGGTAACGGCGACAGTGATAACGAACAGGAAAGCCCCGAAACTGTGGAGGCCGTCGGTGAAGACACTGCGGAAACGAGCGAACCCGCTGCGGAAGAAGCTCCGGAAAAGCGAACCGGCCACTCGAAAAAAGAGCGCGGCTCCTCAAAGGACCGCGGTTCGCAAAAGGACCGTAACGGCAAGGACAGCCGTGGCCGTGACGACCGAAGCGGCGGACGCCGGACGCAGCCCGGCATTTCCGAACTTCTTCACGAAGGCCAGGAAATTCTGGTTCAGATCGCGAAAGAACCGATCGCCAAAAAGGGTGCCCGCATTACCTCGCACATCGCTTTACCCGGCCGATTCTTGGTCTATATGCCGACGATCGAACATCTCGGCGTTTCGCGAAAGATAGAATCTTCGAGCGAACGTGGCCGGCTTCGCACACTTATTCAGCGCATCAAGGCCGACGAAGACGTTCCGTCAGGCGGATTTATTGTCCGCACGGCGGGCATAGGGATCACGGATGACGATCTGCGTCAGGACGCCCGGTATTTGGTCCGCACCTGGCTGGACATCAAAAAAACGAGCGAGAAGACGAAATCGCCTGCGCTCGTGCATCAGGATCTGGACATTGTCCAGCGCCTGCTTCGTGACCAGCTTTCGGATGATTTCACGGCGATCCGCGTAGACAGCGAGGAAGAATATCTTCGTACGGTCGAAT
>CBFGSN010000055.1:0-15632 GCA_965651435.1 uncultured bacterium | reverse complement strand
GCTTCGCTGACAGCTTCGGCGGTGATGACCTGATCGTCGCCGGACATCAAACTAAGGTTTGATGCGCTCGTCGGAGCGACGCTTATCAGCACGGCGTTGATGAATACATCTTTCAAGCATTTGCGGACCGATATGCGTTCGTCGGTGATGTGGCCGACGCATTCCGTGTGCGTGCCGCTGCAGTGCGGAATGAACGTATATCGTTCGAAATTACAACTGCCGCCGCGCCGCGTGTCGCCGACGAGTTCGCCGTATTCGCAGGCTTCGGCCGACGCCGGTTCGACGCCGTATGCGTTCGGCTGCGGGCCGTTGAAGCGAAGCGGTATCGAAATGTCTATCGCCGCGCTGTTTCTATTCACAAAATTTTCATCCATTTGGGTCGCGCCTTCCGGCGGTTCTATAATAAGAACATACAATATTTCGGAGGTAAATATAATGGAACAGAGAATGGATGCGTATGCAAAACGTCCCGAAGCGATGAAGGCGATCTACGCGATGGAAATGCATCTGGCGAAATCTTCGCTCGATAAACAGCTTCTGCATCTGATCAAATATCGCGTTTCGCAGATAAACGGATGTGCGTATTGTTTGGATATGCATTCAAAAGACCTGCGCGCGGGCGGCGAAACCGAACAGCGTTTGTACACGCTCGATGCCTGGCGCGAAACACCTTTCTTCACGCCGCGTGAAAGAGCCGCGCTCGAATGGGCCGAATCCGTCACGCTTGTAAGCCAAACGCATGTTCCGGACGAAGTTTACGAAACGGTGCGTAAGGAGTTCAACGACGAAGAATTGATCGACCTGACGCTGGCCGTTGCCGCGATAAACACCTGGAACCGAATGGCGATCTCATTCCGAACGACACCGGGAACGTATCAGCCGGGACAGCATTCGACCGCCGCTTAGAACAGCTATTTCAGAATAAGGATCATTCCCTTATTTTTCGGTATGGCGATCTTTTCGCCGACGCGGTAAGAGTGCGCGGCCTGGAAATTTTCGATAGCCGGAGCTTCGATCGAGGCGGTTTTCGGATCGATGCCGAGCCGTTCCCAATCGATATCGAGACTCACCGACGTGTCGGCATCCGCCCAGCTCGCGACCGCGACCATCGCCGTGCCTTTCTTTGCATAAACGGTCGCGAGAACGCTCGAATCGCTCGTCCGGACGGGACAGTTCGGCGACCAATAGCCGACCATCGCCGAGCCTTCCATTCCAAAATCGTCCCATGCTTTCCAGATCGGACGCGGATCGGCATTGTCCGACCACGGCATTCGGTTCGTCATTCCGTAGATCATTCCGCGCCATGGATTGCCGCCTTTTTCAAGCATTTCGCCCATCAGGCCGAACGGGATCCCGGAAACTTCGGTCATAAAAAAATCGGGGGAATTATTTTCGTAATCGAAATATTCGCCGAACCAAAGGCGGTTCAGATACGGAAAATGTTCCATATAAAGCAACGCCGAATTATTGAATCCGTCGTTCTTATTGAACTGATTTGCCGAATGCAGGTCGATGATGCCGGGATGACCGTTCTTTGTCAGCACGCGTTTGATGCGCTTCATCGTGACGCGGTCGAACGCAACGTCGTCCAGATAAATTCCGTCGATGCTGACGTTCTGCGTCAGCCAATTCATCCCTTCGACATAGTAATTATGCCAACGGCTCATGCCGCTGTTGACGATCGCCGCGTCCTTTAATTCGGGCACGAACCAGGCCGCGATGTAATCTTCGCCGACGTGTTCCTGAAGCCAGGAAAACCCGCCGCCGCTGCCGGGCGAATAGATCTCGTGGCCGAGACTTCGCAAAGCGGGAAGTTCATAAGCGTGGTTCGAAAGTTCGCGGACGGTGTTGTAGATCTTTACCTTCAAGCCCTTTGCGTGAGCTTCGTCGATGTACGCTTTCATCTTTGCGTGGGCGATGAACGGATAATTTATGTACGGATTTATCTCGGTCGCGTGATGAATATTTACGACGGTCGCTCCGGTTTTCTTTATTTCGTCGATCGGTGAGTATCTGTGATAAAAACGGTTCGCCCAGTGCCGATCGGTGTCGATCGCGTGAAACGGCGTGATAAGCAGCGTGAAATTGTAATAAAGCACGTCGCCTTTTTTCATCCGCCGCGGCCCGCTGTATGCCGTTACCGTCCGAACATCGCCATCGGTCGAAATATCGATGCCGCCTTTGTTTTCGTTTCCCCACGACGCAGGAAGCAGCAGCGGTTTTTGCAGATAAAAATTCGTGTTCAGCGGACGCGAATATTTTTCATCGCGGAGCGAGAACTGCATGCCGCCATTGACCGCACCGAGCCACGCTCCGTCCTGATTTTTTGTCGCGACGTCCCATTTCCATTTCAGTTCGTCCGGCGTTTTGCGTCCCTTTTCGCCGAGCCCGAGCATATATTCCGACGCGTCTTTTGCGAACGGAATTCGCAGGCGAATGTCATTGAGGTCAACGTCATCGTTCGCCGTGATCTTGACCTCGTACGAAAGCGAACCGTCGAATTCGAGCGTGCCGTTCACGTTCATCGTGAGCTTTTTATCGCCGTTCGGAAAGGTGCTAACCGCCGTCCATTTCACCGTGCCGGGCGAACGTTCGGTAACACGCAGCGGTGATGCCATACTTCCGAAAACACTTCCGTCCGTGCCTTCGACCTCGATCGCCAACGGTTCCGCCAGAACGCTTTTCGGCGTCGTGCCGATGGATGTCATTTCCGGGGTGAAGAACGTTTCGACCGCCGCCGGGAAACCGTCCGGGCCGAGCGTGATCCTGCGTCCGAGAATGTTTAGCTCGCTGCCGTTCACGGCGATCGGCGTATAAGGAGCGATGACGGTATTTTCCTGTGCGAGCGTCGAATTAAGCCATTTCAGGCGCGTCTGCTTTTCCGGTTCGTTAAAGCCGGAGTTTTCGGCGATGGTATTCGTGACATCTATCGAAAGCGATACGCTTTGCGGCTGTTTTCGCTCGGCGGAAATGACCGCTTTTCCGATGTATTTTCCCGGCTTCGCATCGACCGGAACCTCGACTCCGCACCACAATGCCTGCACGGTTCCGGCACCGACATCGACGCGTTTCGTAAAATGCTCGCCGCGATGATCGACGCCTTCGGTATTGATGCAGGTCATATTTGCGGCCGCGATAGTTTTGGCTCCGCTTTTCAGGCCGTCAAAGATCACCCGCACGCTGCTTAGGTTTTCGACCGCAAAAATACCGAGCTGGAAAATATAAAATTCGCCGCGCCGCGCTTTTCCGGCAAACGAATTTTTGTCGCCGCCGCTGGCCCAACGCAGCGGCAGATGGTGCGTCATACGGATCGGAAACATACGGTCTTCGGGAAAAACGATGAATGGTTTGCCCGCGTTTCGCTTCAGAATCGCGTCCGTTTCGGCACGCGTCGCGATGACCTCCATCGGATAGAACGAATTGAACGCATCGACGGAGCTTATCTCCGTCACGTCCGCCTTTTTCGCGACCGCCTTTGCCGAAGCGGCCCATGCGGCGTCGGCCGTTTCCACGAACGGCGGATAAAGATCTTTCGGATAATTTGCGCTTCCGGCCTTTTTGTACGGCAGATAATAGATGTAATAAACACCGGCACCCGCCGCCGGTTCGAAATAGATATCGCCGAATTCGTTATTGATCTCGCCGCGAATGACATTCGCGATAACGGTTCCGTCCGCGGATGTGACGATGATATTTTTCGCGGCCGGGTCTTTGTCGCGTCGCCGCCATTCGATATGTGCGAAAGCGGCTTTTGCGGAGGCGTCTTTGACCGAAACGACGGCGCGGATATTGCCGAATTTATCCGCATCCCATGGCTTTTCGGCGATCGTGAAACGCGTCTGCGGCAGAGCCGTTACGGCAAGAAAAAGCAGGAAAAATATCGTCAGTTTTGTTCTTTGCATCGTGTGATCATTTGAGTTTTCGGACCTCGGATATAACGCTTTCGATATCGAGTTCAGAGGCGTTCTTTATCGGGCGGCAGATGTCCATCAAAAGTTTGTCCTGGGCGTTGCCGATCCGTTTCGCTTCGGCATAGGGAAGATCTTCGCGAAATGTGACCATCGAATATTTCGAAAAATAATCGGGGAATGTTTGTTCGAGCAGCGTTTCGAGTTCGCGTTTGCGCTGAAAGACCGGGTCGGCGACGGCGTCGCGCATCTCGTAAAAATTTTCGATCGCCATGTCCTGGATCGCGTCGGCGTTCGGTTTGCGAATGGATGAGTAGTTGTCGAATATTGGTCGCCAGTCGATTCGGCCGCCCGCTGACATTTGCGCATCGACCAACTCCGCCAGGACACGCACGTCCTCAAAAGCGCAGTTCATTCCCTGGCCATAGAAGGGAACCATCGCATGCGCCGAATCTCCGAGCAAAAGCACGTCGCCGCCCAGATTCCACGGCCCGCATTTCACCGTTCCGAGCAGGCCGGTCGGATTGCCAAAAAAATCGTCAACGAGCGTCGGCATCAGCTCCATTGCATCCGGGAACTCCTCGGCGAAGAAAGATCTGATCGCGGATGAAGGCTGATGATCGCGGCCATTCGGCGTTGGTCCGTGGCTGATCTCCTCAAAACTATTATCGCCTTTGTGTGCGATGAAGAGCGTGCACGTATAGCTGCCGTCAAAATTCGGCAACGCGATCATCATGAACTGATGCCGCGGCCAGATGTGCAGGGCGTTCGGTTCCATCGCAAATTTGCCGAATGCGCCGCCGGTTTGCGGCGGAATGTGGAGTTCCTTATATCCGTGAGCAAGAAAATCGGACGATGAATGAAATCCCGAAACCTTTTTTTCGAGAGCTTGCCGAACGGCGGAACCGGCTCCGTCGGTCGCAATGACCGTGTCGCCTTTCACCCGCGTTCCGTCGGCAAGGACCGCTTCGCCGGTTTCGATATCAAAGTCCGAACAAGCGTTGTTGAAATAAAATTTGACGCCGGCCGATTCGGCTTCGTCGATCAGGGAAATGTTCAAACCGCTGCGCGAAACGGAATTTATATATTCGCCGCTGCGGCCGGAATAGGGCAGAAGCTTTGTGTTGCCCGAACGATCGTGGATCATCCGGCCGCGCATCGGTATCGCTTCGCGAAGCATCTTTTCTTCGATACCGACCTCGCGGAGTGCCGCGATGCCGCGGTCCGAAAGCGCCAGATTTATCGAACGCCCGGCCGCGACCTGTTCTTTGCGCATATCGCCGCGGGCTTCGAAAACCTCGACCGCAAAGCCGCGCTTCGCCAGATAAATGGCGAGCAGCGAACCCGCAAGCCCCGCACCGATGATCGTAACTTTCGACATAGATTGTTTTCACCACATAGGCATATGGATCACATAGGAGGTTCAGGCCTTAATTGATAATTGGCAATTGCCTAATTGTAAATTGGAAGACGTTTTACCAATTTACGCAAACGATTCGCAATTCGGAAGATTTCTCTATGTGTCCTATGTTCCTAAGTGGTTTATTCGCCTATACATTCTTTCAGTATCGCGACAAATTTACTCACGTCCTCGAACGTATTATACAACGGCACCGGCGCGACGCGGATGACGTCCGGCTCGCGCCAATCGGCGACGACCCCGCGTTTCGTTATTGCGTCGAACAAGGTTTTGTCGGCGTTGCGAACGCGTATCGAAAGCTGACAGCCGCGCTGTGCCGGATCGGTCGGCGTTATTATTTCGATGCGGTCCGTTTCGATCTGCGACAAGAGTTTTTCCATATAACCCGTGAGTTTTACGGATTTTTCACGGAGTGCGGGCATCGTCGCTTCGTCAAATATTTCGAGCGAAGCGCGGAGCGCGGCTAGCTGAAATATCGGCGGATTCGAAAGCTGCCAGCCTTCGGCTCCTTCGAGCGGAATGAATTCCGGCCGCATCAGAAACCGTGTTTCTTTGTCGTGTCCCCACCAACCGGCGAACCGCGGCAGATCGAAATTTCGCGCGTGTCGTTCGTGCACGAAAACGCCGCCGACAGCTCCTGGCCCTGCATTCAGATATTTATACGAACACCAGGCGGCGAGATCGACGCCCCAATCGTGAAGTTTCAGTTCGAGATTTCCCGCACCGTGAGCCAGATCAAACCCGACGACGCAGCCTTTTTTATGTCCGGCTTCGGTGATCGCTTTCATATCGAACGCCTGGCCGGTGTAGTAATTAACACCGCCGAGCAGAATGAGTGCGACGCTGTCGCCTTCGCGGTCGATGGCTTCGAGAATGTCTTCGGTTCTTAAACAAGCTTCGCCTTCGCGTGGAGTTAATTCGATAAGCGCGTTCGGAGTCCCGCCTTCAGGCGGCTCTTTTTGAGCAAGCCGGCTAAAGCCGGTACTCCAAACGTTGATCTGCGATTCGACCGCGTACCTATCCGAAGGAAACGCGCCCTTTTCGATCATTATCTTATAACGCGTAGGCGTCGGCCGATAGAACGACACCATCAGCAAATGCAGATTTACCGTCAGCGAATTCATCACGACCGTTTCGATCGGTTTCGCACCGACGACGCGTGCCATTTGCTCTGTCACAAATTCGTGATAGGGAAGCCACGGGTGCCGCGCGTGCAGATGGCCTTCGACGCCGAGCCTGGCCCAATCGTCCAGCTCCTGATCGACGTATTCACGCGTCCGCTTTGGCTGAAGCCCGAGCGAATTGCCCGTGAAATAAAGCACGTCGGATCCGTCCGTATGCTTCGGAATGTGAAACTCGGCACGAAATCCGCTCAATAGGTCGTTTTTATCCAGATCATTCATTTTTTGCCGTAAAGAAGAATATCGATATCGTATTGTTTGAATTTTTTGTCAGAGGTCATCAGGCTAAGGCCGCGATTCATCGCCTGAGCGATCAATAAACGGTCGAAGGGATCCTTGTGATCCTCAAAAACCGGGAGTTCCGAAACAACATGCACGTCGGAAAAGTTTACAGATACTTTGACGAGGCCAGCAGTGTCAGCTATGTTCTCGATCAAAGTGCGAGGTTGTTCGGGAAGGCCCAACCGTCCTTTTGACCATTTAATTGCTATTTCCCAGGCACTGACCGACGATAAATAGATCTGATTGCTCGGTTCTTCGATAAGTTTTTTCGCGGCCGTTGGCAAATAATCATCGTTTCCTGCGATCCAGAGGAAAATGTTTGTATCAAGAAGGATGTTCACGTGTACTCCTCAAACTCCTCAAGCGGATCGTCAAAATTGTCGTGGATCTTGATCTGCCCTTTGTACATTCCTATCCAGCTTTTCTTTTTCTTTTTGACCGGAACGAGTTTGACCATTTCGGCGCCGTTGCGCGTGATGACAACTTCTTCGCCGTCAAGCGCTTTTTGTATCATCTTGCTAAGGTTCGATTTTGCTTCGTAAACACCGACTTTCATACTTACAATATAGGCTAGTCAGGCTAGCTAGTCAAACCTAATTTACGGGTATATAGGGCCTATACGCTGTTTCCGTGATCTACCTTGGTTTTGTCGGAGCATTTATTTTCCAATGTCCGCCTTTATCGCCGCCGACACGTTCGATGATTCCTGCTGCTTTTAGTTTTGCTATGTGCTTCTGAATGGCGGAAGGATTGATCTCCAATTTTTTGACGAGTTCGCTTCGTGTTATTTTTGGATCTTCTTTTATAGATCTCAATATTTCTGACGAAGTTTTCTGACCACCTTTTCTGACCACCGGTTTCTGACCACTTTTCGCAGAACTGCTAGGGTCCTTCCGCACTTTTAGAGGGGCGAGGTAACGCACATGCATGTCTCGGTTCTTCAGTGTATTTTTCTCTCCAAGCAGAAGATTCCCGAAAAAACGGAGCAAGAATTCACGTGTGGCGAGAATGCCTTTAGGATTATTTTCGTAGTTGGCTCTCACTAAGGCATTGCGGAAATACCACGAATGTTGCTCAAATAATTCGTTGGTTACGTGAAAGCCTAAAGTACGCAAGTATTTTATTAGAAAGATCGCGGTCGTTCGCGTATTTCCTTCGCCGAAAACATGGATCTGCCACAAATAGGAAATGAATTGGGCTACGTGATCTATGGTCTCGTGTTGGCTTAAACCCCTGTAGCTAAATTGCTTTTCCTGCCGAAGATCGTACTCCAGGGTTTCCTTAAGGCTGTCTGCACTGCCGTATAGAACAGTTTCGCCGTCCAACACCCACTCTTTTTTTGTAATATTGTAATCGCGGATCTTGCCGGCATGTTTGTAAATACCGTGAAACAATCGGCGATGAATGGCCAGATATCCCGCCGGCGAAAATGTGAATGCTTGTTCATTCAAAATTTCGGTAACACGCGCGGAAACTTTGTCGGCTTCTTCGGTGCGGTCTTCGTCTCTCTTGGTCGGGTGCTGTTCGTAGTAAGCATCTATCCGCTGTTTGACCTCTTCAATGGTAATGTCGCCTTCGATGTGCTGTCTGGCCGTTTGTAAGAGATATTCGGACGGTTTTAAGCCATCAACCTGCTGTAGGCCGATAGCCGTTTTCCAGATCTTCGCCTTTTCGGCTTTGTCCGGTTCACCTTGTATCAAATATTCTTCAAAATTATCCATTGTCGAAACACAATGTCCCCATGTTATATGACTATATGGGTTGTTTTGCGCCATGTTCGAGGTCTGCGGAATCCCGCTGACGAAGATCCAGCCAATTCAACGCCGAGCCGGAAAGGAGCGTTTCTTTTGTTTCGTTATCGTACGGCATTGATTCGATCAGTTTTCCGGGTTCGAGTTCGCCTAGTGGGAACGGATAATCGGTGCCGAGCATTATGCGGTCCGCACCGGCAAGGTTGACCAGATATTCGAGGGCCGCGGCGTCATGAACGAGCGAATCGAAATAGATGAGCTTCGCGTATTTTTGCGGGTCTATGTCGTTATCGACGGCGCACAGATCCGGGCGAACATCGAAACCGTGTTGGATCCGGCCGATGGTCGCGGGAAATGCACCGCCGCCGTGAGCGAAGCATACGCGCAGATCCGGCAGGCGTTCGAGCACGCCGGAGAATATCAGCGAACATATTGCTCGCGAAGTTTCCGCAGGCATTCCGACAAGCCACGGCAGCCAGTATTTTCGCATATCGTCGCGGCCCATCATCTCCCACGGATGCACAAAAACAGCCATCCCGAGTTCCGCACATGCGGTGAAGATATCAAAGAACTGCGGTTCGCTTAGGTTAAGCTGGTTGACGTTCGTGCCGATCTCGACACCCGCAAGCCCGATCATTTTACAGCGTTCGAGTTCGGCGATGGCGAGCCGCGGTTCCTGCATCGGAAGCGTGCCGAGAGCGACAAAGCGTTCGGGAAATTCGGCCGCGCTTTCGGCTATGTCGTCGTTCAGATATTTTGCGATCTCGGCGCCGTCGTCCGGCTTCGTCCAGTATGAAAACATCACCGGAACCGTCGAAAGCACCTGAATATCGACACCATGAGCGTCCATTTCCTCGACGCGGCGGGACGGCGACCAGCAGTTGTCCTCGATCTCGCGAAAAAACCTGCCGTCGTCTTTCAGCATACGAGCGCAGCACGGCTTATGATGATCGAGTTCGATAAATCCGCCGTAACCGAATTTTTCTTTCCATTTTGGGATATCGCGCGGAAGTATGTGTGTGTGGACGTCTATCTTTAGCATTATTTCATTGGGCGGATCTGCGGCAATCTTGTTTGCGCGGTTATTCATCGGCCGAACGATCTTTTGTTCCGGCTTTCGACGACGACCGTTTAGCGTTTGGCGCGTCGGTCTTTAATTTCGCGTCATGAAGCTGTTTCGCTCTTCTCAATGAAAGCGCAAGGTCGCGCAGCTCGCCGGCCATTTGGAGCCTTCGCGCAACCGCTTCTGATGACATATCAACCTGCTTCATTTTCCAGTCGTTCGATATCTGCGAGATCTTGCGGCCTTCCGGCCTGCGTTTTCATTTTGATCAAGCCTTCGCGTGAGACTACAAAAAGTGTCTCGCCCATGAATTTAAGTTCTTCGCGACTTGCCCAAACATCTTCCACGTGAGGCGTGACCAGTAACAGGTCGAGCGAAATTATCTCTTCGCCAACCACCTTTGAAACACGTCGGATCTCGACTGTTCGCTCCTTAAATGATATATCAAGTCCGCGAATATCGTAACCGACAACCGCCGCCGCGGCGTAAGCATCGTCCAATGAGTTCGGCAGGATCAGAAAATCGATGTCCTGCGTCGCACGAACCAGCCCGTGAGCCGCCACCGCCAAACCGCCGCATAAAGCGAAATCGACCCCGTGACTATTGAACGAGTTCAAGAGTAGTTTCAGTTCATGAATTAGAACAGACATACGTTGCTAAAAATGAGTATATTAGACGGATCGGACTTTGGACGGATCAATGTTTTCGATCTCAATACCTTATTTCAAACCGATTCGAGTTTTGCTTTCAGACGTTTGAGCGCTCTTTTATCTTTCAAAAGTTTTTCGATCGGGTCGGCAGTTTTCGCACTCATAGATTCGCGAAGCGTTTTGTTTATGAGTGTTTGATAGCCGATATGTTGGCGTTCGGCCTCGGTCTTGAAATGTTCGATGACATCCGGATCGAGCATTATCGTGATGCGGTCTTTGTTTGCCTTTACGATCTTGTCGATGAATGCAGGACGCTCGATCCGTCTGAAGCGCTTCCGAAATTCTTTTTCATCATCGAGAATAGATTCATCAAAGTCGTCGTCGTTCATATTCTTTCACCATCCAGTTTTCCGCTCGTCGAGCGGTTACGAATCGAATCTTTTCTTCCGTATAAGTGAAGACAAGAAACGTGAGTCCATATCGAGCCGTTTTACCAATAACAGTATATCGAAGCTCTGTATCGGAATGGCCATGATCATCATTATAGAGTGCGTACGGATCTTCGAAAATATCGGTCACCAACGAGAAGTCAACCTTGTGTTCGGCGGCCACTTTCCGTCGCTTCGCTTCGTCCCAAACAAACATAGATTATATGTATATTATATGTATGTCAATGAATTTTAGCTTACGACCGGCGGCGGTTCCATTATGGCAGAGCAGTTTTTGCAGGTCCTTAGGTCTTCCGAACCGTAGAATCTTTTGAAAACGCCCTGAAATTGGGTCGTGATGTCGTAAAGTTCGAAATATTCTTCGTAGAGCTTTTCGTTGCAGTTTTCGCAGAACCATAGCAGCCCGTCCAGTTCACCTTCGCGGCGTTTGCGTTCGATGACGAGTCCGACGGTGTTCGCACCGCGTATCGGATTGTGTGGAATGCGCGGCGGCAGCAGAAACATTTCGCCTTCGCGGATCGGCACCTCGACCGCCTTGCCGTCCTCCTGGATCAGAACTTTTATATCGCCTTCGAGCTGATAAAAAAGCTCCTCGCCTTCGTCCCAATGATAATCTTTACGCGAATTCGGCCCGCCGACGACCATCACGATAAAATCGTCGTCATCGTAAACACACTGATTCCCGACCGGCGGCTTCAGCAAATGCCTGTGCTCATCGATCCATTGTTTGAAATTAAAAGGTCGTCGGATCATATTCAAAGACCTCAGTCATTGGAATTTAGAAACCCTGCATTGTAAACGTGGTTGTTTGTAACAAATTTCACGAAAATTCTGTCATCTGTTCTTGCAAAGAAAATGTACCAGGTTGTGCGGTTTGCCGTGTTGTAGCTCACATAGAACCTACCGTTTTTTATCAGTTCTTCCGGAGTTTGTTTGTGACGTTGCTTCTGAATGGCAACGGGTATTGCATCATAAAGCCTGTTGACGTACTCTTCGGCATCTTCGAGGAAGTTAAAATATCCTTTGTCGCGCAAAATAAAAACCAGATCTTCTAAATAGTCGATTACATCACGCGAGATGATGATAGTCACCTGTTCCACCTATTTCGGATCCTTTCTAAAGTCGTTTCACGCGCTTCCTCAAGCGTCAGGCCATTTCCCCATTCTTCTCCAAAGTCCTCGTCAAGCACACCGATCTCCTCAAGAAAAGGCTTTAGCTGCTTACTGTATCTGCTCAGATCAATGCGGATAAAGGCATCTTGCCCTTTGGAGTTTTTCTCGATCTCTATTCCATCGACTGCTTGCATAATGGAACCATTCTATCACGAAAAAGAACGTTGCTGCGTCGAAGAATATGGAAACCTAGTTTGGGCCTTGGCTATGACGTTTGAAATTAAAAGGTCGTTTGATTGACATGGTCTTCGTTAAATTAGTCCGACGCTGATCTTTAAGGCAATGTCAGCTCGCTTTAACGTTAATGAGCTTACCTTACCAAGCTTTTTGACGATACGAACTTTATCGATGGTCCTGATCTGGTCAAATAATATCACCGAATCGTGTTTCAGCCCGGCTTCGCCCGAACGGATCAGGACCTCGGTAGGATAAAGTTTGTCGTCAAATTTTGAACTGATAGCGGCGACGATCGTGATCGGGCTGTAGCGATTCGCCACGTCATTCTGGATAATAAGGGCCGGCCGAGTTTTTCTGATCTCGGATCCGACCGTCGGGTCGAACTGAACAAGGCACACCTCACCTCTGGCGACGGACTTCATAGGTATTTTTCCCACACTTCGTCCTCCAGCAGAGCCCACTCCCGTGCAAGTTCAATATTGCGTTCCGACCGGGCGATCGCTCCCTCTTTCAATTGTTGCTTCAAGCGTTCTTTCGTAAGGTCTTTGATATACACCTTCAACGCATTGTCTATCAAACTGCTGCGACTTCCTTTGTCCGCAATACTTTCCAGCATCTCTATCGTGGACTCCGGAAGAGTGATATTTATTCTTTTATAAGTTGCTTTTTTCACATGAGTATAATACACACCGATAATACTCATCGTCAATGATCACAGCTCGGCGAGTTTTTCGACGGTGCGCCAATTTCGGCCGGTGACGGCGAGTTTTAATTTCCTTTCAATGAAGCTTTTGCCGAGCAGGCTGTCGGCGACACCATTCGGCAGGTGACAAAATATTTCGCGGCCGGCGGCGGCAAAGCGTTCGCCTTTTGGAGCGGCTTCCAGAAGCTGTTCTTCTTTATCTTTAGGCATATTTTCCGTCAGAAAAAGAACGTGCATTTCCTTGTGGCTTTCGAATTCGCCGGCGAAAGGGTTTGCGTCGATGATGCGGGCGATGTCGTTCTGTTCGCGGATGATGACCGGGACGGCCTTGCCGAGATCTTTTTCGATGGCGGCTTCGATCCGCGCGGCGAGCTTGTCGGCGTCGGTCTTTCGGGCATCAAAGGCGAGGTTTCCGCTGTTGATGTAAGTCGCGACGTTCTCAAAACCCAGCGACCCGAACAAGGCTTTCAGGTCAGCCATTTTTATCATTGTGTTACCGCCGACGTTTATGCCGCGGAGCAGAGCAATGTATCGCATGATGTCAGAACCGCCTGCGTAAGCGGGCGGCCAAATAGTTTGTGAATGTCCCGCCGCTTACGCAACGGGTTCCGACATATCGATAACGAACCGATATTTCACATCGGAGCGAACCGTACGGTCGTAAGCCGTGCCGATGTACGACGGGTTGATCACCTCCACATCGGCGGTAATGCCGTGTTCAGCGCAGAAATCCAGCATTTCCTGAGTTTCGGGAATGCCGCCGATCAGCGATCCGGCCAGGATCTTGTTGCCGCCGATGAGCGAGAACGCGTTCAGCGGAACCGGCTCGCTCGGCACACCGACGACGATCATGACGCCGCCGCCTTTGACTAGGCTAAGGTACTGATTGTAATCGTGAATCGCCGAAATGGTATCGAGCAGAACGTCGAATTTTCCGGCGGATGCCTTAACGGCATCGGCGTCGCGGACGTTCAAAAATCCGGTTGCACCGAGTTTTTGCGCATCGGCTTCTTTTGACGGCGAGGTGCTCAGAACGGTAACGTCCGCTCCCATCGCGGCGGCGATCTTAACACCCATGTGACCGAGTCCGCCGAGCCCGGCGACGGCGACCTGCATTCCCGGGCCGACCTTCCAACGCTTCAGCGGCGAATATGTCGTGATGCCGGCACAAAGAAGCGGTGCGACGCCTTCGAGTTTTTGGCCGTCCTGCACCTTCAGAGCGTACTGTTCGTCGATAACGTATTTATTCGAATATCCGCCGTATGTCGGCGTTTTGCGGTCCATTTCGGTGCCGTTGTATGTTTGTGCGGAACCTTTTATGCAGAATTGTTCGAAGCCGGCTTTGCACGGATCGCATTCGCGGCACGAATCGATAAAACAACCGATGCCCGCCAGATCGCCTACTTTGAATTTCGTAACGTCGCTGCCGACCTGCGAAACACGTCCGACGATCTCATGCCCCGGAACCATCGGATAGACCGACGGCATCATCGGCTCCCATTCGGCACGCGCCTGGTGTATGTCCGAATGGCAGATGCCAGCGTACATTATGTCGATAAGAATATCTTTCGGGCCGACGTCACGGCGGGCGAATTCGAATGGCGTAAATTTTGCGGTCGCATTCTCGACGGCGAATCCGCGGGTGGCGATACCTTGTGTAGCTGCTGCTGTCATATCTATCTCCCTCTTTGTCTCTTTCTTCTCTTATTTGATTGGCTAAAAAATAACTCTGCGATCGAGTTGGCGAAATCACCAATGTTCTCCTGATCGGAATTTACTAGCACGATCACCGTAGTACGAAACTCTGGAAAATGTACAAAAGCCGTAGAGAATCCAAGTCCGCCCCCGCCAGTGTGTCCAAACCGATTGTGGCCATTGTATGAAGTCAGGCCGATGCCAAGTCCATAACTGACGGTTTCACCGCTGTTCAGACGTGCATTGGAGAGCATCGAGTCGATCGATTTTTTGGTCAAGACCTTTTCAGTCAGAAAGGCTTGTTCGAAGAGGATCATATCCTCTAGCGTAGATATGAGGCCTCCGTTTGCGAATTCGTCGATATCAAAGCGCCTAGCGTTAACGAGACTTTGATCACGGAAACTGTAGCCGTCGGCCCTATTCGGGACGATCTTCGAATAATCGAGTACGGCAGTGTTAGTCATGCCGAGCGGGGTAAGCAGACGCTCTTTTATAAACGAACCGTAATCCTGCCCGCTGATCTTTTCGATCACCATTCCTACCAGATAGAAACCGGTGTCGCCGTATTTCCACCTCTCGCCGGGTGAAAACTCCAGCGGGAAGCATTCGACCTCCCTGATCGCATCGCCCCGTTTGTAGGTACTGACATCCTGTCCTGCATTGCATCGCTGCTCGTCCGCCTGCAGACTTGTGAAGCTCTTGATCCCGGATGTATTGCTTAAAAGCTGTCGAATAGTGACCGCTTTCCATGCAACCGGAATGTTATCCAGATGAATCGACAGCGGGTCTTCAAGCGAGAGTTTGCCTGTCTCGACAAGTTTCATCGCCGCGAGTGCGGTAAAGGTTTTAGTGATCGATTGGAGGTTGAACGCGGTTCTCTCAGTCACCCTCGCCTGTGTTTCCAGATTCGCGATGCCGTAACCTTTAACGTGAATCCGCTTATGGCCGACCGTTACCGCAACGGCCATGCCCGGAGCTTGAGTTTTTGCCATTCGCGACGTAACGAGAGCATCGACCTCCTTTGACTGACCAACCGCTGGACGGTCGCTTATTCCGACTACAGCAGAAAGGCAAAGGCTGACAAGCAGCCACCGGCGCAGTTGTTTTCGTCCTTTAGTCATTCTCAATCGTTGCGATGACCTTTAATTCAATGGCGATCGGGGTCGGCAGCGAAGATATTT
>CBFGSN010000054.1:0-15667 GCA_965651435.1 uncultured bacterium | reverse complement strand
ACTTTCTAGATAATTCGGCGGGTTTCGTGTAGAATTGTTTTATCCCTTTTTCAGACGCAGTTCAATTCTGAAATATCCCGAAAGTGTAGGTGTAAAACGTTATGTTTGAAGAGTTTACGCTAGGTATAGAAGAAGAATTTCAGATCGTCGATCCGAATACGCGCGAGTTGAAGTCGCACGTGTCGGAGATGCTGGACGAAGGCCGTCTTCTGCTCGGCGAAAAGATCAAGCCGGAGATGATCCAATCGATGATCGAGGTCGGAACCGGCGTCTGTGCAAATATCAAAGAAGCCCGCGAAGACATCACAACGCTGCGTCACATCATTTCCGATCTTTCGCGGCGAAAGGGAATGGAGATCGTCGCCGCATCGACGCATCCTTTTTCAAAATGGTCGGAGCAGGAAATTTACGACGGCGACCGCTACAAACTTTTGGTCGATGAACTGCAGATGGTCGCGCGTTCGCTGTTGATCTTCGGCGTGCACGTGCACGTAGGCGTGCCGGACGTTGACCGCCGAATTCACATCATGAACGCGGCGCGTTATTTTCTGCCGCATGTTCTGGCGATGACGACGTCGTCGCCGTTCTGGCTCGGGTTCAACACCGGCCTGAAATCATATCGCTCCGAGGTCTTCAAAAAATTTCCGCGCACCGAAATACCCGATCATTTCGAATCGTTCCAGCAATACAAAGGCTACGTCGATCTGCTTGTGAAAATGAACTGCATACAGGACGGATCAAAGATCTGGTGGGACGTCCGGCCGCATCATGTATTTCCGACGCTGGAATTCCGCATCTGCGACATCCCGACGCGAGTGGACGACACGATCGCCGTCGCCGCTTTGTTCCAGGCGATCGTTGCAAAACTCGATACGCTTATCGAAAAAAATCTCGGTTTCCGTTTGTATCACCGCCGGCTTATTCAGGAAAACAAATGGCGCGCGATCCGCTACGGGCTGGACGGAAAACTTCTCGATCTGGGCAAACAAAAAGAAGTTCCGGTAAAAGATCTGATCCGCGAACTGCTCGATTTTGTCGATGACGTTCTTGATGATCTGGATTCGCGCAAAGAGGTCGAACATGTTCACACGATCCTCGAACGCGGAACTTCGGCCGACGAACAGCTACGCGTATTCGAAGAAAGCGGCGGCGATTTTAACGCCGTCGTCGATATGCTCATCAAAAATACGATGGAAAATGTGCCGCAGGGATTTAAGGCCGTTTGAATTTAACGGCCGTGTTTAAGCGCAAGCCGCAGGAAGTTTTCGAACAGAACGCGGCCGTCGCGCGATTCGTTCGGATGTTCCCAACGCGTCGGATTTTTCGACCAATCTTCGAAAGATTTTTCCAGATGAAACTGCACGCTGTATATCAGCTGGCCTTCGCTTCGTTTGACCATCATCTGATTCTTGCATAGATACGACGTCGCCAGCAGTTTGAATCCGTCCGGAACGCCGTCCACCTGAATGCCGTGATTTTGCCACACGCGCAATATGTCGTCTTCTTTCGTATAATCCTGCCAAATGCCGGAAAGATGGTCTTCGATGCCGTCAAAGATCGGGTCTGCGGTATTTGTGATCTTTATGAAACGGTACTGATATTCGACGAGCCGGTCGCTGCGTTTTGAGCTGACCTCTTCGCCGTCAAGCAATTTCAGCCCGCAGCCGAACGAGATGCCGACAAGCTGGTGCGAACCGCAGATCGCCAGCACCGGAATTTTTGTCGAACGCAGAAAACGTCCGGCCGTTTCGAGATGTTCCGGGTTGTAGTAATCAAAATCCGACAGCGTTCCGCTCATTACGATCGCGTCCGGGCGATAGACCTTTGCCGCCTTTTCGAGTTCGGAAAGATGTACCGTCAGCGTTTTCGGATTTTTCACAAGCCGCAGCACATTCTGAGCAATATTGTTGCACGCCATCGACGATATCTTGCGTTCGAATTTGAGCTTTGTGTCGAGCGAATCGTTCCATTCTTCGCGTGCGAGCTCCGAAACGTCCGATTCGTAACGCAAAAGGCTGTTCACCACCAGAACTTTGGCGTGGTCGATCTTTTTTTCTATCGGTTCGTATTTGCAGAAGGTGCGTTTGTTATACGGAAACGGCAGTTCTTCGGCTTTTGTGGTTTTTACTGCGGCATCAAACATTCTGTTAATTTTACGATAAATCCATTAAAAATCTAAATAAAAATGTGTTAAATCTCTTACGGTACTTTGATGAATGCGGTTTCGCGAAGTTTTGCCGCGAAATACGCTACGCGGAGAAAGGAAGATGAAGCCGAGGCCAGCGAAAGCTGGAACTCCGAACTAAGAGCGTCACGCGGTCATTTCCGCTGGCGTGTCGGTTTATTAAAGAGCGGCATCATCTCGCCGGCGCCGATCTTTTTTATTTCTTCGCGTATCTGGCGAACGACGGCGGCTCGGGTCCTGCCGCGCATTTGCGGCGAATATTCTTTTGTAAAATGTTCGACGTTCAGTATCGTCATCTGCCACGCCGATTCGAGTTCGTCCGCGATCGCGGAAAGCTTTGTTATATCGTACGGCATCGCGAACGAATTTGCGCCGATGCGTGCAAAAATGCGAAGGTACCGCGCGGTCGAAAGATCCGGACACGCCGTTCGGATGCGGCCGCACTGGAGTTCGATGCCCAAAAGCGTATGCAGAATGCGCGGTGAATTTTCTTTTTCCGGAAGTTCCAGCTTAACGGAGCGTGTTCGCTGCGGACGGATCTTCGTTTCGTAGATCGTCGGGATCCACGCGTCGCGGACCGCGCCGATCACGCGGTCTGCGACAGGTGAAAGTTTATCTGACATTTGCCTCGATGGTAGGGATCGCCTGCGAGAATTTCTTGATCACGCTGTTGCCGAAAATGCCGATGTAAAAAACGCCGATGACCGTGATAAGGATCGCGGCGGCCATTGCGGGCGGCATATGCGGCTTTGTCCATTCGGCCGTGCGTTCGCGGAAGAACATAACGACAATGAACCGCAGATAGAAATAAGCAGAGATCGCCGTGTTTATTACCGCGACGACAACGACGATCGTCAAAAGCGTATTGCCGGCTTCGAGAGCGGGCCGGAACACCAGAACCTTACCGAGAAAACCGGCCGTCAGCGGAAGCCCCAAAAGGCTGAGCACGAACAGCGAAAGCGGGAACGCGAGTTCCGGCGATCTGAATCCGATGCCGTTAAAATCCTCGAATTCGGTGCGGCGGTCGTTCTTTCGCCCGACGACGGCGATGATCGCGAACGCGCCGATGTTCGTTATCGAATAAGCCAGCATATACAGAGCAACGGCGGCGATGGCTTCGTCACGCGCGGCAATGGTTGCGGCGGCACCGGCTCCGATAAAACCGACCATCGCGTATCCGGCGTGCGAGATCGACGAGAATGCGAGCATTCGTTTGACGTTGTTCTGAACGATCGCAGCGATATTGCCAACCGTCATCGAAAGTATCGCGAGCACGGCAAGCACCGTCATCCAGGATTCGTGCAGATACGATGAATTCGGCAGATGCGAGATCAGCGGAAAACCGATGACGAAAACGCGTACGAATGCGGCAAAACCGGCGGCTTTCGGCCCGGCGGCCATAAAGCTTGTGATCGGCGTCGGAGCTCCTTCGTAAACGTCGGGCGTCCATACATGAAAGGGAACCGCCGCGACCTTGAACCCGAAACCGACGATCATCATTGCGGCTCCGACCATGAACAATCCCGGAAAATTAGGCCCGCCGATGCGTTCGGCTATCTCGGTGATATTCGTCGTGCCGCCTGCTCCGTAAACCAGAGCCATTCCGTAAAGCAGAAAAGCCGACGCGAGCGAACCGAGAATGAAATATTTCATCGCGGCTTCGTTCGATTTCGGATCGGTCTTTCGAAGTCCGGCCATTACATACGTGGATATCGACAAAGTTTCGAGGCCGAGGAAAAGTATCACCAGATCGTTGCCCGCCGCCATCAGCATCATGCCGAACGTCGCGAACATCAGCAAGGCATGATATTCACCGACCGGGACGTCTTCGAGATCAAGCCAAACGCTCGACATCAAAACCGTCAGCGCCGATACGATCAGAAATACGAATGAAAATCCCATCCGCAGATTGTCGTAGGCGACCATTCCGTTCCACGCATCCGCACTGAATGTCGATGCATCGCCCCAAAGCGAAAACAGCATCGCACCCGAAATGCACGAGCCGGCAATGGCCAAAGCACCGGTAACGTAACGCTGTTTCGGAAAGAAAACATCGTAAAGCATTATGACAATGCCGGTTACGGCAATTATCATTTCGGGCATTACCGCGTGAAGGTCGATGTTCGGCGGCGTAAGCTGTGCTAATAAAAAAGTGTTCATTTTACGATCGTTCGTGAGAGCGAAACCTTATTTTCTTCTTTTTCGCCCGCGGCTTTTTCGTTCGTATCTATCGAACCGCCGGCCTGTTTCATTACATGTTCCTGAATTCCGACAACGGCCGCTCGGCTGGCATCAAGGAACGGACGCGGATAAACGCCCATTACGACCATCATCACGAGCAGCGGTACCATCAAACCGATCTCGCGTGCCGAAAGGTCTTTCAACGAGCGGTTCTTTTCGTTCGTCAGCGGGCCGAAAAATACGCGTTGGACCAGCCAAAGCAGATAGACCGCGGCCAGAATAACGCCCGTTCCGGCGAACATCGTCGCAATGTAGTTCCAATTTGCGACGTCCGTCACGGTCAGGATCGTAGATTTCCACATTCCGAGCATTACCAGAAATTCGCCGACGAAGCCATTGAGGAACGGCAGCCCGATCGACGACATTACGGTGAACACCCAGAACGTTGCGTACAGCGGCATCACGGATGAAACTCCGCCGTATTCGTCTATCATACGCGTGTGGCGGCGTTCATAAATAAAGCCGACAAGGATGAACAAAGCACCGGTCGAAACGCCGTGATTGAGCATCTGATAGACCGCGCCCTGCATTCCCCATTCGGTGAACGAGAACATTCCGAGCACGACAAAGCCCATATGGGCGACCGATGAATACGCGACCAGACGTTTTATGTCGGGCTGGACCATCGCGACAAGGGCACCGTAAATGATGCCGATGACGGCAAGAATGATGAACAGCCAGGCGAATTCGCGGCTCGAATCCGGGAAAAGAGCAAAGTTAAAACGCATCAGGCCGTACGTTCCCATTTTCAGCAGGATCGCGGCCAGAATGACGGAACCGGCGGTCGGCGCTTCGGTATGAGCATCGGGCAGCCACGTGTGAACAGGGAAGATCGGCACCTTGATCGCGAACGAAAGTGCGAACGCGAAAAAGAGCAGCGTTCCGGCCGTTGCCCATTCGCCGCCGAAGCTGAGCGTTCCGAGTTTTACTGCGTTCGAAAGTTCGACAAAATCGAACGTGCCCGGATTTCCGGTCTGCGACGCGTATATGAAATAAAGCGCGATGATCGCGACCAGCATCAGAAGGCTGCCGAGAGCGGTAAAGATAAAGAATTTCACCGCCGCGTAAATGCGGTTCGTTCCGCCCCAGATGCCGATGAGAAAGAACATCGGGACGAGCGAAGCTTCGAAAAACAGATAGAACACGAGCAGGTCGAGCGAAACAAAAACGCCGAGCATCGCGCTCTGCAAAAGCAGCATGAACGAAAAGAACGCGGCTTTGCCTTTTTCGACCGAATTCCAGGCACAAAGCACCGAGATCGGCATAATGAAATTCGTCAGGACCACGAGCCAAAGGCTCAGGCCGTCGATGCCGACGTGATAATTCGCGCGTATCGCTTCGATCCAGGGAATATTCTGTTCGAAATAATATCCGTTCGCCGAAAGTTCGCCGCGGTCGAAGATCAGCAGCAGCGTGACCGCGAAAACGACCAGCGTCGTCGCAAGTGCGATCCACCGCAGGTTGTTTTCGTTCTTCGTCGCCATTTGATAGCCGACAAGGCAGAGCGTGCCGAGAACGGGCAGCAGAATAATGATCGTGATTAAATTTTGACTGATAAGATCCATTTCAAAAATGCGGCTCACCTAGCTGCCGATCAGTTTCAAACCGTAAAAAATAAAATATCCGATGACGACGACGGCGCCGAGCACGACAATGGCCGCATAGCTTCGGATATATCCGATCTGCAGGCCTTTGAGCGAGCGTGCGACCTCGCTGATAAATGCTCCGATGCCGTTGACGGCTCCGTCGATAAATCCGGCATCGACGCCTTTCCACAAACCGGTCGTTGAAAAACGCGTTATCGGATCGACGATCAGGCCGTTGTAAATTTCATCAAGCCGCCATTTTTCTTCGAGTATTTTCGGCATTTTTCGCAGCGGCGTTTTGATGAACGCGAACCAGCCGATAGCGATGCCGATAACCGCGAGAAGCGTCGAAAGGACCGCGAGCCAGCGTTCCGTCGATATGGCGTCGGCCGAATGTTCGGCAGCGGCGGCATCGGTCGCGGCGTGCGTTGCCTCGGTTCCGTGTGCGGCTTCGGCGGCGTGTGCTTCGTCGCCGGCTTTTGCGATGACGGGTTCCAGAACGTGTTCGAATCTGTTGGCGTCTTCGCCGACTATCGAACTGACGACCGGAAGCGAGCTGATCGAATGCGGAATGCCGACGAGTCCGCCGACAGCCGCGAGCACCGCGAGAACGATAAGCGGCATCGTCATGACCCATGACGATTCGTGCGGTTTGAAATCCGCCGGAAGCGCGTGGTGATGATCGTCGTGACCGGCATCATCGTGATGGCCGTCCGCTGACGCAGACGGTTCCGACCAGCGTTCCGAACCCCAGAACGTCATAACCATCATTCGCGTCATATAAACGGCGGTCAGTATGGCGGCAAAAGCAGCCATGAACCACAAAATGCCTTCGCCCGGGAACGGGCCGTTCGGAAAATAATTATCCGCGGCGAACGTGCGGTAAAGTATCTCGTCCTTTGAGAAAAATCCCGAAAAGAAGGGAATACCGGCGATCGCGAGCCAGCCGACGGCCATCGTAATGAACGTCACGGGCATATATTTACGCAGATTTCCCATCTTGCGCATATCCTGTTCGTGGTGCATTCCGATAATGACGGAACCCGACCCGAGGAAGAGAAGCGCTTTGAAAAAGGCGTGCGTCATTACGTGAAAGATCGCACCCGTAAAGGCTCCGACGCCTGCGGCCAGGAACATAAAGCCGAGCTGTGAGACGGTCGAATAAGCCAGAACTTTTTTGATATCGTTTTGGGCAATTGCGATCGACGCGGCAAAAAGCGCGGTCGCGGCACCGATAACGGCGATGATCCACATCGCGGTCGGAGCGAATTGATAGATCGAATTCGAACGAACGACGAGATAAACACCGGCCGTGACCATCGTCGCGGCGTGGATCAGAGCGGAAACCGGCGTCGGGCCGGCCATCGCGTCCGGCAGCCATGTGAGCAGCGGTATCTGTGCCGATTTACCCGTTGCACCGATGAACAGAAGTACGCCGATGGACGTCAGGCCGCCGGCGACGATCGCTCCCCAGGTGAAAGGTTCCGCGGCCATATGCTGCGTGACGAATGTGAAAACGCTCTGGACCTGTGTGCCGTCAACCGTTTTGTCGTAGAACGAAACCGAACCGGTCAGCGCAAAGATCAGGAAAATACCCATCAGCACGCCCCAATCGCCGATGCGGTTCATAACGAAGGCTTTTTTCGCCGCACGCCGCGGTTCGTCCGTGTCGGTGTAATAGCCGATCAGCAGATACGAGCAAAGACCGACCCCTTCCCAGCCGACGAACATCAGCAGATAATTATCTGCAAGGATGAGCGTGAGCATCGCGAACATAAAAAGGTTCAGATAAGCGAAGAAGCGGTAAAAACCGCTGTCGCCTTTCATGTAACCGGTCGCGAAAATATGGATCAAAAGCCCGACGAACGTTATGAAACAAACATAAACGGCCGAAAGATGATCCATGCCGAGCGCGAAATCAGCACGAAACCCGCCGACGTTTATCCACGTCCAGATATGGTCGAGCACCGGTTTTTCCGCGAACATCGCACCGCCGTCCGCTATGAACGCGATGTAAAAGGCGATGATGCACGAAAGCGCGATCGAACCGCACGCGACGATGCCGCTGAAAAGCTCATTCCGCAGCCGCCCGCCGATCAGCCAATTGATCACGGCGCCGACCAGCGGTGCAAAAATTATTACGCTTAAAAGGTTATTTTCGATCATTCGTATTCTGTCTTACGTCCGGCAAACTACAGTTTGCTGTCCCGCCGACAAGTGTAATTCGCCGTCTCCGGCGTTAGCCAATTTTTCAACAAACTAAAGTTGTTGGACGTCGCTACGTCTGACATTCCGGGCCCGCGTAGCGGGCATCGGCATATAGCCTACGGCGTAAGCCGTAGGTCAACGTTCACAAAATTTTCAACAAGCCCGTGTAACGGGCGGCAGCAGACGACATTCTGCCGCTGTCTTCGACAGCTCTGATCGCTTTTCGTCCTGCACCCCACGCTCACGCGCGGGGCTATATTCTATCGCCGTCTCCGACGGCTGGACTCTGACCGATCAACACCACCTCCGAAAATTCACTGTCCGCGAAATTCAATTTATCAACCGCGTTCGGAAACAAGAATCGTAATTTTTCTTTCGAGGTTGCTCGAATGAATTTCCACGATATTCCATCATCATCCGATACCGCAACGAAATTGCCTTTTTCAGCGGTCACTTTCTTGCCGTTCGACATTTTCGATTCCATCGGAAGAACGGCCAAGATCGTTCCGTCGGCCAGCTTAACCGCCTGAATCGGTTCTTCGATCTTCAGATTTTCAAACTTTACTCCGTTCGAACGCAGTCTCGAGAACTCCGCCTCCAGGTTCGATGCAAATTTTTCTCTATCGCCCTGAATCTCGATCAAGTAGGGAAAAATATGATCCGCGTAATCCGCAAATCGTTCTTCCATATATGCTTTGCACATTGCATCGGCTTCCGGTTTAAGCGACGGATACTTCTTACTTACGATTTCCGGATCGTTCTCGACCCTTATTATTTCGCTCGTGCTGCCGGGTCGATCTTTTTCAGCAGCCACGACGGTTCGTTGTTCATCGTTTGAGTTTGAATCATTCGAACTTTGAGCACACGCCGTTTGGGTCGCGAAAATGACACAAAATAAAACAGCTATTCTTTGCAAAGATCTATTCAAAATTTAAATCGTCATCCTCATCGCCGCGGCTGATGTTCGTCTCGACCAACTCTTTCCAAAAAGAAAGTGCTTTTTCATCGGCATCGGCCGCCGCTAGCTGATCGCTGACGGCTCCGCTTTCAGTTTTCAATTCCGGAAATTTCAACAGCAATTCCGCAATGTCGCGCCAATCCGTTCCCGATTTCGGGTTTCCCTTACGCGCCTGGTACGCAACGACTTTGCTTGCGATCAAGCCCGCCGGCGTCAGAACCTTGATATTATCAAAGGTCTCGGTTTCCGGTATCGTATCTATCTTTCGTATATCGACCAGATGGCGGTTGCCTTCTTTTCGTACCTGATAGACCCGAAAGCCTTTGTCGCCGATCTCGCGAACACGGACCGCTATATGGAACCGATCACTGAGATGTTCGCGAAGCTCTTCTGCAAATTCGGCGGCACGCGTGGACATTATATCAACGTCCTGCGTTGCACGCGGTTCGCCGACATACGCATTCACGGCCTGTGCTCCGAACAGAACCGCATCGTCACGCCCCTGCAGAAATTCAAGGACAGCTCCTTGTATCTTCGACAATGGCAGTGGTTCGTGCGTCACAAATTCCTTAAATGTCAAAACCTCTGCATTCAGCATTGATCTAAGCCCGCGTAGCGGGCATCGGCATATAGCCTACGGCGTAAGCCGTAGGTTAGCGTTTTTGTCAGCCGTTCAAAATATTGGCGTCGTCCACATCCACGGACAGGCGGTTGCGGAAGAACGCTATGATAATACCGAGCCCGACGGCGGCTTCGGCGGCGGCAACGGACATTACCATAAAAACAAAAAGCTGGCCGGTCACATCGGCGTAATATCGCGAAAATGCAACGAACGTCAGGTTCACGGCATTGAGCATCAGTTCGATGCACATGAACATACCCAAAGCGTTGCGTTTATAAATTACGCCGACCGCGCCGATCGTGAACAAAATTCCCGAAAGCGCCAGGCACATTTCCAAACTTGGCAGCATTGCATCCATAATCTTAAACCTCTTGGCGGCGTTCGATCTCCTCTTCCACTACTTTCTCAAGTTCGGTCGGCTTCAGGCGCCTTACCAAAACGACGCCGCCGATGATCGCCATCAAAAGCATAACGCCGACGATCTCGACCGGCAGCAGATATTCCGTGTACATTGCGGTGCCGATGCCCATTGTGGAACCGACGGTCGTGTCGCCGTCAACCGGAACTTTCGGCGCGCTCAGCACGGCGTAAAAAACATAAAGTGTCTGTGCGGTCAAAAGTACGCCGAGTGCTCCGCCGATCATATACAAATGTTTCAGCCGGTTGAGCGGCCGGTCTTCGTCCAGATTCAGCAAAAGAATGACGAAAACAACGAGCACCATTATCGCTCCGGCGTAAACAAGCACCTGTACGATCGCGATGAACGGCGCCGCCAGGAGCAGATACGTGCAGGCAAGCGAGATGAACACGCCCACCAGCGACACGGCGCTGTAAAGCGGATTTTTGTGCATCACCATCGAAATGGCCGCGGCTATTGCCAAACCCGCGAATACATAAAACATTACTGTTGTGGCCATAAACCTAAATATTCAGAAAATATACCGCCAATATCGTGCCGATGATGTTCAGGATCGCCACGGGCAGCAAAAATTTCCAGCCGAAATTCATCAGTTGGTCAAAGCGGAAACGCGGCAGTGTTCCGCGAACCCAGATATATAAAAACAGGAAAAATATTACTTTCAGCAGAAAGCCGACGTGGCTGACGATCGCATACGGGATCGAACCGACCTCGAAAATGTGACTAAGTCCCGGAATGTACCAGCCGCCGAGGAACAGCACGACGACCATCACCGAAACCGTGAACATATTCACATATTCCGCCATAAAGAAGAGCGCGAATTTCAGTGCGCTGTATTCCGTATGAAAACCGGCGACGAGTTCGGTTTCGGCTTCCGGCAGGTCAAAGGGAACGCGGTTCGTTTCGGCAAAAGCCGAGATCAGGAACACGACAAAACCTACGAATTGCGGAATGATGAACCATTTGAATGTCGAATTTGTTTGAGCCCGGATAATGCCGCCCAGATCAAGCGTGCCCGAAAGCATTACAACGCCGATGATGGAGGCACCCATCGCCAATTCGTAGGAGATCATCTGTGCCGACGAACGCAGGCCGCCCATAAGGCTGTATTTGTTGTTCGATGACCAGCCGGCGAGTGCGATGCCGTAAACGCCGATCGATGTCACAGCCAGAACGTACAGAACGCCGATGTCCATTTGCGCGATCGTCAGCGGAATTTGCCTGATGCCGTCGCCCAAACCCCAGGGAAGGAAATCGAGGTTCACATTTATCGCCGGAGCGAACGGATAAACTACGATCGGCAGAAGCGCGCATGAAAGCGCGATCATCGGTGCCATATAGTAAAGAAAACGCGTCGATTTATCGGGAACGATGTCTTCTTTAAGAATGAATTTGAGCAGATCGGCGAACGGCTGCAGAACGCCCCACGGCCCGACGCGGTTCGGCCCGACGCGGCCCTGGATCCAGCCGAGAACCTTGCGTTCACCCAAAACCGTGTACGCAACGATCATCAGCACGCCCTGAAACGCGATCAGTACCGCGACCGCAAGGACGATAAAAGGAAAAGATGTTTTGATCAAAGATTCCATGAAAATATGCGACTATTCTAATTCTTGTAACCGATAACGATCCGATAATTTACCGATTCTTTCAATTAAGGATCGGGTCGCCGTGAGCCTCAAGGCTTTCAATATAAAGCTCGATGGCTTCCTTCGCGTTCGCGAGAGCTTCCTGTCTGGTCGCACCTTGCGTAATGCAGCCGGGAAGCGCCGGAACTTCTGCGACGAAGATCCCGTCTTCATCGGGTTCTATCGTTACACGGTACTTCATATTTTTACCAACTCCCTGTCTTCAACACCGATCTCGGCGACCAATTCCACCAGTTTCGGCGTACCGTCGAGTTCAAATTGTTCGAGCGGCGCGAGCAAAAGGTTTTCCGGTTTCGGATTGCCGTGCGCGAGCAGATGAAACTGCGGCGTTTTGCTCGTCATAGTCGTCAGACGGAAGAGCTTATGCCCGATCGGCAATATCGTTTCGTCTTTTTCGCCGCCGTCGGGAATGCCCGCGACGAGTGCGTTCAGGTCCGGAACCTGTGCATTTTCGTTGACGGCATAATTCGCCCGTGCCGGGTTCGATTCGTCCTTCATATCGGGATATTTCAATCCCGCGTATGCCGGCACATTGGCGGCAACGTCGCGGAAAACCGCCGACGCCGACAAGGCATAGCCGAATTCCGCTCCCATTTCGCGTGCGATCTTGTCGGTTATCAGCCAATCGGCACGCGATTGGTGGATCGGGTCGATGGCTTTGCGGACGCGCTGAACGTTTCCGGCATTATTCGTATATGTGCCGTCGATCTCGGCAAACGAAGCCGCCGGGAAAACAACGTCGGCATGAGCGGTCGTTTCCGTTTCGAAAAGTTCCTGAACAACGACGAAATCCTTGCCCGCGAGTCCGGATGCGTCCTGCAAACTGCCCGCGATATAAAGCATTTCCGACGATGCGACGACATCCGCGACATCTTTCGAAATACCCGCAATGTCGAACGCGCCCATCGTGTTGTTATACGGCAAAAGCGGATGCAGCAGAACGCGTCTGCCTTCGCCCGCGAACCGCGAAGCCGCCGCGGCAATGGCCGTTTGAGCGTCTATCGAAAGCTCACTGCCGAACATTATTACGAGGTCGCCGGCGGTTTCGTTTATTGCCGCAAACACGGCATCGATCTCCGCACGGTCAACGCCGAGTTTTGCCGAAAGCATTCCGGCGTCGCCGCCCGCAAACAGAGCGGCGGCAGCGTCGATCGAACCTTTATTTACGTGAACCAACTGCGAAACAGTCTGGGCCGCCAGAGCGGTCCGCCGTTCGTTGAAAATGATGAGTTTTGCTCCGTCGTTACGGACGGCCTGGCGAACCTGCTTCGCCGTGTAGGTCTGTTCTTCTTCGGGTTCGCCGCCGATGATGACGATCGTCGCGGCGTGGCGAATGTCGTGATGCGTCGCAAGCGGAGCGCTCAGATTCGCAAAAACAGGCGCGAAATTCTGTCGGTCGGCGATCGCGAAATTATCGGTCTGTGCTTCGGCGGCAAAACGCTTCATCGCGAATATTGCTTCGTTCGTCAAACGCGGGCTTGCGATAACGCCGAAACTCTTGTCGCCGTCGGCAAAGCGTTTGGCGACGGTCGCGATCGCTTCGTCCCACGTCGCCGGGATGAGTTTTCCGCCTTTCGAATAGCGGATCATCGGCGTTTTTATGCGGTCCGGATGATTGACGAAACCGTGCGCAAAGCGTGCTTTAACGTCCAAAAATTCGCCGTTAAGCCCATCGACATAGCGGTCGCGTGCGACGATGCGGTGAACCGCTCCGCCGCGCGAACCGATGGAAAGCTGCATTCCGTCCGAGCCGTAAACATCGGTCGAAATGGTTTGATCGAGTTCCCACGGACGCGTTTCGTGGCGATAAACGGCATCGAGCAAAGTGCCGGTCGGGCAAACTTCGATGCAGTTTCCGCATTCCGAACAGTTCAACCAGCCGCCGTAAGTTCCGATAACGGTATTGACGCCGCGGTTTCCGGCTTCGATCGCGTCTTCGCCCATCCATTCGTGACAGACGCGCGTACAGCGTTTGCACAGAATGCACCGCTGCGGATCGTTCGCGACGATCGGCGAAAGATATTTTTCCGGCTTTGCGTTCTTGTTTTCGGTAAACCGTTCTTCGACATCGCCCCAATCGAATATGATCTCCTGCAGTTCGCATTCACCACCGCGGTCGCACACGGGGCAATCGAGCGGATGGTTTGCGAGCAGGAATTCGCCCATCGAACGCTGGGCTTTTTCGATCTCGGGGCTGACGGTCGTAACTTCCATTCCGTCCGTGCATTTGATGGTGCAGGACGTCTGAAGCTTTGGCATCTTTTCGATGCGAACGAGACACATGCGGCATGACGCCTGCACTTCAAGATCTTTGTAATAACAGAACGACGGGATGCTCGTGTCGTTTTCGCGGCACACGTCTATCAGTGTCGCGCCTTTTTCCGTTTCGACCTCAACGCCGTTGATCTTGATCTTTATAGGTTCTTTTGCCATTCGATATCGGTCGATCTGTACATGATCGATATACTTTATTTATTACTAAAATCAATTTACGTTCGGCTGAATGTCCGATCCGGCCGTGTTCTTATCGAGCCATCGTCTGAATTCTTCCGGAAACTGCTTGATCGCGCTCTGAACGGGCCAGGCGGCCGCATCGCCGAGCGGGCAGAAGCTTTTTCCTTCGATATTGTCAGCAATGTCCAGCAGAAGCTGCGCGTCGCCGGGACGTCCGCCGCCGGCCGCTATCCGGTTGAAAACCTTGACGATCCAATCGGTTCCTTCGCGGCACGGTGTGCACCATCCGCACGATTCGTGTTTATAAAATTCGGACAGGTTCTTGGTCGATTCCATTATATCGACGGTTTCGTCCATTACGATCATTCCGCCGGTGCCGAGCATCGAACCCGCAGCGACGAGTCCTTCGTAATCGAGCGTGACGTTCTTTCCGAGGATCTGGCCGGCGTTCATAATATAAACGCTGGAGCCGCCGGGAATTACGGCTTTGAGCTTTTTATCGTCGCGAAGCATTCCGCCGCAGTCTTCGAAAATGAATTTTTCCATATCGGCGTAGCCCATCGGCAGTTCGTAAACGCCGGGACGTTTCACGTGGCCGCTGATCGACCAAAGCTTCGTGCCGCCGCTTTTTTCGGTGCCGAGGTCACGCCAGGCGGTGCCGCCCATCGCGATGATCTGCGGAACGGACGTGAATGTTTCAACGTTGTTCACGACCGTCGGCGAAGCATAAAGGCCTTCGACCGCGGGGAAAGGCGGCTTCATCCGCGGGTGTCCGCGAAAGCCTTCGAGGCTCGAAAGCAGAGCGGTTTCTTCGCCGCAGATGTATGCTCCGGCTCCGGTATGCGTGTAAATTTCGTGCGAAAGTTCGCTGCCCAGAATGTTTTTGCCGATAAAACCGGCGGCACGGGCTTCGGCAAGAGCCTTGTCCATAATGCCGATCAGGTAATTGTATTCGCCGCGGAAATAGATGTAGCTTGCGGCCGCGCCGAGCGCGTGCGCGGCGATCAGCATTCCTTCGATAAGCGCGTGCGGATCGCGTTCGAGCAGGTAGCGGTCCTTGAACGAGCCCGGTTCGGATTCGTCGGCGTTGCAGACAAGGTATTTCGGCTTTGCGGATTCTTTCGGAACGAACGACCATTTCATTCCGGTAGGGAATCCGGCACCGCCGCGTCCGCGAAGCGACGAAGCTTTTACCTCTTCGATGATCGCATCCGGAGCCATCTGAAGCGCCTTTTTCAGCGATTCGTAACCGCCCGTTCTTTGATACACCTCAAGCGTGTGGCCATTTTCCATATGCACACGCTTGAGCGACAAAGGCTCACAACCTATTGCTTTGATTTCCATAT
>CBFGSN010000053.1:0-15687 GCA_965651435.1 uncultured bacterium | reverse complement strand
ACGGTTGAACGTAATGCTGACAAAGTATCCGTTTCGACGACAAGCGCGTGCGATAAGAACGGAGTGATCGGCAAGTTTATCGCGAGTCGTGCCGAAAAGGAGAAAGCGAACGAATATGCAGATGTACGTAAGGTCGTTTGCACGGATATAAACGGTGACGGCGAAGATGACGCGCTCGTTTTATATACGCTCGAAGGATTCGAAGGCGGCAACTCATGGACGCGGGATCTGGCGGCGTTCATTTCCCGAAGCGGAAAGTTGGAATTCGTCGATGTGAAACGGGTCGGGTGGAAAAATTATGCAACGGTCACGGATGTCGCTTTTAATCCGCCGCACGAAATCGACCTCGCGATCAACACGTACGCTCCCACCGACGGAAGCTGCTGCCCAAGTATTCCGGGTATCGAAAAATATACTGTCGATCCGAAAACCTTCAAATTAAAAGCGGTCAAAAGCCAGCAATAACCAATTAACATTTGAGCCAATTTACAATTAACAATTAATGCGATTCGTCCGGAAAGCGGCCAAAGACCGTTTGCTAAACGGTGGGCTTTTCATCCCGCGTTCATTTTCTTTGCGGTTTCGAGGAATGCGGCGGCGGCGTGAGAGAGAGCGGCGTTTCGGCGATAGATGATATTGAGTTTGCGGACGAACTTCATTTCGGGCACGGAAACGCCGACGAGCGTGCCGTTGTCGATCTCCGATTGCGCCGTCATTTTCGGCACCAAAGCGACGCCGGAGCCTGTTTCGACCAGGCGTTTTATTGCCTCAAGCGACGGCAGTTCGACCGCGATGCGAAGCGGCGTGTTCTGCTTTTCAAATGTTTCGACGACCATCTGGCGATAGGGCGAAACGGCATTGTGCGCGATGAAATCCTGACTGCCGAGGTCTTTGACCGAAACGCGCGAACGTCCGGCGAATTCGTGCTCGGGCGAAACTATCAGGACCAGGTGATCCGTAAAAACCGTCATCGAACGCAGCGACGGGTCTTTCGGTTTGAACGATATGATGCCGAGTTCGACCTCGCGAGCCGTTATCTCTTTCGGAATGCGGCTGGCGACGCCGCGGCGGACCTCGACCTTTATGTTCGGATACTGGGCGCGAAAACGTTCGATTATCGGCAAAAGAAAGAACACCGTGTGTTCATTGGCGCTGATCGTAACGCGGCCCCGGTGAAGCTCGCGCATTTCGCGCAGGTCGCGCGATGCGTTTTTGCGGAGGTTCAGTATCTGCCGCGCGTATTCGAAAAGTATCTCACCGGCGAGCGTGAGCGTACCGTCTTTTGACGAACGGTCGAAAAGTTTTTCGCCCGCTTCCTGCTCCAGCCGGCGGACCGCCTGGCTGACGGCCGGCTGCGTGCGTCCCAGAACCTCGGCCGCGCGCGAAAAGCTTTTTTCTTTCGCGACCGTTACCAGCACTTCGAGTTGATTGATGTCCATACGTTTTTCTAATGAAAAACTATACTACATAACTTTTGGAATAAGGTGAAACGGAGCCGAGCATCGGCAGAATTTTTACGGCATTTACAACGCTTAAAAATAAGTTACGCCCGCACCCGCCTGCCGTAATCTTTGCGTTTGCATTTTTTAAATCCGCAAGTTAGGATAAAACCTCTAGTTCATGCTTGTTTCGTTCGGTTTTGACGCTGTCACGGCCTTCGTTCAAGATTCGACCTGCAAAATAGCTATGGGTTTTTCGACAACCGCTATCCATGCCGGAAACGAACCGGATGCTGCCACCGGCGCGGTGAGCGTTCCGATATACCAGACCTCGACGTTCGCTCAGGAAGCTTTGGGTGTGCACAAAGGCTTTGAATATGCCCGCACCCAAAACCCGACGCGCTCCGCTTTAGAAAAGAACATTGCCGCGCTCGAAGGCGCCAAATTCGGCTTTGCGTTCGCATCCGGAATGGCGGCGATCGATGCCGTTCTGAAACTGGTTCAGGCCGGCGACCACGTCGTTTTGGGCGATAATACTTACGGCGGCACGTTTCGGCTTTTTGACAAAGTTCTCAGCCGATACGAGGTCGTTTTCGACCTGGTGGACACGACGGATCTTTCGGCGCTGGAACAATCAATGCGTCCGAACACAAAACTTGTGTTCGTCGAAACACCCACAAACCCGGTGATGAGCGTCACCGATCTAAAAGGCGTTGCCGACATCGCCCACGCCCACGGAGCAAAAGCCGTTTGCGACAACACATTCATGTCGCCGTATTTTCAGCAGCCGATCTCGCACGGCGTGGATATCGTCGTTCATTCGACGACCAAATATCTGAACGGCCATTCGGACAGCGTCGGCGGATTTGTTGCCCTGAATGACGAAAAAGATGCCGAATGGATAAAGTTCGTTCAGAACAGCATTGGTTCTATCCTTTCGCCGTTCGATTCGTTCCTTGTGCTTCGCGGAACGAAAACGCTTGCCGTTCGTATGGAAGCGCATGACCGCAATGGCCGCGCCGTCGCGGCGTTTTTAGAGGAACATCCGGCCGTGCAGAAGGTATATTACCCGGGGCTCGCTTCGCACCCGCAGCACGAGCTGGCGAAACGGCAGCAATCGGGTTTCGGCGGAATGGTCGCGTTCGATACGGGTTCGTTCGCTAATGCAAAAAAAGTTCTCGAAAGCGTCAAACTGTGTACATTGGGCGAAAGCCTCGGCGGTGTGGAATCATTGATCTCGCACCCCGCGTCTATGACGCATGCCGCCGTTCCCCCGGAAAAACGTCAGAAGTTGGGTATTACGGACGGACTGGTGCGTGTTTCGGTTGGTATTGAGGATATCGAAGATATAATAGAGGATCTGGACAACGCGCTTCGATAAAACGGGCCGCATGGCCGTTCCGAACCGTTTACGACTATGGTAAATGTCGAGATACATGCCACTTCTCACGTAGGCCGCGTACGACGCGGCAATGAGGATAACTATCTCCTGCTGAACATCTCCCGGTCCAAAGCCTGGACGAATACTCACGTTGACGAAGAATTCGTTATCGAATCGCAAAGTTTTGATGTCGATGACAACGGCGTGATAATCGCCGTGTCCGACGGAATGGGCGGAGCCCTCGCCGGCGAGGTCGCCAGTAAAATGGCGGTCGAAACAGTTTCCAGCGAGCTGCTGAAAGAGGACGTCGATAAAACACTCACTGCCGAAGAATACGATCGCTATCTGATAACGAAACTATATCACGCGACCGTTTTTGCCAATTCCCTGATCCATCATCAGGGACGCACCGAAGCCCAATATCAGGGCATGGGAGCAACCTTTACCGGCATCGGAATTTCGCCGAGAACCGTCGATATCGTTCAGGTCGGCGACAGCCGCGCGTACCTGATCCGAAATTCGAAGATATATCAGATCACGAAAGATCAATCGCTTGTCCAACAGCTTATCGACGCCCAACAGATCTCACCCGAAGAAGCCGAAACACATACGCTGAAGAACGTAATTTTGCAGGCGCTCGGTGCCCAGAACGAAATATTCCCTGTTCCGGCACGGTTCACGCCGCAGCAGGGCGATGTTCTTTTGATATGCAGCGACGGGCTTTCGAACAAGGTCAATGCGGCATCAATGCAGCGGATCGTCGTCGAACATTACGAAGATCTGGAAATGGCCTGCGCCGACCTCGTTACCGAAGCGAACGATGCCGGCGGCGAAGACAATATCACCGTAATTCTCGCCAAAATAACCGGCGAAGAACTTGCCCAAACCGAAACGGAAGAATTACAGTTGGAAATTCTGGATCTGGGAAATATTCACGATACGATGGACCAGGATCTTGAGGAAACCGACGAAGACACCGCCGAGATAATCTAATCTTCACTCCGCCAACCGAGCCGCTCTTTCGGCACGGGCCGAACGTAAAGCGACGCTCCTTCGACATAGGCGACCTCGACCTTTTCGCCTTCTTTCAATTCCATCTCATCATCGAGCGGAAATGCCGTCCACGTCGATCCGTAAACTTTTACCGCGCCTTCGCGAAGCGCACCGCGGCTAGCTTCCGTAACGGTACCGATGCGGCCCGGCAAAGATTCCACGCCCATCTTTGCATGCGCTTCGTGGTCGCCGATCAGGTAACGCGAAAAAATGGTCCGCGACATCGCCGTCAGTGCGACCGAAACGACCGCGAAAACCGCGAATTGCCACGCGAAACCAAAGCCCGCAAATGCCAATGCCGCCGCCGCCAATGCCCCGACGCCGAACCACAACAACACAAAACCCATCGTAAAGGCTTCGGCCAGGATCAGCACGACCGCAACGACAAGCCAGATTATCCAGACAAGATTTTCCATCGATACTTTACAGAAACTGCACTTCGATATTAGCATATATCGACAGCGTATTCAGTTCCCGCTGAAGCGCGAACGGAGTAAAAAGGGTGTTCATTAAATTCATCTTCACTTTATGTACGGTGGCTTTCGCTGTTGGCACCGTCAGTGCCCAGAGTCCGAAGCCGGAACTCCTCGGAAAATTTTCGGACGGCGACATACTCGAATTCAATTATCGAATTGCGAACAGACTCGCGCTTTCCGGCGAGAAGACCCGCGTCGTTCTACGGATATGTTCGCAAGATGATATTCTCCCCGCTATCGCTCTTAGCGCAGGAATCGGCGTGACAGCGAATGAGGAGATCGGCATCAACGCCGGTCTGAAGCGATATCACTACAAAGGCGAGGTGTTTTATGCTGTCTATTCGGGTTGTAAAAGCAGGAATGAACGCTTCAATACTGTCGAATACTGGCTCGTTGGAAACGGAGTAAAATTAGACGTCAATTCCGAGATTCCGGTCGATGGTGTCCGATTTGTGGGCTCTCGGCCAACGACGACGGCTGAGTTTGATTCAATACTGCAAAAACCCGCCGATTGTGACACAAATGCCGCGAACTTCATTATCGGTGATTATATTTCCGCTCCCTCTATGAAAATGCGGCAAAATGTCGAAAAGGCTGAAAGAGCTTTAAATTCGAATGCAAAATGCGGAACGTGGAGCGCCGCTTTCGTGAAAAGCAGCGACATCTACGAAAGTGAACCCGAAGAAGACTTCCCTGTCTTCGTGAGCGTATCAAGAAAATTCATTGAGTAACCGCGGCCCGAAGAGATCGCTCCGCCCGAACGAAATTTTGATGGTGCTGAGGGCGGGGATCGAACCCGCACGCCCCTAAGGACACAGGATTTTAAGTCCTGGGCGTCTACCAATTCCGCCACCCCAGCACGATTTATGAGATTAGCATAATTGAAAATCAACTGCCAGATTACATGCCCGGTATCTCTTGGCGCCATGTCGCGTGTAGTTTGGTATATAGATTGCTGGGTAGGCTTCCGGAGGCAGAATATGAGAAATCTGGTATTGATGTTCATTTTGGCGGCCGTCGGACTCGTGGCCGTTCAGTCCGCAGAGGCTCAAAGCCGCGGACTTTCGTCGGCCGCAACGCGAATAACGGGCGACCGTTTTTCTTATTCGACGAAAACGCCGAAAGGGGCAAAGATCTACGCGGTTTCGAAGCCTTCTGCGGCTATGCTGCGTGCGATCGACAGCGGCCTGACCGATCTTTTCGCCGTCGCGCGCAAAAATCGTTATAAGAAAAGCCTGAAATATTCCGACTACACGATCTTTGTCGCAAAGGCCGACCGCACGAAGGACGCCGCCGGCAATTATTCGCCGGACATTGCCGTTGGTGCGGCCCAATACGCCGGTACGGAATACGACAAAGGCGGATATATTTTCGCGGCCGGAATGGTGCTGGACGCACGCGGAATGGCGTTCGTAATCGCGAACCACACCAAAGACCTTGCACGCGTGTCGCGCGTCGTCCGTTACGAAGGCGAGCACCTTGTTCTTTATCAGAACGACCGCCGACGGTTCAATGCGACGCTCGACCATAGCAAAGGCGGCGGACATCCGATCCTGCAATGAAGCAAATGGTATGGATGCTATCCGAAATCGTTATGTTTCGATCAAAAAAATACTTTTCGAAATCGCGAAAATCGAATAAAGTATAGCCATTCGTCCTGACCCAAAGTCCGGGCCGCAGTTGGCACGGACGTTGCAGTAATAGCTCGCGAACACGGCTTTTGCCGCTTTCGCTTGAGCAGCGGAGTTGGCTAATGGCTTTGATCGTAAAATTAACACGGATCTTTTCAATATTGATGTTCGCGGCGGTGATGGCGTCGGCGGTTTTCGGCCAAACGCCGATCAACCAAATTCCGGCGGGAACGCGAATTTGGCTGCGTTCGGAACAGCCGGTGAATTCGAAATTTTCGAGCGTCGATGACACGTTCATCGCAAAGCTTTCGCGGCCGGTGAAGATACGCGAAGTCATCGTCATCGGTTCGGGAATACAGGTCGAGGGGCGCGTCGTAAGTTCACGCGAAGCCGGTTTTGCCGGAAAGAACGGCAGATTGACGCTTAGTTTTGAATCTATGTTCTTTGCCAACAAACGTCGCGAAATGAACGGCATACTTGTCGAACCGCTCAAAGCCGATACGCCGACCGGACGGAATATCGCCGCTGTCGGCGGTTCAACGGCAGCCGGAGCATTGATCGGGCTTGCGTCCGGTTCACGCAGCGGCTCGTTGATCGGAGCCGGCATCGGTGCCGGAGGCGGCATCGGCTATCTGTTGCTCAAAAAGGGCAGCAACGTCGGCATCGACAAAGGCGAGGAATTTGAGATCGAATTGACCGCGCCGCTGACCGTTCCGCTTATCGATTTTTAAGTACGAACTCTTTGGTTCGGAGTGATCCGGCCAAGAACGAAAACCCGATGTGAAGGGGAGAGCGCATCGGGTTTTTTCGTGTCTTCGGCGGCTTTCGCGCGTTTTTGGTGTTTACCCGCATCTGTGAGAAAATAATTTCTTATTTAAAAAACTAATAAAAAAGGAAGGTATAAAATGGCCGGAAGACATAAGGTAACGGTAGTCGGTGCGGGAAACGTAGGCGCGACAGCCGCTCATTGGATCGCAGCCAAGGAATTGGCAGACGTTGTATTGGTTGATATCGTCGAAGGAACGCCGCAGGGCAAATCGCTTGATCTGGCGCAGGCTGCGCCGATCGACGGGTTTGACGTAAAGCTCGTCGGTACGAATTCGTACGAAGATACCGCGGATTCGGATGTCGTCATCATCACCGCCGGTTTGCCGCGCAAACCCGGAATGAGCCGCGACGACCTGCTCAAAACAAATTCGGACATCGTCGGCCAGGTAACCGACCAGATCGCGAAATATTCGCCGAATGCGTTCATCATCGTGGTTTCGAATCCGCTTGATGCAATGGCACAGGTCGCGTTCCGCCGTTCGGGATTCCCGAAAAACCGCGTTATGGGCATGGCCGGTGTGCTGGATTCGGCCCGTATGCGCTGTTTCCTCGCCGAAGCGTTAAACGTTTCTGTCGAAAATGTCACGGCATTCGTGCTCGGCGGCCACGGCGACACGATGGTTCCGCTGCCGCGTTATTCGACGTGCGCCGGCATTCCGGTCACCGAGCTTTTGCCGAAAGACCAACTCGACGCGATCATCGCCCGCACCGCAAGCGGCGGAGCCGAGATCGTCGGACTGCTCAAAACCGGTTCGGCTTTCTATGCACCGAGCCTCGGCGCCGTGGAAATGGCCGAAGCAATTCTCAAAGACAAGAAAAAGATCCTGCCGTGCGCCGTTTTCCTCGAAGGCGAATACGGCATCAATGGTTTGTTCGTCGGCGTGCCGGTCAAACTCGGCAAGAACGGCGTCGAACAGATCATCGAGATCAACCTCACGAACGACGAACGCGCCGCACTTCAAAAAAGTGCCGGAGCCGTTCAGGAACTCATCGACGTTCTCGAGATCTGATCAACGTCATTCCGGATCGTCAGCTCCCCTTCTGATATCAGGAGGGGAGTTTTTTTTCGTCCCGGAGATCAATCACGAATCACACGGAATACAAAAAAAGGAAATCCAAAGCCCAAAAACCAAAGACCAAAGGCCAAAGCCCGCATTTCAACCTTTTCACTTTCTTCACTTTCTCGCCGCCGCGATCGCCGTTTCGCCGTTGTCTTTTATTAGTTCGATGCGGAGGTTTTTCTGCGACAGGACGTCGGCGAGTTTTTCGGACGGGACGAGGATCAGGATGTTCTGTTCGCCGGTCTTTTGGAGGAGTTCGGCGATCTCGGAAATGCCGTCAAATTTTCTTTGTTTGCCGTCGGGTTCGCGGATCAGGCGTCCGGCGGCATAAAATTCGGCGTTGTGCGAAACGGTGTGCAGCCCGGCGATCTTTTCATTCGTATAACCTTTTTCCGCTGCCGCGGCGACCAAATTTTTGACCGAATCGACCTCGGCATAATGCGGCAGAGCGAAAATTATCAGCCCGACGACGATGACAAACGTTGCCGTCGCGGCCGCGCGTATCAGGGCGATCCGCTGCGGCCTTTCCGCGATAAATTTATCTACGCACATTGCCGCGAGCAGCAAACACGGCGGCAGGGCCGGCAAAATGTAGCCCGGAAGTTTCGATCCCGAAAACGAAAAGAAAACAAGCGGCACCGCGAGCCACGCGAACGCGAAAACTTCCGCAGGCGAGAATTTCGGCGTCGCGGTTTCGGTTCCTGCTTTCGAAAATAAACGCCGGAACATCTGCCAAAGCTTTGCGGCAAAGAACGGAAGCCACGGCAAAGTCATCAGCGGAAGCACGAAAAAGAAGAAATAGAACGGCTGCGGATGAAGGTATTTGTTCGACGTGTAACGCCGGAAATGATGTTGGATGAAAAATTCGTCGATGAATTCCCAGCCGTTCGTCAGATACATCGGCAGATACCAGACCGCCGCGACAAACGCCGCGATCAGCGTTCCCCAGACGACGCTGAAAATAAATTTCGCCGACGGCATTCGCCGCATCAGCACAAAATAGAACGCGGCGATCGCGTACGGAAAAACTATTCCGACCAGGCCTTTTGCAAGCAGCGAAATTCCGACGAAAACGTAAAAAACGATCAGCGGAAGCAGGAAAGTTTTGCCCGCGCGTTCGCGCGAATCATATATGAAGAACGCCGCCATCGCCGCCGTGATCGGGAACGTCAGAATAATGTCGAAACTTGCGCCGCGCGAAAATACGATCAGCCCGAGCGACGCGGCCGCAATAAGCGCAACGCGATCCGCACAAATGGAACCGCCGGGCGAATTTGCGTCGGCGGGACTTGCGGAATTTTGCGGCATCGCGAAACGCGCGAGCATCCACAAACTCAAGATCGTTCCGAGCCCGCTTAATGCGGAACCGAAACGCGCGGCAAATTCGTTCACGCCGAAAATGTGATACGCCGCGATCTGATACCAATAAAGAAGCGCGGGTTTTTCGAACCAATGAAACCCGCCGAGCGTTGTCGTTATCCAATCTCCGCGTTCGAACATTTCGCGTGCGACCTGTGCATAACGCGGTTCGTCCGGGCCGAGCAGCGGAACATTCAGCCCGAAAAAATAAACGAAAATAACCAGCGCCGTAAAGACCGGCAAAAAATATCGCGTTCGTGATCGAGCTTCTTTCGGGGCTTCCATTTGTTATTCCGTCCGATTTGGAAGAAAATGTTAAACGATTATAACAACGAACGACGGACAAAGATAAATGACAAAGCTAAGAACAGCCGCGGTCGGCGTCGGAAGTTTGGGACGCCACCACGCACGAAATTATGCCGAATTTGCGAACGAAGGCGTTGTCGAATTCGTCGGCGTGTGCGATGCGAACGAAGAAACGGCGCGAAAGATCGCCGCGGAACACGGATGCGAAGCTTTTACCGATTGGCGCGAACTTTTGGAAAGAACCGACGCCGTTTCGATCGCGACGCCGACCGAAACGCATTGCGAGATCGCCTGCGCGTTCCTGGAAAAAGGCGTCCACGTGCTGGTCGAAAAACCGATGGCTCTGAGCATTTCCGAATGCGATAAAATGATCGCCGCGGCCCGCGAAAGCGGAGCGAAGCTGATGGTCGGACAGCTCGAAAGATTTAATCCTGCGATGGCCGCACTGCGTCCGCGCGTGGTCGATCCGCTGTATTTCGAGATACACCGAGTTTCGCCTTTTCCGAACAGATCGCTGGATGTGGACGTGGTTTTGGATGTTATGATCCACGATCTGGACGCGGTGCAGTGGCTGGTCGGCAGCGGTGTGAAAGTTTCGGAAATTCACGCCGTCGGGATAAATGTCGTTTCGGATAAGGTCGATGCGGCCAACGCGCGGCTCGAATTTGAGAACGGAGCCGTCGCGAACATAACGGCATCGCGCGTCGGGACGGAAAAGATCAGAAAAACGCGGTTCTATCAACGCGGTTCGTATGTGGTTTTGGATTACGCGACTAAATTTGCTTCGATAACGTCGCTGGATCCGGAAGCGGCGATACCGCTTTTGGGAATTTCCGTCGATCGATTAGACGTAAAAGACGTCGAGCCGCTGCGGGCGGAGATCGGTGCATTTTTTGACGCGATAAATAACGACACGGAGCCGGCCGTTCCCGGAGCCGACGGACGCAGAGCCGTCGAACTCGCCGTGCGGGTTCTGGAGAAAATAAAAGCTCACCGGGAACGATTGAACGTTTAATTCTTATCCGGCGGCTTCGGAGGTTTTATTCGCGATAGTTTTCAGCCATTCCTGAGTTTTCGCAAGCTGTTCTTTTCCGTTCGGCGAACCGAGAACAAGCGTTTCCAGGTGTTTGAAAGCGTTCGGATTTCCCATCTTTTCGCGGAGTTCGCCGAGGATAGGTTCGACCTTTGCGAAAACGAGAACGTGTTCGTTCACCGTGTCCGAAAACATCGACGGGTCGATCGCACCGTGATTTACGAGTGCCGCGGCCATGTTCCAATACGATGTGACCATACGGAGATATCCGCCGACCTCCGGATCCATCATCGTTCTCATATAATCGTCCACGTCCGCCGGAAAATACGTGAACATCCATTTTCGAGCTTCGCGCATGGTCGCTTCGCGGCGAAGGTCATATAATTTAAGGATAAGATCGGCCGATTCGAATTTGCTCATAGTTTTGTGAAACCTCTTTTGAGAGTGAATTTATCTTTGAAGTCTATTTTGCGGCGACCGCTATGTCAATGAACGCTCAGGCTCAAAACGAAATTTCCGCGTTCCTCAGCGAACGCATTGCCGCGAACGATTTTCCGTCTGCCGTTTATCTGGTTGCGGAAAAAGGCGAGATCGCGTTTCAGGGCGCACTCGGTTTTGCCGTCGTCGAACCGGAAAGAATTCCGGCGGCAATGAATACGATCTACGACCTGGCGAGTTTGACGAAGGTTCTGGTAACGGGTTTGCTGTGCGCGATGTTGGTTGAGAACGGCGAATTGGCATTGAACGATGACGTCGAAAAGTTTCTGCCGCGGTTTGCGGTGTCGGAATATTCCGGCATAAGTATGTTGCAGCTTTTAACGCATTCGTCGGGTTTACCGGCGTGGCTGCCGTTCTATTTAATGCCGGACGGCCGAGATGTTGGATCGACGATCGTTCAGGCGAAATCGAATCCGCGGCAAGATCCGATAACATACAGCGATCTGAATTTTCTCACGCTGCAGCTTGTTGTCGAAAAGGTTTTCGGAAAGAGTATCGATGACGCGGCACAAGACGAAATTTTTGGTCAGTTGTCGCTTCGCGATACATTTTATGCTCCGTCGGCCGAACTGAAACCCCGCATAGCCGCAAGCGAAAAAGGAAACGAATACGAAAAGCGGACGTGCGTTGAACTTGGATATTTGAAACAGCCGCCTGAAGGCGGGACTCCGAACGCATTCCGCACTCGGCAGATCTGGGGCGAGGTGCATGACGGCAATGCTTATTTTATGGGCGGAGTTGCCGGACACGCCGGGCTTTTCTCGACGGCGGGTGAGGTTTTTCGCATAGCGGAGCAATTTTTGCCGAATTATACGAAGCTTTTGAAACCGGAAACGTGCGAGCTTTTCCGCACTCATTTTGAGATCTTGAACGAAGACCGCTCGTTCGCATTTCAGCTTGCTTCGACCGAAGATTCGACAGCCGGAACAAAGATGCCGCCGGAAAGCTTTGGCCATCTTGGTTTTACGGGCACTTCGCTGTGGATCGATCCGATAAATGAACGTATTTTCATCCTTTTAACGAACCGCACGCATCACCATGAACTTCCGTTCGTAAATATAAATTCCGTCCGCCGACAATTTCACGATCTCGCCATCGACGCGCTCGACCGCCGCTTAAAAAATTAGCAACTTATCGGCGAAATACTTAATCAAAACTGCGCTCTTTCCCCTAAAGCCGATATCGCGAGGGAATGTAAGACTATGAAAAAATTAGCTGGCGTCGCTATTTGTTTGGGAATTTTGAGTTTAGGCATATTTGCGCAGACGACGAAAACGCGTCCGCGCGTTGTCGCGACTCCGGAACCGCCGACCATCAACGGCGGCACTACGCGACGCGACCGGCGGCCGCCTGTTTTTGCCGGTACGGATAACGACACCGACGAACAACAGACCGCCGAAACAGATCCCGGCGAAGACGACGTCATTCGCGTCGAAACGAACCTCGTAACAATGCCGGTTTCCGTGCTCGACAGAAACGGCCGTTTCGTTACCGGTTTGACGCAGCGGGATTTTCGCATTTTCGAGAACGGAAAAGAGCAAAAGGTCGATTATTTTCAATCCGTCGAACAGCCGTTCACGGTTATTTTGATGATCGACGTCAGTCCTTCGACGCAGTATAAGATCGACGAGATCCAGGACGCGGCGATCGCATTTGTCGATCAGCTTCGGGCGAACGACCGCGTGATGGTCGTCGCCTTCGACGAGAACACGTACATTCTTTCTTCGATCACGAACAACCGCGGCGAACTCCGCAACGCGATCCGGCAGGCGCAGTTCGGCGACGGCACAAGCCTTTATGAATCGGTTGACCGCGTGATAAATACGGAGCTTGCTCGCATTCAGGGACGCAAAGCGGTCGTGCTTTTCACGGACGGCGTCGATACGACATCGCGGCGTGCGAATTACGAAAGCACACTCGCCGATGCCGAAGAAACCGACGCGATCTTTTACACGATCCGTTACGACACGCAGCGTTTCCAACGCAGCGGCGGCATCGGCGGTTCGGGCAAAATTAGTGTGGGCGGGATCATCAGCATCCTTTTGGGGGGCGATCCTCCGCCGGGTGGTGTCATCACGAACGCGCCTGCGGGTTCGACGACGGCAGAATATCGTAAAGGCAAGCAATATCTGGATAAACTTTCGCAGGTGAGCGGCGGGCGGAATTTCGAAGCGACGACGCTTGCGAATTTGGACAGCGCATTTTCCGGCATTGCCGAAGAACTCAGGCGGCAGTATTCCCTGGGTTATTATCCTGCGACCAACGGAACAAAGGGCGAACGGCGCCAGATACAGATCCGCGTGATGCGGCCGAACCTTGTCGTGCGTGCCAAAACCAGCTATATCGTTGGCGAAAGCGGCCAAAGTTTCGCGGCACGTTGGACGCGGCCGGGAAACTAAATGGTCGTGCCGTCGGGGATCACGGCGTTTTTCGGAACTATGATTATTCCGTCGCGAATGTAATACATTCCGTTCTCGCCGTCTTTTTCCCAGACATTTTCGGTATTTACAAGCACGACGTTCTTTCCTATTCGTGCATTTTTATCAACTATCGCATTTCTGATGATCGTGTTTTGCCCAACGCCCACATGCGGATATGACGGAGCGGGCGGAACCTGTATTTCGCTGAGCGCCTGAAAATCATCCGAACCCATCAGGATAGAATTTTCGATACGAACGCCCGCGTCCACACGGCTGCGAAGCCCGATTATCGAATTTCGCGAATAAAGCCCGTTCAGGATACAAGCTTCGCTCACCAGCGTATCGCCGATGTCGCAGTTCTGCAGTTTTGAAGGCGGAAGATAACGGCTGCGGGAATAGATCGGGGCTTCGGTGTCAAAGAAATTGAATTTCGGCAGTGCCGCCGCCAAGTCAAGATTCGCTTCGTAAAAAGCTTTGATCGTTCCGATGTCTTCCCAGTAACCCTGAAAAAAATGAGCCTGTACGTTGTATTTGCCGATCGCCGCGGGAATTATCTCGCGTCCGAAATCGACGCTGCCCGGATCTGCGGCCAGAAGCTCTATAAGCTTTTTGTAATTGAAAACATAAATTCCCATTGACGCGAGAAAAGGCCGGCTTTCGGCTTCGTCGTCGGACAGGCCGAAATTACGTGTATCGACTGCCATTTCATCCAGGGCGTCGCCTTTGGGCTTTTCGCGAAACTGAACGATCTTTCCGCTGTCATCTGTTTTCAGCAGCCCGAAACCTTCGGCATCGGCCCGGTTGCACGGAATTACCGACACGGTCAGATCGGCGTTCGTTTCGTAATGGCGTTTCAGAAAAAGCCGGTAATCCATCCGATAAAGATGGTCGCCGGAAAGTATCACCAGCGTATCGACCCGCCAATCGCGAAGGTGCGGAAGCATCTGGCGAACGGCGTCGGCCGTGCCCTGAAACCAATCAGTATTTTCCTTTGTCTGTTCGGCGGCGAGCACCTCCACAAAGCCGGTCGAAAATGTCGAGAACCGATACGTCCGCGAAATATGGCGGTTCAGCGACGCCGAATTATACTGCGTCAAAACAAAGATCTGCGTGATGTCGGAATTTATGCAGTTCGAAACGGGAACGTCGATCAGGCGATACTTTCCGCCGAGCGGAACGGCCGGTTTTGAACGGTCGCGGGTCAGCGGAAAAAGACGCGAACCGGCTCCGCCACCCAGGATAACTGCTACGACATTTTTGTATTTTGCCATATGGAACGAGCTCTGCTGATTTTGATCGGACACCTTAGCATAGCCGTAAATGCTTATATAATTCAACTTCTTTTCGCACCGCAGGGAACTTTTACGGTTCATTTAAGCGTATATTTATGATAAGTTTTTACGAACATCCTATGTGGTATTGGACAAAAATGCTTTTTATGATCTTCGCGGGTGCCATCGTTGTGTGGCTTGCCTACGAAGCGGTGACGTTCCCGAGCATCTCGAAACTGCGCACCGAAAACCCGACGACGACGTCGCTGATCGAACATCGTATGTCGGACGAACGCGCCGAAGGAAAAGAACCGAAAGAACCGTATATGATCTGGACGCCGATCGAACAGATCTCGCCGAATCTGCAGCGGGCCGTGCTCGCGGGCGAAGACGCGCGTTTTTTCGAACACAACGGTTTTGATTGGGACGCGATCCAAAAGGCGTGGGACGAAGCCGTAAAGGAAGGCGAAAAAGAGGCCAAGGAAGAAGGCGATTACGATCCGAACAGTTGGATCCCGACCATGCCGAGCTTCAAGCGCGGGGCTTCGACCATTACGCAGCAGCTTGCGAAAAATCTTTATCTTTCCGAAGACCGTAATTTCCTTCGCAAAGGCCGCGAAGCCGCGTACACATATTTCCTGGAAAAAGATCTGTCGAAAATGCGGATACTTGAAATATATTTGAATGTCATCGAATGGGGCGACGGCGTTTACGGCGCCGAAGCGGCGTCGCGTACGTATTTTAAGAAGAGCGCATCGAATCTTTCGAAAAGCGAAGCGGCGTACCTGGCCGCGATGATCCCGAGCCCGCTGAACGTTTTTAACCCGAACAAAAACAGAAAACGCGTCGTCCGAAGACAACGCGTTCTGATGAAGTATATGAATGGAATAAAACTGAGAACCGATAAGTAGGTTGGGCTTTGGGCTTTGGG
>CBFGSN010000052.1:0-15837 GCA_965651435.1 uncultured bacterium | reverse complement strand
CCGCTTTGGGCTGACGGGACGGTTCGTTCTGAAAAAAACCTCCCACCACCCCGGCGTGAGGACACGCCACCCCTCCTTATCTAAGGAGGGGAGTTTCGAGCATCAACCTGTTAGAATACGTAGATCTGGCAACAATGAAACCGAAAACGTTAACATCGCGTTCGCTTGCGAAGGCGTGCCGCGAACTCGCCGCGGCGGATGTTCATCTGGCCGCCGTTCATAAAAAATACGGCGTTCCGCCGCTGTGGGACAGGCCGCAGGGTTTTGCGACGCTGCTGCAGATCATACTCGAACAGCAGGTTTCGCTTGCTTCGGCAAAGGCGTGTTTCGACAAGCTCGAACGGCATCTCGGCCGCGTCACGCCGTCGGCGCTTCTGACACTCAACGACGCAGAATTAAAAACCGTCGGATTCAGCCGTCAGAAAACCGCGTATGCGCGGCATCTTTCCGAAGCGATTCTCGAAGGCCGCATCAACCTCGAACGCCTTTCCGAAATGAACGACGACGAAGCCGCCGCCGAACTCACGAAGCTAAAAGGCGTCGGCCAATGGACGTCCGATATTTACCTGCTCATGGCTCTGCTGCGGCCGGACGTAATGCCGAAAGGCGACATCGCGCTTCATTCGGCATGGCACCGCTTGGCGGGCGGCGAACGCCCCGAAGCGCAAAACTTTGTCGAATTTGCCGTCAAATGGTCGCCGTACCGTTCGACAGCGGCTCGGCTTTTGTGGCATTTTTATCTGAAGGAAAAAGCCGCGGCACGCCGGCAGTAAATTATTTACGCGGCAACCATTTCCCGAACTTTTTACATCTGTTTACGTTAGGATATCGGATAAAATTTTTTCAGAGGTTAATCGATGAGATCAAGATATTTAACGCTTTTGGTGATCGCGGTGCTCGCGTTCAATTCGGCGGCTTTTGCCGTCACGCTCCCTTCGGCACAGACCACGGGCGAGGCGGAACTTTTGAAGCTTCTGCCGGCTTCGGACGCGGTTGTCGCGATAAACGTCAAACGGTTTTTGAATAACGCCTTGCCGACGCTTCTGTCGTCAAAACCCGAATGGGTCGCGAAGGTGAAAGCCGGACTCGACGATTTTCAGGCAAAAGCCGGATTTGACGTGCGTTCGATCGACACCGCCGTCATAGGGCTGAACGTCAAACCTACCGAGGGCGGCAAATACAGCATTGAACCGGTCGTGATCGCCAAAGGCGCGTTTAGCGGAGCGTCGCTTGTCGCCCTTTTGCGTGCCGGTGCGGACAAAGATATTCGCGTTGAAAAGGTCGGAACTCAAACGATGATCGTCATCGACACAAAAGACGAAGCGAAAAAGGCGGGCGACGCCGCGGCCGATGCGACCGGTACTGCTAAAGACGTCGTCGAAAAGGTGGACGGTTCGTTCTCCGACGAAATAGCAATAGCAGCGATGCCGAACGGCGCCATCGCACTCGGAACCGTCGCGCGTGTTCGCCAAACACTCGTCGGCGACACGAAACTTGACCCCGCGCTTCCGCCGATCATCGCAAAATATCCGGGTGCGGTGGCGAAATTCGGCTCGATCACACCCGCCGGAATGTCCGAATATATTCCGGTCGATAACGATTTTCTAGGCAATACGCTGAACGGAATACGAACGCTCAGCGGTGCGATGGATGTAAAGTCCGCTGTGTCAACCTTTATGCTTTCGGCAAGCACGGAGCTGCCCGAACAGGCAAAAGGCATCTTCGATATGCTGGACGGGTTGATGATGATCGGTAAGAATATTTTTGGGGCATCGACCCGCGACGATCAAAAGACCTACCTTCGCCTGATCGAAGCCGCAAAACTTACGCTGACGGAAAACACCGTCGACCTGACGCTGCCGGTCGCGCAAAGCGACATCGACGCTCTGGTTCTTTCGATAAAGGAGAAAAAAGAGGACGACGAAGCAAAGCCGGATGAGCCCGCAGTAGAAGAACCGGCGGACGCACCGCCGACGGACGGCCAAAAATGATCAACGAAAGCGCCGTCCGGACTGCCTTCGCGGCTGTTTCGCGAATCGCTGGAGTTCGCGGTTGAACGAACCGTCCGGCCCGAGAAGCGGATAAAGCTGAAGCCCTTGTGAAAGATACGCGGCTCTGAGTTCGACGGGCCGCGTTCCGGCACGGTCGATCACGCGAACGCGCGTTCCGCGAACTTCGCCGATCCAATCGGCAAATTCCCGTGCGCGGCCGACCGTCGCCGACAACAGTAAAAGCCGTATTCGCGAAGGCGTTAGAATTATCGCCTCTTCCCAAACGTGGCCGCGCTCGTCGTCGGCGATGTAATGGGCTTCGTCAAATATCACGAAATCCGTGTTCAGCTGAGTGCCGCCGCGCATCGCGTCGAATATCTGGTTGCGGTATATCTCGGTCGTGCCGACGATCAGCGGTGCATGAATGTTCTCTTTGCGGTCGCCTGTCAAAATGCCGACGTTCTCTTCGCCAAATTCGTTCGAAAATTCCACGTATTTCGAATTTGTCAGAGCCTTCAGCGGCGTCGTATACCAGGCCCTGCGGCCGGCTTCGAGCAGCCGGCGGATCTCTTCGCGGGCGATCCAGGTTTTGCCGCTGCCGGTCGGTGCCGTCACCAGAACGTCTTCTTTTTCGATAGCGGCGAGCGCTTCGATCTGAAAATCGTCGGGCTTGAACGGCGACGGCTTTGGCACGCCGATGCCAGACAGCAGGCGTTCGACGGCTTTTAGCTGTTCCAGCGTCTGCGGAGGTTCGACGGATCCGCGCGAACTTTCGCCTGCAAGCCGACGTTTATTTCTTCGTTCATTGGATGAACCGGAACGGCTCCGCGAGCTTTTCTTTCGGTCTTTGTTGATGCGGCGTTTTGCCATTGTTTCGAATGCGGCCGAAAGCCGCGGAATTTCTTTAATTAGCGCGGCCAAAATGATAATATTTTCATTTATGCCGCAACGCCGCAACCGCCCTTTGCGTCTAATGAGTTTGAGGACGGTTTTGGCAGCGAAAGTTATTATAACGCAATATTTACAGACATTATATGTTTGAGCAGGAATTAAACGAACAGATACGTCGGGACGCCGCCGAAGCGGCAAGGGCCGAGCGCGCCGAATTTGAGGCTTCCGACGGCCTTTTTTCGCACTACGAGATAAGGTCGTGGGAATGGGGGCCGTATCTTTATAAAATTATCGGAGCGTCACTGATCGTTAACATCATCGGATTTCTGGTGCTTGCTCAGGGAGATTTCACGAAACGCGGCTGTGACAGTCCGTTCGTGGGACGCGTCTGCCAGGTTCTGGACACGGTGTATATGGGCTCTGTTCTTTTCGGTACCGAACGCGAATACGCCGACGCTTCGTATGAAAGAAGCGAACTTGAGGATGCAGACATCACGTTCATCGACGTAAGCGGCGAAGCTCCGCCGCTCACCTATCCCGACGGGTATTTCCAGATCGCGAATCCGGTACAATATGCGATGATGCAGGAACAAGGTGCGGACGGCTTCCCGCCGATATCGAGTTTCCCTACATATAACCCGAGCACGTCGGCCGCGAACGAACTTCGCAATAAAACGCCGGTGCTGCCGAAAGCGAATCCGGATCCGCTCGAAGGCGACATACCCGATTCGCCCTTCAAATTCGAAACCGACGACGACGCCGCAAGTAACACCGGCGGCAAGAAAACGAACCGGCCGCTTGGCGGAAAGGTCAACGGAAAAAATAACGGCGGAAAAACCGACGACCAAACCGCGAAGAACGACGGAGAAGAAGACCCGACGAAAACGTCCGATACCGATCCTGATACCGATGCCGAAGGCGTTGCGGTAATGGACAAGAACGGCGTTTATATCAATAAACGTCCGATCACGGTTCTCGGAAATGAAACGCTCGCAAAAATTGACAAAAAAGAGGTGGATCTGGACACCCCTTTTCGTATTGTTATTGCAGGAAAACTCGGACTCGCGAAAGATAAAAAAACGGTCAAGATCCTCGACCCGAAGATTGTGCCTGATCCGAGCGGACGAAAGAATGACCCGGCGATCGAAGAGTTGGCCCAGGACGCCGTGCTCGCGACAAGCGATGCCGGCTGGTTCGGTTATTTGTATCAACAAAATGTCAGGAATGTCGTTATCAGTGTGGAACAGACCGATACAGAGATAATTATCAATGTTCGGTCCGATCAGCCGAATGAGAACGATGCCAGGCGTGCCGCCAGCGGGCTAAACGGTTTGCTGGCTTTATCCATGCTGACTTCTAAGCCCGACGAAAAGGAATTCCTAAGCCGTGCGGAATTGTCTTCTCAAGGAAAGACTTTTCAGATAAACTTTAATCTTCCTAAGGCTCTTGCGCAGGAACTTATCCGGCGTAAGCTGGAGGAACTTCGGAACGACGGAACAAGCATTGACCCGACAGCGCAGAAAAGCCCGAACGAGAATACAGCGGTAAATAATTAATTTGCAGAACAAGGCAAACCACAATTCGATTCTTCTTCTGACGACATTGGGCGTCTATATCGGCCTGCTGCTTGTCGGCGCGCCTACCGGCGTGCTGGCACAGCCCGCCGCAATGACGCGCAATTTTGAGATCAGTGAAGAGATCGTCATGCGTGACGAACTCGACAACGATCCCGAACTTTCGGCCGAAGAAGACCTCGATGTTGCCGTCGAAGATCACCCTTTCGGAACCGCACAACCGGCTTTCGGCTGGATAATCCCCGTCAAGGCCGCCGAATTTACATGCGGTCAAAGCTGGTTCATCGCACCGGTCTATTCGGACACGATCGCGAACCTGAATTCGGAAATTTTCGATGTTTTCGCCCATTTTGGACCCGACGCTGACGACGAAAATTACGAACTCACCAAAGCCATTCTGAAACACACTTCCCTGACGGACGCGGACGAAAAGATCTTTGTCGTCACGCGGCTTCCCCGTTCCGATATCGACCCGCTGCTTGCCTAGAACGCAAAGTAGCGGCGATACGGATCACATCTGCATTCGCCGGAAACCCGAAATTTTATTGATATCAAAGCTTGCGTAATGCGGCACGGTCGGGCAATCTTAATGATTTGGCCTGTTCGCTTCCGCGAAAGCCATACGCCGCAGGTTTTAGAAAAGAGGAAAAATGGCAGTAAACAAATTTGCAGATAAATGGGTCAAAAAGATCTTCGGTTCGTCGAGCGATGCATTCCTGAAAAAGGCGAAGCCGATCGTCGAACATATCAATTCGCTCGAACCGGCGATGGAAAAACTTTCGGACGACGAACTGAAGGCTCAGACGGTTAAATTCAAAGAACAGATCGCGGCGGCTTTGGACGGAATCGACGACAAAGAAGAACGCCGCAAAGCCGAACAGGCGATATTGAACGAACTTCTGCCCGAAGCTTTCGCGACAATGCGTGAAGCATCAAAACGCGTTACGGGCATGCGGCACTTTGACGTTCAGATGATCGGCGGACTTGCTCTTCACCAGGGCCGCATCGCCGAAATGAGAACGGGCGAAGGTAAAACGCTGGTCGCCACGCTGCCGTCATATCTGAACGGCCTGACAGGACGCGGCGTTCACGTCGTTACGGTCAATGATTATCTGGCATCCCGCGACGCCGAATGGATGGGGCGGATACATAAATTTCTCGGGCTCAATGTCGGCTGCATCCAGAACGACATGGACGACGCCGAACGAAAGGAGGCGTACGCCTGCGACATCACATACGGAACGAACAACGAATTCGGTTTCGATTATCTTCGCGATAATATGAAATTTGACGTCGAATCTCTCGTTCAGCCCGATCATTACTTCGCGATCGTGGACGAGGTCGATTCGATCCTCATTGACGAAGCTCGAACGCCGCTTATCATTTCGGGTGCGACCGATGAGGCGACGGATAAATACTACGCCGCAAACGACATCATCCCGCACCTGGAACTCGGGCATAAGGACGAGGAAACAAAGGTCACGACGGGCGATTACCTGCTCGATGAAAAAAATCATTCGTCCGTGCTGACGGAACAGGGTGTCTCAAAGGCCGAACGCCTGCTCGGTGTTTCGAACCTTTACGATCCGATCAATATGGATCTTCTGCACTGTGTCGAACAGGCATTGAAGGCCCACACGCTTTACAAACGCGATCATCATTACGTCGTACAGGAAGGCGAAGTCATCATCGTCGATGATTTCACCGGCCGCTTGATGCAGGGACGCCGCTGGTCGGACGGACTTCACCAGGCCGTCGAAGCAAAAGAAGGCGTAAAGATCGAACGAGAAAACCAAACGCTGGCGACCATCACGCTCCAGAATTACTTCCGGATGTACGAAAAACTTTCAGGTATGACCGGTACGGCCGAAACGGAAGCCGAAGAATTCGGTGAAACGTACAGTCTGGACGTAGTCGTTATTCCGACGAACCGGCCGATGGTCCGCAAAGATCTTTCGGACAAGATCTACCGCACGCTCGAAGAAAAATGGGACGCCGTCGTCGCGGAGATCACGGAACTTCACGCGACCGGCCGTCCGGTTCTGGTCGGTACGGTTTCGGTCGAAAATTCGGAGCTCATCGCAGACAGACTTAAAAAAGCGGGCATCAAACACAATGTCCTGAACGCAAAATATCACGAACGCGAAGCTGAGATCATTGCACAGGCCGGACGTAAAGGAGCCGTGACCATTGCGACGAACATGGCCGGCCGCGGTACCGACATCCTGCTCGGCGGTAACCCGGAGGAACTCGCCCGCGAATACCTGAAACGGCAGGAAATAAATCCCGACGAAGCGACCGAGGAACAATTCGAGGAAGAACTTCGCAAGGCAAAAGCCGTGATCGAAGCCGAACACGCCGCCGTTGCCGAAGCCGGCGGGCTTCATATACTCGGCACCGAACGTCATGAATCGCGCCGCATCGATAATCAGTTGCGCGGACGCGCCGGACGCCAGGGCGATCCCGGTTCGTCACAGTTCGTGCTGTCGCTCGAAGACGACCTGATGCGAATCTTTGCGGGCGACAAGGTCCGTTCGATGATGGAATGGCTCGGAATGGAAAAGGGCGTCGCCATCGAATCAAAGACCGTTTCGAAACAGATCGAACGCGCCCAGCGGGCCGTCGAAGCACGCAACTTCGAAACGCGTAAACACGTTCTGAAATACGACGACGTTATGAACCGTCAGCGCGAAACCATCTACGGCCTTCGCCGCCAGCTTATGTTCGAACCGGAACACCGCGAATATCTGATCGGCGACACGGGCGTCGCACACGACCTTCTCAGCGATCTGACCGCGCATTTCCTAGTTGCTGAGGTCGGCCGCGACAAATGGGATGTTGACACCTACGCCGCCGAGATCGAAAGTATCTACAAGATCGATCCGCTAAAAGACGCCGGTGTCGATTTCGATACGATGCAGCCCGAAGAGATAGAAGCCGCTATCTGGGAAAAAGCAAAAGCGATCTACGCCGAAAAGGAAAGTCTTGCGGGCGAAGAATCGCTTCGTGCCTACGAACGCTACATTATGCTCAACATCATCGATTCGCAGTGGAAAGACCATCTTTTCTCTATCGATCAGGTCAAACAGGGCATCGGACTCGTCGGTTACGGGCAAAAAGATCCGCTTGTCGAATACAAAAAGCAGTCGTTCGATATGTTTCAGGATATGCTCGACCGCATCGACACAAACACGACCAAGGCATTGTTCCACCTGGAGATCGTCACGCGGGATGAACAGGAAGAACGCGAAAGGCTTGAACGGCTCGAACGCCAGCGTGCCCGGAAACAGGCCGCCGGAATGGCATTTACCGGTGCGATGGCCGGCGCGGAAGCCGCCGGTGCCGAGGCCGCGCGGCATACGCCGTTCGTCCGCGACCATCCAAAGGTCAAACCGAACGATCCGTGCTATTGCGGCTCCGGCAAGAAATTCAAAAAATGCCACGGAGCCGGTGCATAGAAATTTCAGATCTCGATTTTAAATTTCAGATCTGAATATTCGCATCAAAGGTCGGGATCAGGGCATCCGCTCTGCTCCCGGCTTTTTTAACTTTTTTGTTTCCAATTTATCCCTGCAAGTTCCGTCGTGGCTGTTCGTTCTCTTTCCGGAAGATAATTTTTCGGAGGAAAGAGTTATGAAACAACCGCTTATTATTGGTTTACTGGTGGCATCGGCATGTATAGGTTCGTTGGCAGTGCTGAATTGTGGAATGCAGACGGCGTCCGGTTCGGAGACGACCGAACCGGTCACGGCCGCGAAACCCGTCAAAACAATGAAGCCATTCGCATCCGACGCGGAGATGCAGGCATATTTCTCAAAGCTTGCAGAAAAGGCAAGAGAATTTCAGCGAGCCGAATCCAAATCGATGACCGCGAACAGCAGCGTCGCCACCGCGGCTCCGGTCCAGCCTTCCGCACCGGCCGCCGACGAACAGGAATCGATCACGAACACCCAGCACGCCGGAGTTGACGAAGGCGGCATCGTTAAGCTGCACGGCGAACACCTCGTTATTCTCCGCCGCGGACGGCTCTTTACCGTAAAGATCGGCGACAATTCGCTTGCGCCTGTCGCGTCGATAGATGCGTATGCTCCGGGAATAGATCCGAGCAACGATTGGTATGACGAAATGCTCGTGTCGCGCGACACGGTCGTCGTCATCGGCTACAGCTACCGCCGCGGCGGGACCGAGGTGAATCTTTTCGACATAAATGGCGCCGGTTCGCTGACGTACCGTTCGACTTATCATCTGCGGTCGAATGATTACTATTCATCGCGTAATTACGCAAGCCGGCTCGTCGGCGACAAGCTCATCTTTTACACGCCTCAGTACATCGGCTACTACGGCGATCCGATGGAGCGTATGCCCGCCGTTCGGCGTTGGAAGCAGGGAGCAACCGACAAAGATTTTATCTCGATACTTCCGCCATCGCGGATGTATTTGACCGAGCAGATGCGTAAAAGCGGCTCGCCGCAGGCTCTTCATACGGTAACTGTCTGCGATCTGGCCGACCGCGGTTTTGACTGCAAAGGCACTGCTGTACTCGGTTCTGCGGGCCGCATCTTTTACGTGTCGCCCGATTCGGTTTACGTATGGACGACCGATGGGAGCTACCGTACCGAAGCGGCGAAGAACATTGCGTCTTCGATGCTTTACCGAATGCCGCTTGATGGTTCGGCACCGACCGCGGTCGGCGTAAAAGGCAGCCCGGTCGATCAGTTCTCATTCCTGGAAAGTTCGGACGGACGCCTGAACGTGCTCGTGCGTGCGAACGGCGGCGGCGAACAAATGTGGGGTTCCGAATTTTCCTCGGGCGACGTCGCTTTGCTCCGTTTTCCGCTTGATAATTTTTCGGACGGAAGTTCGATCGTGCCCGATCACCGCTACCGCAATTTGCCAAAACCCGAAGGCTATACTTTCCAGAACCGCTTTGTCGGAAATTATCTTCTGTACGGAACGGGCAGCGGTTGGGGACGTCCCGAAGAAAAACGTTCGGCCGACCTTTTCGCGGTGAATTGGGCCAACGGCGATGTTTCCGAACTCAATGTTCAAAGCGGCGTGGACCGAATCGAACAGCTTGGCAAAGACGCCGTCGTTATCGGCACCAATGGCGAAGACCTTTACTTCACACCGATAAAGCTCGGCCGCGAACCGCAGATCAGCGATCCGTTCGTCCGAAAGAACGCGGCACAGGGCGAACTCCGCAGCCACGGGTTCTTTTACAAACCGGCCGAAGGTGAAACGGGCTATCTCGGACTTCCGATCGCACGCGGCGGCCGCTCGGGATACCGCCATTTGGTCGAAGATTCGGCGGCCGTTATCTTTCTGAAGAACGATTCGCTCGCGTTCACGGAACTCGGGGAACTCGAAAGCCGCAGCGGCGGAACCGATGACGGATGCCGCGCATCGTGCGTCGATTGGTACGGCAACGCCCGTCCGTTATTCATCGGCAGCCGCGTGTTCGCACTGCTCGGTTATGAGATCGTCGAAGGCAATTTCACCGACGGCCGCATCACCGAAAAACGGCGTACGAATTATTCACCGCGAGCGATGACCTTTGCCCGCGGCGAATAAAGACTATTCCGCACGAACAAAAAAGCCGTTCGGACATCTTGTCGGACGGCTTTTTCGCTTTATACGGAACTATCTTATTTCTTAAATTTTACCAGGCTGCCGCCGGCGCTTATCTTGCGGTTTCCGGCGACTTTTTCGGCCTGTTCGAATGCACGCAGAAAGTTTTCTCCGAGCACTTTTTTCACGTCCGTTTCCGAATAACCGCGGCGGAGCATTTCGTACGTCACCAACACCAGATCTTCGGCGCCGTGCATACCGGCCGGCAGCATCGGCACACCGTCAAAATCGGAACCGAGCCCGACGTGATCGATGCCCGCGACGTCGCGAATGTGGTCGATGTGATCGACGATCCGCGTATAAGGCGTTACATAGATCGGGTTTGCGTCCAGCAGTTCGCGGGTCGCCTCGTCGATCGATCTTTGGTCGCCCTTGTGCAGTTCGCGAATATCGGCAAGCTGTCCCTTCAGCCGTTCGCTGCGGTCGTTCTCTTCTTTATTCGTCCGCGCGTCCAGGAACGACGGATAGAAATTGACCATAACGACACCGCCGTTTTTCGCAATGCGTTTCAGAACGTCGTCGGGAATATTTCGCGTGTGATCGTTAAGCGCACGTGCGCTCGAATGCGATGCGATGATCGGCGCCGTCGATACGTCCAGCGCGTCGTTCATCGTGTCCACCGCGACGTGCGAAATATCGACAAGCATCCCGAGCCGGTTCATTTCCTTTACGACCTCTTTGCCGAAATCGGTCAGGCCGCCGTGTTTCAGATCGCCGTGAGCGTCCGCCCAATCCGTCGCGACGTTATGCGTCAGCGTCATATAACGAACGCCGAGCCGGTAAAAATCCCGAAGCGCATACAGCGAATTTTCGATGACGTATCCGCCTTCGATCCCCATCAGGACACAGATCTTGCCGCTTTTTTTCGCACGGCGAATGTCCGCGGCCGACGTACATGAAACCAGGCTTTGCGGATTACGTTCGACCTCGCGGTACGTCGCGTCGATCAGGTCCATTGCCCGCCGCATCGCACCGCCGGTTTTCATCGTGCTGCCCGAAACATAGATCGCGAAAAATTCGCCGGTTATTCCGCCGGCTTTCATCCGAGCAATATCCGTATGGAATGGGTCACCGCCCAGATGATAACGCCCGACGGAACTCGTGCTCAGGTCAAAATCTTCATCGACCATCGGCGATGTGATGTCGTTGTGTCCATCAATGACGATCGATTCTTTCTGAAGTTTCAGGGCACGCGCCCAAATTTTCGGGTCGGCGTCCGCCGGCATTGTTTGAGCAAAACTTTGCAGACAAAATACGAGTACAAAAAATACGGCTGCTGTCTTTTTCATAATTACGTTCTTCCGGTCCTATTTTCCGAGTTCGTCAATTATCTTCCCGACGAACTGTGCTATCGGTTTTTTGTTATTGGCGTCTCTTTCGGTAAAGACCGCCACGGCAAATTTCTTTCCGTTCGGGAGTTCGATGACGGCGGCATCGTGCCGTGCCGTGTTCGTCCAACCGGCTTTTGACCAGAGCTTTGCGTCGGTCATCTTTCGTTCGATCAGCGCAAGCCCCGAAAATTCCGTCGATTGTCCTTCGCCTCTTACACCCTTCTTGAACGGTTCGCGTTTAAGCAGATCGAGCATTTCCCGCGACCGTTCGGGCGTCACGATCCGGAGCATCGCGATCTCCGCGATCAGCCGTGCGGCCGCATTCGTCGTCAGCATATTGCGGTTCTTCCCTTCATATCCGCGCGATTGCTGTTCTATGCCGTACGCATCTTCGCAAAACGTTTTCTGATTAACGTTGATATTCGTATAGCCAAGCGCCGAAAAATATCGGTTCACACGGTTGCGTTTGTATTGCCACTTATCGAACTGCTTTTGCGGAAGTTCCGCACCGCTCGATGTATCGGTCAGAACGTCCAGAACATATTGTGTCGCTTCGTTCGACGAATCGATGATCATATCGCGCATTCCGCGTTCAAGCTCTTTGCTGAGCGTGATCTTTTTGTCCTGAAGCTGACGGTGAAGCGCGGCCAGATAAAAAAGCTTTACGACGCTGGCCGGATAGATCTGCGCTTCGCCGCGCGAATTTGCCCACACTATATTGTCCGCATCGCTCAGGTCAATGACGGTCGCCGCGATGTCTTCGGGTTTTAGCTTTGAGTTTGCCGCCAGAACTTCTTTTATCGCTTCGGCAACCAGCTGTTGCAGGCTTTCTGACTCCGTCATCTTCAGCGGCCTGTAATTTTTCGAAGGAATTATCTCAAGCGAATTCCGCGATGTCTGTGCAAACGAAACCGACGCGAACGCGAACAGAACGAACGCTGCAAGCAGCAATATAACCCGGACTTTTTTCATAATTACCCTGTGTTTTCTTTACCCGAAGTGGTTTTCAGAGTATAAACGAAAAACGGCTCTATAAAAAGTTCGGCCATCAGGCTCGCTTTTGCCGTTCCCGATATTTATCACAGCACTTTATGGCAGATGAAAAACTGATCCGCGGACTAGGCCGCTGGGACCTGGCGGCGGTCGCTATAAACACCATCATCGGTACGGGCATCTTTATTTTGCCGGCAAAGGTTTTCGGGCTGATCGGAAGCTGGAGCCTTTTCGCGTTCATCGCCTGTGCGGTGATCGTCGGGCTGATCGTTCTTTGTTTTTGCGAAGTGTCCAGCCGGTTCGATTCGACCGGCGGAATGTATCTCTACGCAAAAGAAGCGTTCGGTTCCGAGATCGGCTTTGAGGTCGGGTGGCTTTATTGGGTCGTGCGCGTCGCGACATTCGCGGCGAACTGCAACGCACTGCTTCTTTACCTGAGCTTCTTTATTGACGGAGCCGATGCCGGTGCGCCACGCGTCCTAATAATTTCGGTCATTGTCATCGGCACGGCCGTCATAAACATCGCGGGCGTTCGGCAAACGGCCGTCGCGACGAATATCTTCACGGTCGGGAAAATTCTGCCGCTGCTGGTTTTCGCCGCCATCGGCATTTTCTTCATCCGCCCCGGGAATTTTTCTTTCGGAACGACGCCCGCGTCCGGCGATTTTTCCGCCGCCGTTCTGCTTTTGATCTACGCTTTCGTCGGATTCGAAGCCGCGGTCATTCCCGCCGGCGAGGCGAAAGACCCGAAAACGGCGATGCCTTTTGCGCTGTTCGCCGCACTTATTTTATGCGCCGTTCTGTTCCTGATAATTCAGATCGTGGCGATCGGCACTCTGCCCGGCCTCGCCGATTCCAAAACGCCGCTCGCCGATGCGGCCGCAGGCTTTCTTGGTGCGGCGGGCGGAGCATTCATCTCGGTCGGAGCTCTTATCTCGGTGCTCGGAAATCTGAACGGCGGATTTCTCGCGACGTCGCGCATTCCGTTCGCGATGGCCGAGCACAAAGAACTCCCGGCCGTTTTCGGTCGCGTTCACGAACGTTCGAAAACGCCGCATATCGCCATTATCACGACGGCCGCCGTTATACTTTTTATGACGATCTTCACGACGTTTCTGTCCGCCGTGACCATCGCGACGATCACGCGGCTGTTGGTTTATGCAACCACGTGCCTTGCGCTTCCGGTGCTTCGGCAAAGAAGCGACGTTCCGGCGGCTGCGTTCCGCGCACCGCTCGGAATACTCGCGGCAGTACTCGCGCTCGGCCTGACGGCGTGGCTGCTCGGCAATGTCGATTTTAAGAAAGAAGGTTTGCCGATTATTATTGCGGTCGTGCTCGGCCTCGCCATTTATTATGCGAATAAAACTTTTTCGCGGCGGACAGAAACCGCATCTAATTGACGGAGGTTTTTTGTATGAAGCATGTTACAGCCGCAACATTTCTGATCCTGATCTTCGCGGCCGCGGCGTTCTCGCAAACCATCGAAGACGCCGGCCGCCGCACCATCGGCTATATCTCGTCATCCGGCACGGTCGAAAATGCATCGCGTTCGACGCTCGGTTACATCAGATCGGACGGAACCGTGGAAAATTCATCACGCTCAACGCTAGGATATATTCGCGATAGCGGCACCGTCGAAAATGCGTCTCGATCAACGATCGGCTACATCCGACCCGGCGGAACTGTCGAAAACGCATCGCGTTCGACCATCGGCTATATCCGTTCGGATGGGACGGTTGAAAATTCTTCCCGTTCAACGATCGGTTATGCCAAAGGCGTTAAATCGGAACACGCCGCCGCATTCTTCTTCTTTTTCTTCAAGCCGTAAGGACTATTCTTCGTCGTCATCATCGTCGAATATTTCTTCGTCGTATTCGCCGACTTCGCCAAATTCCCAACCGTCGTACGAATCCAGCTTGCGTTCTTCGGCAAGCTTTGCGAATTCGACGTTTCGTTCCGCCAGGCTCTCCGGCGTGTGGGTCTCTTCTCTATCGATATGGAGCAGATATTCGCCGGTCGGTTCGTCCGAATCCTCTTCGCCAAGTTCGAATATGCCTATGAAATCATAGCCTTTCTCTTCGAATTCGAGTCCGAGCTTCTCAAGTTTGTCCGCGTCAGTATCAACAAAATAGTAGCTGTAAAGCATTACGCCTTCGAGGTTCCAGCCATCTTCGCGCGTTGCCGTTTCAAAAATTTCTCTGATGCCTTCGAGCTGTGATTCGGTATCTTTGAACATTTCTTTAATTCCCTTTTAGTTATCTAAATTTTCACTTTCCTGCACGCGCTTTTCGGGTCGCATATGCGGGAACAATATCACGTCGCGGATCGAATGTTTGTTCGTCAGTAACATTACAAGCCTGTCGATGCCGATGCCGATCCCGGCCGCGGGCGGCATTCCATACGAAAGTGCGCGGATATAATCTTCGTCCAAAACCATCGCTTCTTCGTCGCCGCCTTCGCGCTGAGCCATTTGATCGACAAAGCGTTCGTACTGCTCTTTCGGGTCGTTCAGCTCGCTGAAGCCGTTCGCGACCTCCATTCCGTTAATGAAAAGCTCGAAACGTTCGGCGATGTTCGGATCATCCGGCGACGCTTTGGAAAGCGGTGAGATCGATTTTGGATAGTCGATAATGAAAGTTGGTTGCTTAAGATGCATCTCCACATATCGCTCGAAGAGCTGTTCAATAGCTGAATCCGATGAGGTTTTATCGTCTTGATTAGAAATAGCAAAACCTTTCAGAGCAAACTCAAATACTCCACGAGTACCTTGCCCAAAACCTAACTCCTCTAATTGTTGCTCATCCGGAATTGTCTCTCCAAAGAATTCAGTTTTTTTCCATATTTCCTCTATCACAGACTCATCCAACAGAAAGTAAGGATTTTGTCCTTCCTCCTCCAAAGCCAGTTGATACTTGTTTCCCAACTCCAGTTGAACATACTCGAATGCCCGCATTCGACGAAGATTCCGAATGTCCGAAAGTGAGTCAAGAGAAAGACTCCCAATTGATGCTGCAGGAAATTCTCTTATAATCGCGGCCTTCATTGCGATTCTATCGAACGACGAAAAATCCACCTCGTTTCCGGCGTAATTTACAACAAGCGAACCGCCATTGGCCTTCATCACAGCTCGTTTGATCATGTCTTCCGCAAAGTCCATCATGCCGTTCACGTCCATATAGGCGCAGTAAAATTCCAGCATTGTGAACTCCGGATTGTGCTTTTGCGAGATGCCTTCGTTGCGGAAATTGCGGTTCAGTTCGTAAACCTTTTCGAACCCGCCGACGACAAGCCGTTTCAGATAAAGTTCCGGCGCGATGCGGGCATAAAGCGGAATATCGAGCGCGTTGTGATGCGTTTCAAAAGGCTTTGCCGCCGCTCCGGTAGCCTTCGGCGTAAGCATCGGCGTTTCGACCTCGACATAACCGTGTT
>CBFGSN010000051.1:0-16272 GCA_965651435.1 uncultured bacterium | reverse complement strand
CGAAAAAGCAACGCGACGGCCACCCCTCCTTAACTAAGGAGGGGAGTTCAGCGGACGCGATCCCGGAAGTTTGGACGTTCGACGAAGTTTTCGAAATGCCGTCCGAGCTCGAAGAAGCGAAACGGCTTGCGCTTTTGCCGCCAAAGGTCCTTGCCAATTCGGTCGCTTCGCTGATATTTACGTCGGGCACGACCGGCACGCCAAAGGCCGTAATGCTTTCGCACAAAAATTTTGTGAACATGATATCGATGCTCTCATCGGTGCTCGACATGGACCTCACGGACGGTGTTCTTTCGGTGCTGCCGCTGCACCATACGTTCGAATTTTCGGCCGGTTTCCTTACGCCGTTCGCGAACGGAACACAGATAACATACCTTGACGAACTTTCGGGCGAAGAACTGAGCCGTGCGATGGAACGCGGACACGTAACGGGAATGGTCGGTGTTCCGGCGCTTTGGGAAATGCTTCATCGCCGCATAAAATCGCGGCTTCGCGAACGCGGCGATTGGCTGGCGGATATCGCCGACAACGTCATCGAATTCAATGCTTGGATCCGCGACAATACGCCGTTCAATCTCGGCCCTATCGTGTTCTTTCCGATACACGAAGGCATGGGCGGGCGTATGCGTTATCTGATCTCGGGCGGTTCGGCGCTGTCGGAAAAGGTTCAGAAAGATCTGCACGGGCTCGGTTTCACGGTGCTCGAAGGCTACGGCCTGACGGAGTCTTCGCCGGTGCTGACGGTCGCGCGGCCGGGCAATAAGATGCTCAAAGGCAGCGTCGGCAAGCCGCTGCCGGGCATCGAAGTGCGCATCGAAGACCCGGATGAGAACGGCGTCGGCGAAGTGCTCGCCCGCGGCCAGAACGTTATGCTCGGCTATTACAAGGACGAACAGGCGACGGACGAAGTCCTGCATGACCGATGGCTTCGCACAGGCGACCTCGGCCGGCTCGACGAAGACGGAAATCTTTATATAGTCGGGCGTTCGAAAGACGTGATAATCGATTCGAACGGAAAGAATATCTATCCGGACGAGCTAGAGGACCATTACGGCAAATCGCCATTCATCAAAGAAATGAGCGTTGTCGGCCTGCCCGAAGACGGCGGCGGCGAAAAGGCCGCGGCTTTGGTCGTGCCGGATTACGAACACGAAATAACGCTGTCGCGTGCCGGCGTAAATAAAAAGGTCGAGGAGCATTTTCGCGAGGTGAGCGCGTCGCTGCCGTTCTTCAAACGCGTTCAGATAATGCACATCACGCCGTTCGAACTGCCGCGAACCGCAACGCGAAAGGTAAAACGCGGCGAGGTCGTTGAGATGCTCCGGATGCTCGAAGAACGTTCGAAAAAGAAAACGACGGCGGTCATCGAATCAAAGGGCGACGACAATATTTTGTGGCTGCGAAAGGTCGTCGCGGCCGTTTCGGGCAGGCCGCTGGCCGAAGTTTCGTTCGATGACAAGCTTTCCGATCTAGGTTTCGATTCGCTGATGTTCGTCGAACTTCAGGCAGCGGTCGAAGATGCGGGCGGACGCGTACTTTCGCCAGATACGCTGAACGAAGTTCAGACGATGCACGAACTGCTTGCGGCGGTGCAGCGTGTTGACAGGTCCAAAAAGCTTGCCGACGAACCGAAAACGGACGATGCAAAGGACGACGAGGACGAAATATACATTCCGTCGATCGTTCGGCGCATCGGAAATTCGGTCGTCGATCTGGCACAGGACACGCTTTACGGAAAAATTCTCGACACAAAGATCACGGGTCAGGGAAATGTTCCGATGCACACGAATTTCATCGTTGCGCCGAACCACGCATCGCATATCGACACCGGACTCGTAAAAAAAGCTCTCGGCAAAGACGTCGCGGAACAGACGGTTGCGGTCGCGGCGGCGGATTATTGGTTCGATACGAAGTACAAACGTGCGTATATGAACAATTTCACGACGCTTGTTCCGATCGAACGCACCGGCAGTTTGCGGCAATCGCTGCGTCACGTGACGCGAATTCTGAGCGACGGCTATAACGCGCTGATCTTTCCGGAAGGCACGCGTTCGACGACGGGCGAGATCGCCGAATTCAAACCGATCATCGGTTATCTTGCGCTGAACCAAAAGATCGGGATCTTGCCGATGCATATTTGGGGCACGTTCGCAGCCTTTCCGAAGGGAATGACGATACCGGCCCGCGAAAGCATCGGTGCAAAGGTCGGAGCGGAGATCGGCCGGCTGCTTGAATATGAGGAGCTTCGCGATATGACAAAAGGCGTCCCGAATGCGGAGGCATATCGGCTGATAGCGGCCCGCGTCCAGCATGAGATCGAAAATATGCGCGACAATAAAGATGAAAAATTTGATGTCGCCGCCGTCCGCAAAAAATGGAAAGCCGAAAGGCGGCGTTCGCGAAAACAGGAACCGGTCATCGATGAATAATTCCGGTTTTGCTGTAAACAAACCGCGGATGCTCCGCGTAAACAAATGAAAATCTTTTAGACCAAGGGAAATATAAAGTATGAAGTTCTTTACAACGCTCGTTCTATTGTCATCGCTATTAATGCCGTTCGGTTCCGTCATCGCCCAAAATGAGGCCGCCGACACGCCTTCGCTAAAGATCGAATTCGAAAAATTCACGCTGCCTAATGGTTTGGATGTAATATTTCACATCGACCGTTCTGATCCGGTCGTTGCCGTGTCGCTGACCGCGCATGTCGGGTCGGCACGCGAAAAAGAAGGCCGCACGGGTTTTGCGCATTTGTTCGAGCATCTGCTTTTTCTGGAATCCGAAAACCTTGGCAAAGGAGGGCTCGATAAATTGAGCGCGCGCATCGGCGGTTCGGGTGCGAATGGTTCGACGAGCCGCGACCGGACAAATTATCTGCAGACGGTGCCGAATGATGCGCTGGAAAAAATGCTCTGGGCCGAAGCGGACAAGCTCGGATGGTTCATAAATACGGTGACCGAACCGGTCGTCGCAAAAGAAAAGCAGGTCGTAAAGAACGAAAAACGCCAAAGCTACGATAACCGTCCGTACGGACATACGCAGTATGTTATCGACAAAGCGTTGTATCCGTCAGATCATCCGTACAACTGGCAGGTGATCGGTTCGCTCGAAGACCTTCAGAATGCGACGCTCGGCGACGTGAAGGAATTTTTCCGAAAATGGTATGTTCCGAATAACGTTACGCTCACCGTCGCGGGCGATTTCGATCCGGCACAGGCAAAGAAATGGGTCGAGAAATATTTCAGCGAGATCAAGCGCGGCCCCGAACCCGAACCGCAAAAGAAACGTCCCGGCGTCGTGAAAGAAACCGTTAAATTTTATTACGAAGACAACTTCGCGCGTTTGCCGGAGCTGACATACGCGTGGCCGACCGTCGAACAGTACAATCCCGATTCGTATGCGTTGAATGTTTTGACGCAATATTTGACGGATGGAAAACGGGCGCCGTTCTACCGCGTTCTGGTCGAAGGTAAAAAGCTTACGGACGAGACGTCGATGTACAATTACGCGTCCGAACTCGCGGGCCAAACTCAGCTTGAGATACGCGCGTTCGCCGACAAGGACCTCGATGACGTTGCAAAGGCGATCGACGAAGCGTTCGCCCTTTTCGAAAAAGAAGGTATTCCGCAAAAAGATCTGGACCGCATAAAAGCCGGACAGGAAACGCAGTTCTATAATTCGCTTTCGAGCGTGCTGGGCAAAGGTGTTCAGCTAACGCAGTGCAGCATATTTGCTGGCGATCCCGGATGCATCGAAAACAATATCGCCGGAATTTTGGCGGTCACGCCGGCGGACGTCACGCGCGTTTACGAAAAATACATCAAGGGAAAAAATTACGTGGCGACGAGTTTTGTTCCAAAAGGCAAACAAACGCTCGCGCTTGAAGGTTCAACGCCCGCCCAGGTCGTCATCGAACCGATCGTTCAGGGAGCGGAGGACGAGGTTGACCCGAATGTAAAGGCCGATTACGAAAAGACGCCGTCGTCATTTGACCGAAGCGTCGAACCGCCGTACGGCGATGCTCCCGAAATGAAAATACCGGCAGTTTGGCAAAGCCGTTCGCCGAACGGAATGCGCGTTTACGGGATCGAAAATTCGGAGGTTCCGCTTGTTCAATTCGAAATAACGATCGACGGCGGACAGCTTTTGGAAACAAAACAAGGTACGGCGGCGATGACCGCGAACCTGATGAACTTCGGCACGAAGAACAAAACGCCCGAAGAACTTGAGGACGCGATCAAACAGCTCGGCGCGTCGATATCGTTCGGCGGCGGAAAAGAAGGCATTACGGTCAGGGCGAATACGCTTGCGCGAAATTACGATGCGACGCTTGCTTTGGTCGAAGAAATGCTGCTGGAACCGCGTTGGGATGCGAAGGAATTCGATCTGCTGAAACAAAGTACTGCCAGCCAGATCCGGCAGATGGCGGCGAACCCGAATGCGCTTGCGCAGGAAAAATTTAACGAAGCGATCTACGGCAAGGACAGCGTTTTTGCAAAAACGACGATCGGAACCGCCGAATCCGTTGCGGCGATCACGCTTGATGATCTGAAGGCTTATTATGCAAAGAACATTTCGCCTTCGGTCGCGCGAATGCACATCGTCGGTGATATTTCGAAAGCAAAAGCGACGGCATCGCTGAAAAGCCTGAACACGAAATGGAAGAAGAAGAACGTAAAGCTTCCGACGTTCAAGATGCCGGCCGCACCGACCGAAGCAAAGCTTTATTTTTATGACGTTCCGAATGCAGCGCAATCCGTGCTGCGGATCGGTGCTCCGGCGCTGAAAGGAAACGACGCGGAATTCTATTCGGCTGTGGTTTCGAATTATATTCTCGGCGGCGGCGGATTTGCGTCGCGTTTGACACAGGAACTTCGCGAAGGAAAAGGTTACACATACGGCATCAATTCCGGCTTTTCCGGATCGGAGAACACGGGAATTTTTGCGATCGGCAGCGGCGTTCGAAGCAACGTAACGCTCGAATCGCTGCAGCTAATAAAAGATATTCTTGAGGCTTATCCGAGAACCTTCACCGAACAGGACCTTGCGACAACTAAAGGATTTCTGATCAAGAGCAATGCCAGGGCTTTTGAGACCGCGAACGCGAAAATGGGAATGCTTGACGACATCAGCAGTTACGGCTGGAAACCCGATTATGTGAGGACGCGCGAAGGCATTGTAAAAGCAATGACGCTCGATCGGATCAAGGAACTTTCGGCAAAATATTTCGACCCGAACCATATGGTCTGGGTCGTCGTCGGCGATGCGAAAACACAGCTGCCGCGACTGAAGGAACTCGGGCTTGGCGAACCTGTGCTGTTGAATAAATGAAATCTGCATCCATGACGGAGCGGTCTATGAACAAAATGCGTAAACCCCAAATTTACAGAGAAGACTCGGCCTGGACCAAAAATCTGGTCCCGCGAAAGTACCCGGTCAGCAGCCTGCTTGTCTTTGTTCTTTTATCAACTTTTGCGGCCGCAGATATTTTTGCTTGTACACCGCACGTCTGGTCGATAAAGGCATCAAAGGTATTCGGCAGGGTAACTGACAAGCAGGAGAATTCTCTACCGGGAACACACGTGCGAGTTTATAAAATATCTGAAGAAACGGATAAGCCCATCTTTGATGTTCAGTCTGATGTGAATGGTTTTTATAGCATTCCCAATATTGTCCCGGGCAAATATATTATGCGTGCTCGGACTGATGATTCGGATGAAGGGTATGCTTCATTGACCGTAGTGAGAGGTGATGAGGCGGATGGGACGATCGACTTTAAACTTGGCTCGACCTTCGATTGCGACGCCGAGGTCGCATTTAATAAACTCGACCGCAAAAAACTTGCGAATGAAGTCAAGGCTGAGTTTTTGCATGCTTGGAATGGCTACAAAAAATACGCGTGGGGACACGACGACCTGAAGCCTTTGACCAAGACGCACAAAGATTGGTACAGCGAAACGCTTCTGATGACGCCGGTCGATGCATTGGACACGATGTATCTGATGGGAATGAAAAAAGAGGCCGATGCGACGCGAAAATACATCACTGCGAACCTGAGTTTTGACAAAGACTTGGACGTTCAGAATTTCGAAATAACGATCCGTTTGCTCGGCGGTCTGCTTTCGTCGTATGAGATAACGGGCGACAAAAAACTGCTCGGTCTGGCGGACGATCTGGGCACGCGGCTGCTGCCGGTCTTCGATTCGCCGACCGGTTTGCCGTACAAATATGTGAATCTGAAAACCGGAAAAACCCGCGGAGAGGTTACGAATCCGGCCGAAACTGGCACGCTTTTGGTCGAATTCGGCACGCTCGCGAAACACACCGGAAAGAAGATCTATTTCGAAAAAGCAAAGCGAGCTTTGGTCGAAACGTACAAGCGGCGTTCGAAGATCGGCCTGGTCGGAACGAACATAAACGTCGAAACCGGTGAATGGACGAACAAAGACAGCCATATCAGCGCGGAGATCGATTCGTATTACGAATACCTTTTGAAATGTGCGATCCTTTTCGATGACGCAGATTGCCGCAAGATGTGGGAAAATTCGATCGCGGCCATCAACGAACATCTGGCGGACGAAGTTCGCGACGGTGAACTATGGTACGGCCATGCCGATATGGAAACGGGCAAGCGAACCGATCCGACATTCGGAGCTTTGGATGCATTTTTCCCTGCGGTGCTCGTGCTGTCGGGCGACGTTTCGCGTGCGGCACGATTGCAGGATTCGTCGTTCAAGATGTGGAACCTGCACGGCATCGAACCCGAGGTTCTCAATTACAAAACGATGAAGGTCGAACACGCCGGATATCCGCTGCGGCCGGAGATCGTCGAATCCACGTTCTATCTTTACCGCAGAACGAAGGACGAAAAATACCTGAAAATGGCCGAATCAATGTGGAAGGATCTCGTGAAATACTGCCGCACCGATGCCGGCTATGCCTCGCTGAAAAGCGTCGTTACAAAAGAAAAGTCCGATTCGATGCAGAGCTTTCTTTTTGCGGAAACATTCAAATATTTTTATCTTTTGTTCGCACCGGAAAAGACGCTGGATATCGACAAAGTGATCTTCAACACCGAAGCGCATCCGATGCGGCGGACAAAATAGCATTATGGCGAAAAAGAAAACAGCCGCGAAAAAGATACTGATAACCGGCGGAACAGGTTTCCTCGGGTCGGAGGTCGTCCGCCAATTTTTGGACGCGGGCGAAACGAACCTCCGCGTAATGGCTTCGCGCGTGCCGGAATGGATGACCGATGCCGGTGTCGAAGCGTTGGAAGGTTCGGTGACGAACGGCGATGACGTCGCCGCTGCGGTTAAGGACGTTTCGGCGATATTTCATCTCGCCGGAAAAGTTTCGCGCGACAATGCGGACGCCGCGGCGATGAATAAAGTTCACCTTGCGGGCACGCGGATTTTGTGCGAAGCGGCGAGCGAGGCGGACGTGAAAAAGGTGATCCTTGCATCATCGAGCGGCACTATCGCCGTCAGCGAAACGCCGGAAATGTTCGACGAAACATTCGCTCCGCCGGTCGATATCATCACAAAATGGGCGTATTACGGCTCGAAGTATTATCAGGAACGCGCGGCTGCGGAAAATTTCACGGGGAATGGAAAGGAACTCGTCATAATGAATCCGTCGCTTTTGCTCGGGCCCGGCGACGAACGGCTGAGTTCGACGAAGATCGTTCTGGATTTTCTAGCGCGAAAGATCGCGTTCACGCCGAACGGCGGTTTGAGTTTCGTTGACGTACGCGACGCGGCGGCCGCTTTTATCGCGGCATTGGAAAAAGGAGTCGGCGGCGAAAAATATCTGCTCGGTGCGGCGAATATGACGTTCGACGATCTTTTCGGACGGCTTGCCCGGCTGTCGGGTGTTTCGGCTCCGATGCTGAAAGTGCCGAAAAGCCTCGCTGCTGCCGGCGCCGGCGTTGTCGAATCGATGTTCAAGTATTTCGGGAAAGCGTCGCCGATCGGCGGCAGCGAGGTCGAACAGGCCGAATATTTCTGGTATTTCGATTCGGACAAAGCGGCCGAAGAACTCGGCTTCGCTCCGCGCGACCCGCAGGAAACTCTCAACGACACGATCGCCTATGTGCGCGAAAATTTCCTTGGCGAAGGAAGTTTTTAGGTCCGCGCGGACCCGGTCATTCGTTCGCCATAACTTCGACCGGATCGATGACCGAAGCGCGCCATGCGGGATAGAGTGCGCCGAAAAGGCTTCCGGCTATCGCGATCGTTATCGCGGTAATGATCCAGCCGATGCTGAATTCGAACGCAAGATCGAATATTTTGCCGATCAATAATGACGATGCGATCGCGAGAACGAAGCCAAGAAGCACGCCGAACACGCCGATCATAAACGCTTCGCCTTCGATGGCTCCGATGATGAAGCCCTTTGATGCACCGAGCGATTTCAGAATACCGATCTCTTTACGCCGTTCGGTAACGGTCGTGTACATCGAAAGCAGAACGAATATCACGCTTACGAACGCCCCAAGCCCGACCATTACACGGAGGAAGGTTTTAAGGGCCGGAACACGGTCAGTCGCATTCGTTATGATGTCCGCGGTGAAAGTGACGGAATTACCCGGAAGTTCAGCGTTTATGCGGTCAGCAACAGTTTGGGGGTCAACACCGTCTTTTACCTTAACAAGAATGTAAGTGCAGTTCTCTGTTTGCAGAACGTCCTGCATTGCGGCAAGAGACATCTTGATCCTCGCTCCGGAAGGCGGTGCGAAGACGCCGGTGATCTTATAAGAATGTTTGCCAAAAAGTTCGATCGTATCGCCGACCTTTACGCTGTCTTCTTCGATCCGGCGCTGATCTAAAACTACTTCGTCGAGTCCTTCGGGTGCGCGGCCTTCGACGATCTCTATGTCGTTCTGTTCAGAAAATGGTTCCCAATCCACACCGTCGATCTGCGTTATGCCCCAACGCCCCTGTGAATCGGCCATGAAATAACGGATAACCGGAAGTGTCGATTCGACCCCGTCTATTTTCATCAGCCGGTCGGCGTAACCGACATTGAGTGAGGCATTCGAACTGTCGTAAGTCATCGAACCGGGACGCGTGAAAACGATCTCAGCTTTCCAGTTGGCGGCGCGTTTTGCCATGTCATTCGCCATGCCGTTTGCGAGGCTGGTAAAAAGGACGATGAGAATTACACCGAGAGCTACGCCGGTTATGCTTATCAGCGTTCGGAAAGGGCGCACCCTTAGATTTGCGAGGATCAATTCCAACATTTTACTTCAGAACCTTTTCAGCATAATCGAAATCGCGTTCGCCGTCGAACATCTCCGGCTGTTTCATATAACGTTCGTACAGATCGTCGTACGCGGCGAACAGGCGGTCTGTCGAGGCTTCGCGCGTGTTCAATTCAACAGCTTTCATCGCCTCTGCGGTTTTCTGTTCACGAAGATCGGGGTTCGTTATGATCTCGCGGATGGCGGCGGCAAATGCATCGCCTGTTGGCTCAACAAGCCAAGCATTGTCGTCGTTCGCATAGCTTAGAATTCCACCGCCCCGCGGAGCGACTACCGGCGCTCCGGATGCCATCGCTTCGAGCGGGGCGATGCCGAAAGGTTCACGCGGATTTGGGTGTATGAAAACATCGGTGTTTGCGTATAGTTCCGCGAGATCGTCCTTTTCCAGATGTCCAAATTGAACAGATTTTCCCGGTGCAGCTTTCTCGCAGTTTTCCGCAAGCCATTCTGATCTTGGTCCGGCACCGGCGATGAGCAAACGATAGTTTTCCATGCCATCTTTCGATAAAGCGCTCAATATCTCTGGCAAAAGCTCGATGTTCTTTTCGGGAGACAGACGCCCGGCATAGAGCAGCAGAACGGCGTCATCGGGGGCGTTTGCTCGTTTTCGAAGGTCCGCCACGGCGTCATCTGACTTGTGGTGAGTTCCGAACCGCGCAGTATTGACACCTCGGGGACAAACGTAGACACGATCCTTCAGAGGAATTCGCGGGGCCGAAAAGAACCGCCAGCATTTGTTGAAAAACCATTTTGAATGTCCGGAATCTTCGGCAGCCTCGAAAAATTCACCGGCCGTGTAGTCAGAATTTGCAATATGGAAATCGAACGACGGCATCAGATAATCTCCCATGACACGTCGGGCTAACCATCGGCCGAAACGTCCGCGAGTGAGAAACGAAGCCACATTATCATCCATTCGCTCGCAGGAAAAATGCACGAGCGGGCATCTGCCGAAATCCAGAAATTTGCCGCGCCGGACCATTGCGCCAAACAAACTGAGCGTATATTTATCGGTTATTTCGACGATGTCCGGTTTTTCTTTGAGAATTATGCCGCGCATCGGCGAACCGTTCGGCATGTATCGCCAGGGCATTATCAACCTGTACCGCTTATCGAAAATGGGCGAGAAATTTGCCGGAATATAATAGATCTTTGCAAATTCATTGACGTCTTCGACGTGTTCGGTTTCGCCGGGAACTATCAAACGGACGTAGCGTCGATGCCGGGCCGCAGCGTCCATGAGATTATTGAAACTCGTGCTTATGCCGCCCGAATTCTTGTGGTAATAGTTGGTGATGTGTAAAGATTTGAGGGGCATCGAGTGTTACGCCTGGCGGCTGTTGTAAATTCGCATTCCGATCCCAACAATGATCGTCCAAATGAACATAATGGCCCAAGCTCCGAGCGCTGTCGTCCACGCCCACGACCATTTGCCGCGAAAGCCGCCGAGCACGGCTCCGATCAACACGCCAAAAGCCGCAAATATTCCCAATGCTTGTCCGAACTTTCGGTCGCCGATAGCGGCTAAGATAAGTTTAGGCAAATAAATAATGAAATCAAAAATGATGGTCGGGAATGTTTTTATGTCTCCCCAGAGCGATTTCGTTTCCTTACCGGCGCCGACAAGCAGCACTCCCTGACGCATTGCATAAAGGTTGAACATCGCCGATGTGATCGAAAAAAGTACCGAGATCGCGAAGGCACGCTGTCGCGAATTATTCACTGAGGCGGCAAATATTGAGCTGAAATATTTCTCCTGAACATAGTGTGAAAAGAATTCGATCGTGTGGCTGAAGATCGGAAGGCTGATCGTAACGACGAGCATGGCAAGCCACTGCGGCGTTGCACGACGAAATGATTGAACAAGGGAACCGGAAATGCCCGACGTAAGGAAGCGGAAGCTTAGTTCGACGAGCACGGCCGTTAAGGTCACGATCCAATTTTCGCGGCTCGCTTTATAGACCGTGAAATAAAAGGAACCGCGGAGAATTGCTCCGAAAAACGCCGATTTCCAATTCCAACGCGTAATGACCTGTGCCGGGTGCCTGAGCAGACTGCGCAATACCTCGGCAAGCGGTATTGCCTGCTCGTGTATTTCTTCTATATCATCGGCTTCGGCGATGGATCGATGGATGTCTTCCGACCTGGTCATTTAATTTCTATATTCCGCTGCGCGGCCCAAATTTCGAGTGAGCGTTGATAAGCATCATAAACAGAAGCAAACACGCTCTTCCAGCTTCTGGTCGCCGTGTAATCAAGAGCCGCCCTCCGGAATTTTTCCGCCTCTTCCGGATGATCCATTAACCGCTCGATATATTTCGCAAAGCCGGCCGCGTCTTTTGCGACAAATCCGGTGACGCCGTCCTGCACTATGTACTTTGGCCCGCCGATATTTGTCACGATCGGCACGACGCCCGACGCCATTGATTCTTGTGCGACATTGCCGAAAGCGTCCGTTGTCGACGGAAAGGCGAACACGTCCATGTTCGCATATGCCCGGGAAAGCTCTTCGCCTTCGAGAAAGCCTGTGAACTCGGCATTCTTTAGGTTCTTTTCGAGATATTCGCGTTCGGAGCCTTCGCCGACGACGAGGAACTGAAAATCTTTGCGGCCGTGTTCCAAAAGGAATTTTTCGATCTCGACCAGCATACGAACATTCTTTTCCGAACGGAGCCGGCCGACAAACCCGATCCGAAAAATGTTGTCGTTAAAGGTTCGCTTTTTCGGTGAAAAAAGCTCGGTATCGACGCCGCGGAGCATTAATCTCGCCTCGCGGTTCGTGCCTTTTTCAAGGCGGGTTCGAAGTTCCTCGTTCGGAACGAGCAGAACTTTCGGCATTTTGTAATAGTAAACGGCCCCGCTCATGATCGCCTTTTCGGCTCCGCCGGTTATTTTCGAAACCGTGTTCTTACCGAGAAAGCGAAGATATTTGCCCATTCGGCTGGCGGCGAATTCATGAAGGTTCGTATGCCAGGAGCCGACCAAGGGCAGGTCGAGTTTCCATCCGATGTATGAGCCGAGAATGCTTACGTCGTTGAGGCCGGTGATATGGATAACGTCCGGTTTGAATGCGGCGATCTCGCGCATAACCTTTCGCGAATGACGCTGAAAGAGCGGATCGTAAGCAAGATCTTCGTCAAGTTTGAATGACACTGGCGAGCGTTTAAGCTCAAGCGATGTGACGGAACCATCAACGCTTCGCTCGTTCTTATGGCCGCCGTAAACGCACAAAAAAGGATAGCCGTTCTCTTTGGCGTATCCAACCAGCCGTTGGCATGTCATTGCCGCTCCGTTCACTTCCAGATATGAATCCGGAAAGAATGCAATGCGGATGTCTTTCTTCACAATAAAAAATAAAACCGCCGTTCCGGGCGGTTGTCACGAACTAACACATGTCGATACAACTTCGAAATATAATTATACGAAAGCAGTATCAATTAGTCAGTCGCGACAAAAAAAATTTTATAACGTCGATTCTGTCCCGCTCGACATATTGATGGCGACGTCGTCGAGTTCCGGAATATTGAACGAGTTTGCCGTTACGTTCTTCGGAATTCGGTCCACCGATTTTCGTGTCGCGCGAAATATTGGGCGCGCCTTCGGGCTGCCCAGAACGCCGAGCGTCCAGATCGCCCAACGAAGCCAGGTCGGGCCACCTTTTTTCCAATGTACCGACAGCGGGCGAAGGCCGTGGCCATCGTAGATATCAAAGAAAACTCGGTCGAACCAGCGTTGGCGTCCTTCGCGAAAACCAGGATAATGCTTCAATATTTCCGAAAAGGACTGAAGCTGGCGCGAATGGATCGGATGCTCATATTCAGGCATCAGCAGGACTTCGCTGCGGCGGTCTACCCGGATCTCTTCCGCAAATTCGTTAAAGGTTTTCGCGTTCGAAAGATTTATGACCGTGTTGGGTTTGCACCCGTGGCGGTCGCCGCCCGTAACCAGCGGTTTATTGATTGCCTCGGCCAGTTCGATCACGGCTTTATTCTCGGACCAAGCCCGAAATCCGTTTATCTCGAACGCGTGTATCCAACGGCCGTGCGTACGGATAAACTCCATCAGCAGCATTTCATGACGTTCTTTTCCGAACATTTCGATGTCCCATAGCGGATGATTAAGAACGACAAGAACATTGGGGAGTTCATTGAGCATCGCGAAAACTTCGTCAAGGTTTTCGGTCGAGTGCCGCTCTTCGTTGAACGTATAGTCGAGCAGCGTTTCGGTAAGTTCTTGAGCCTGATCCTTCGGCAGGTTGTGCACACCGACATGAAAGAACCCGCCCGAGAAAGGCACCGTCCATTCGAGCGAGATAGGAGCAATCTCGTTGTTGAAATTTTCGTTGACCTTAAGATTGGCGTCTATCGCGTCGTGATCGGTAAGCGATACTATCGCATCCAATCCGATGTTGTTTATCTGCTCGGTTTCGATGCGGTACACTTCCCCGGCCTCAAGCGGCGGCGACCAGTACGCCGTGTCGAAAGCCATCGGCCGTCCTTCACGCTTTTCATATTTTACGCGTTCTTTCTCCCAAAAATACGCTATTATCGGAAGCTTTTGGGCATAGTGCGGAACGAAATCGAGCATCTCTTTTGAGTGCTCGGTATGGCAGTGCAGCGACACGCCGGTTTTCGCGGCGGTGTCGAACTTTTCGTTCTTTCCCAAAATGTTGAGCGTCGTATTCTTTAGGTTCATTACTTCACCTTACCTAAATGTATCAAACTAAATAATCTAGCAAAATTGAATGTATAAGTAAACGGAGGCCGTGGCCGCCACATCAAATTCAAAAGCTGAAAGATTCGATGCAAAATGTACGTTCGACGACCAAAAAAAGTGTCAATAAATTTTCAAAACAAGTTGTCACAAAATATCGGCGGGCGGTGTTTTCAATTTAGATAGCGGAAAAACCCGTAATTATACAGTCGAATTTTTTGGGAGATAAGACAATGACCTGGATCTATACGATAACCTTTCTTGGACTTTTATTCGCCGGCGGCAGTTCTGATGTGCCGCAACCTTTGCCGGTAGTATCCGAACATCCGGAGGTGTCGGAAAATGCCGCGCAAACGTTCGATGAGAAAGAAACGTTCGAGCAGACATATCCTTTTTCGAGCCGCGGAACCGTCCGCGTCAGCAATATAAACGGTTCGATAGATCTGAAGGCGACGGACGGCAACGAAATACGACTCACGGCCGTAAAATCCGCCGCGACTAAGGAAGACCTTGATGATATCGACCTTAGGATCAACGCCGATAGCGACAGCTTTTCGCTCGAGGTTCGTTACAAGCGTTCGCAGACCTGGAGCGGGATGAAGGATTATTCGGATGCGAATTCGCGGGTCGATCTTACACTTTCGGTACCGCGCGGCGCGGTTTTAAGCGAGATCGGCACCGTAAACGGCCGCGTCGATCTTTCGGGTTTTACGAATTCGACAAAGATTTCCGCGGTCAACGGCCAGGTAACGGCAAAAGATATGCGCGGCAGCGCGGATATTTCGACGGTGAACGGCGTCATCGTCGCGGAATTCGATGCCCTGACGTCCGATGACCGCGTGTCGCTCAATACCGTCAGCGGCCAAGCAAAGCTCATCATTCCGTCGGATTCGGATGCGACGGTTCGTGCAAATTCGCTTAACGGAAATATTTCTAACGATTTCGGATTAAAGGTCAGCGACGGTGATTTCATCGGACGGGATATGAGCGGCCGTCTGGGCGACGGCGGCACGCAGATAAAACTTAACAGCGTGAACGGCAGCCTTACTATAAGCCGTAAAAAAGACGGAAGGAAACCGAAGGCTGTCGTTGATACGTTGACATCGCGAAATATGGATATCGAAGGATTCAATGCCGCTAAGATAAACATGGAGATCGCGAAGGCCACGATGGAGGCTCAAAAGGAAGCTCAGCTAGCGGCGAAGACTGCGATCGAAAATAGCCAGATCGGCGTCTTTCAGGAGTTTGATAAAAAAGCCGCAGAAAAAATGGCGAAAGAACTGAAGAAACTCGGCGAATTTCGCATGCCTCCCGTAAATCTTAAGTTCGGCGGTTTCGGATGGAATGACGCGATACCGGGCGTCACGCGTAAGGCCAAAACGTTTGTGGTTAAAGATAAGCCGAAGATCACGATCAAAGCGGATGATTGCGGTGTAAGTGTTCGCGGATGGGAAAAGAACGAGGTTCGTTATGTTCTGACGTCGATGGGAGCCATTGATAAAAACGCCGATCAGGTCACGGATTCACAGAATGGGAACTCGATAAGTATTAACGTTCCCGATTCCGACGATGACGATTTTTTCCGACACGAAGCAAAACGGCTTGAGGTATTCGTTCCGAAGAATTCCGACCTCGAAATAACCACCGAAGGTGAAATACGCCTCGACGGAATTTCCGGTGAGCTGAACGTCAACGGAAGCGACGGCGAGATCGATGTGCGCGACAGTTCCGGCCGACTCAAACTCTCAGCCGACGACGGTTTGGTGCGCATTTTAGGTTTTAACGGCGAACTCGATTCGACGACCAACGACGGCGATGTTTTCCTCGAAGGCGATTTTTCAAAGCTCGTTTCGACCGCGACCGATGGGTCTGTAACGCTGACGCTGCCGGAAGATCTAGGCGTAACGATCAATTCCAATGTCGATATAGAAAATGGTGCGGGACTGACAAAAACATCCGAAGGAATGTGGCGAAGGGGAAGCGGAGACAACCTTTATACGTTCAATTTTTCGGACGGAAGTCTCATCGTCCGAAGTGCAGATTCATTGGTGATCGGCAACTGATACATTTGAATTAATTGAAACACTTTCGTGCCCGCAACGTTATTATAACGAGTCGAGCCGGGAATCCTGTTCCCGTAGTACAATGATTTTAAGGATACCCGATGAACAGATTAAGCGTTGTAATTCTGATGCTTGTGTCTTCAGCATTTGCTTATGCGCAGCCAACGACGGCAAAGGCCGAGTCGTCGAGTGAGAATGCAGAGCGTGCTGCAAAGATCGCCGATGATGACGATA